>JAAESX010000193.1 GCA_024228935.1 Pseudomonadota bacterium
AAGAGGCGACCATCCGGTGGATGTTCGACATCGAGGCAGCCCGCCAGAAGTTCGCCCGGCACTACCCCGACATCATCGAGACGGAGTCGCCACTGCTGGCGGCGTGACCGGTCAGAACCCCTGTGTCGGTGTACTAGAGCAACAACATGCCGAAGGGTACCAGCCGTGCCGCGGACGATAGCGGTCCGGAACTCCGGACAGACCTGCGGTATGCTTTCGCCTTGCTCGGCCGATGACCGTGTTCCTTCTGCTCACCAGCCTTGCCTGGGCTGACGACTGCCCGTCGCATCCGACCCCTGAGCGCTTCCACGACAAGGTCGAAGCGGTCAAGGAGCGGGTCGCGTTCGCCGAACCGGACCTCATCAGCGTCCTCCAGGACCTGGAGTTCGTCGCCGCGAACTGTGTCCAAGGCCCCATCCTGAAGGAGGACCTGTCCGGTGTCCTCATGGCCCGCGCCGCCTACGCCATGCTCGCGAACGGCGATCCCACCGAGGCGGACATCTACCTGTGGCGGGCCGCAGGTCTCGCTGGCGCCAAGGCGAACGAGCCGCTGTACGGCCCCGACGTCGCCGCCGCCCTCATCGCGGTGCTCGCCGACGACGCCCACCCCGCCACCCTGGACATCACGTTCCGCTGGGACCCGAGCGTCCTCGTGCTCGACGGCGAGGTCCACTACGACCTCGGCCTGAACGACATCGCCCCGGGCTGGCACGTCGTCCAGTGGCGTGCCGAGGACGTCTGGCTGTCCGAGGCCGTGGTGCTCGAGCCCGGTGGCTACGCCCACGTCGGCGACGGCAGCCCGACGGAGATCGGGAGCGGCGACGACGAGCCTGCAGGCGACGACTCGCTCATGGTCGAGGTCCGCACCGGCGACCGGAAGGGCCGGGAGAAGAAGGAGCGTCCGGGCATCACCGCCCCACCCATCTTCTACGTGCCGATCGAGAGCAGCGGCCAGCTCGTCGCGTCCGGCGGCTACCACATCGCCCAGGCCGACGTGAGTGACGGCGAGACCTCGTTCACGGGCTGGATGGGCCTGCCCGAGGGGCGCCTTCGACTCCGCTACGGACGACGCTTCCGGGTCCTGGCCGAGGTCGGGATGGGCCCTCCCAACACCGAGGGGCGGGCCGCGCTCCTGAACCGCGGCCGCGTCATGGTCGGCGTCGCTGGGAGCCCCTCGTGGACCTGGCAGCTCGCCGCGGGTCCGGTCGTCGGGTTCACGCCCGGCATGCTCCCCATGACCGAGCCCACCGAGTCCCCGACCTTCGCCGGCGACCTGGCCTATGGCGCCGCGGGGGAGCTCTCGGTCTTCGTGAAGTCCGTCGACTTTCGGGTCGGTGGGGCCTGGCTCTCCGGGGCCATCGAGCCGGTGGTGTCCGGCGGCTACACGCTGGACCTCGATCCCATCGGTGTCCGCGTCGGCGCCGAGGTCAGCGCGCTCCAGCTCGAGCAGGATCGGTACGTGCGAGGCGGCCTGACGGGCGCCGTGACCTGGGGGTTCTGAGGTGGTCGCGCTCCTTCTTCTCGGATGCTTCACGTCGTGGTCCATGGAGGACGGCGACGGCGACGGCGTCACCGCGCTCGCCGGCGACTGCGACGACGGCGACGGCGACATCTTCCCGGACGCGGAAGAGGTCTGGTACGACGGCATCGACCAGGACTGCTCGGGCGGCTCCGACTACGACCAGGACGGCGACGGCCACGACGCGCTCGAGCACGGTGGGGACGACTGCGACGACACCGAGTCCATCGCCTACCCCGGCGCCGAGGAGGTCTGGTACGACGGTATCGACGGCGACTGTCTCGACGACTCGGACTACGACCAGGACGGGGACTTTGTCGACTCGAGCGAGTACGGGGGCGAGGACTGCGACGACACCGATGCGCTCGTCTACCCGGGGGCTGGTGACGCCTGGTACGACGGCGTCGACTCGGACTGCGCCGGCAACTCGGACTACGACCAGGACGAGGACGGGGCGGACTCCACCGCCTACGGCGGGGACGACTGCGACGACCTGGACGCCTTCATCGGGCCCGACGCCGAGGACACCTGGTACGACTGCTTCGACGCGAACTGCGATGGCAACGACGGGGACAAGGACGGCGACGGCTACGTCACCGACGCCTACCGCGACAGCTGCCCCACCTGGAGTGACTTCCCGGCGCATGTGAACGCGGGGGACTGCTTCGACGACGCCGACGCTCGGCCCGAGGACTACGTCGCGCTCAACGGCCTGCCCGACCCCGGGCCGGGCGACTGCTACCCGGGCGCCACCGATGCGCCGTATGACGCCGTCGACGCGGACTGCTACGGCGCCGACGGCGAGTGGGATGTCGACGAGGACGGCCACGACACCTCGGAGTACGTCCAGCGGACCGGCGAGGTCGGCGGGGACTGCGACGATGCGGACGCGGACATCCACCCGGGGGCGACCGAGGTCTGCGACGACGCGGACGTCGACGAGGACTGCGATGGGACCGCGGACAACAACGACGACAGCGCGGTCGGTCTGAGCGTCTGGTTCCCGGACCGCGACGCCGACACCTACGGCGACATGCACGACAGCGGCTACTCCGCCTGCGATGCCATCGGCGAGTACACCACCGCCGACGCCAGCGACTGCGACGACTCGGACGCCGACACCTGGCCCGGGGCGGACGAGTACTGCGACGGCCACGACGACGACTGCGACGGCGAGACGGACGAGGCCGACGCGATCGACCCGACCACCTGGTACGGCGACACAGACTCCGACGGGTACGGCGACCCCTCGGACAGCCTCGATCAGTGCGACCAGCCCAGCGGCTACGTCGACGACAGCAGCGACTGCGACGACGAGGACAGCCAGGTGAACCCGGGCGCGACCGAGGTCTGCGACGACGACGACACCGACGAGGACTGTGACCTGTCCGCCGACGACCTGGACTCCTCGGCGACGGGGCAGACCACCTGGTACGTGGACAGCGACGGCGATGGCGACGGCGACGCGAGCTCATCGTCGGACCAGTGCGATGCCGACTCGACCTACACGACCGAAGACGGCACCGACTGCGACGACATGGACGCCACGGTCTACGGCGACGCCAGCGAGCTGTGCGACGGTCAGGACAACGACTGCGACGGCTCCATCCCGAGCGACGAGGTGGACGGCGACGGCGACGGGGCGGTCGAGTGCACCTTCGACGCCGGCGGCTGGGACGGAGACGCCTTGGTCACCGACGACGACGACTGCGACGACAGCGACGGCAGCATCTACGACGGCGCCAGCGAGGTCTGCGACGGTCAGGACAACGACTGCGATGGCTCCATCCCGACCGAAGAGGTGGACGGCGACGCCGACGGCCGGGTCGGCTGCACCTTCGACGCCGGCGGCTGGGACGGCGACGGCTCCGTCCACGACGACGAGGACTGCGACGACGGCGACAGCACGGTCTACGACGGCGCCAGCGAGCTGTGCGACGGTCAGGACAACGACTGCGACGGGTCCATCCCCAGCGACGAGAACGACACCGACGGCGATCTCTACGTCGAGTGCAGCCTGGACGCCGGTGGCTGGGACGGCAGCGGCGGCGTGGTCGGCGGCGACGACTGTGACGAGTCCGACGACACCGTGTACGGTGGGGCCAGCGAGCTGTGCGACGGTCAGGACAACGACTGCGACGGCAACCTGGACAGCGAGGAGCAGGACGGCGACGGCGACGGCGCGGTCGAGTGTTCCGAGGACAGCGGCGGCTGGGACGGCGGCAGCACGCCGGACTTCGAGGACTGCGACGACACCGACAACACCGTGTACGACGGGGCCACCGAGCTGTGCGACGGCCAGGACAACGACTGTGACGGGCGGACCCCGGTCGACGAGATCGACGGCGACAGCGACGGCTACGTCGACTGCACGATCGACGCCGGCGGCTGGGACGGGTCCAGCTCGAAGAGCGGTGAGGACTGCGACGACACCGATGGCTGGACGTTCCCGGGTTCGGCCGAGAACGACTCCAGCAGCTCGTGCATGACCGACGTGGACGGCGACGGCTACGGCAAGGACTCCCCGGCCACGGGCGTGACCGCTGGGACCGACTGCGACGACACCTCGGGCGGCGTGAACCCCGGCGCCACCGAGATCTGCGACGTCGGGAACACGGACGAGGACTGCGACGGCCTGTCCGACGACGACGACAGCTCGGTCAGCGGACAGACGACCTGGTCCACCGACAGCGATGGCGACGGAGTCGGCGACGAGGACGCGAGCTCGGGCACCTACTGTGACGGTCCCACCGGGTGGAGCTCACCCAACACGGACTGCGACGACAGCAACAGCTCGGTCTACCCGGGGGCCACCGAGGCCTGCGACGGCGTCGACCAGGACTGCAACGACGTGGCCGACGAGGGCTGCTTCTCCGCTGGCGATCTCATCGTGACCGAGATCATGTACAACCCGAGCTACTCCGAGCCCGAGGGCGAGTGGATCGAGCTGCTCAACAAGACGAGCTCGGACATCTACCTGGACGGCTGGACCTTCGAAGAGGACGGCAACAGCTTCGTCATCGGCGTGGGCGGCGCGGTGGTCCCGGCCTTCGACTACGCCGTGATCTGCTACTCGGACGACACGTTCGACAACAGCTCGTACATCTGCGACTACGAGTACGGGACGAACCAGAACGGCAGCAGCGCCGCGGGCTCGACCTACAACTCCTCGTGGCAGCTCGACACACAGGGAACGCTGATTCTGAGCATCCTCGGGACCACGGTCGACACGGTCGACTTCGAGAACGGCAGCGACTGGCCGGACAGCAACGACGGCTACTCGATCGAGCTCGGATCCAGCTACACGACGGCCACGTACAACGACTCCGGGACCTACTGGTGCAGCGTCACCGGCGAGTACGACGCGCTGTACTACAGCTCCGGCTCGTACGAGGAACACGGCACACCCGGAACACCGGCTGCCTGTACACCCTGACCTCGGTGTAGTCTCTCCACGCACCGGAGCATCGAGTGGGTCTCCCCGAGAGCACCACGATCCTCGAAACCCTCGGCGAGGGGTCGTTCGGGACCGTCTACGTCGCGCGCGTCGAAGAAGGCGCGCTGGCGCGGACCCTCGTCTTGAAGGTGCTCAAGGCGTCTTGGGCCGACAACCCGGAGATCCTGACCCGGGCCCGCGACGAGGCGGTGCTGCTGGCTCGGCTGAACCACGACAACATCGTGCGGGTCGAGCAGCTCACGGAGATCGAGGGCCGTCCCGCCGTCGTGATGGAGCACGTGCAGGGGCTCACGCTCGACCAGATCGTCCGCGCCCACGGCCCATTCCCCGTTGGCGTGGCGGTGGCGATCGTCCAGAAGATCGCCTCGGCCCTGGACGCGGCCTACAACCGCGCCCCGCCGGGTGAGGACGAGCCGCTGTGCGTCGTGCACCGGGACATCAAGCCCAGCAACATCATCGTCAGCGTCGCCGGGGCCGTGAAGGTCCTGGACTTCGGCACGGCCCGAGCGGACTACGGCGCTCGCGAGGCGAGGACCAGCTCGCTGACCATGGGCTCGCCGCTCTACATGTCGCCCGAGGCGTACGACGGCCTGGAGTCCAACCCGGCCGTCGACATCTACGCGCTGGGCGCGACGCTCTACGAGCTGGTGGCCGGGGTGGCGATGGGCAAGCTGTCGGTCGACCCCGACCGGCACGCCGAGCGGAAGAAGGAACGGATCGGCGAGCTGCGGAGCCCGACGGTGACCGACGCCGCGACGATCAAGGCGGTCCGGAAGCTGGTCGAGAAGTGCGTCCGCTACAAGCCGGACCGTCGCCCGACGGCCGCCGACATGAAGCGGCTGTGCGGCGAGTTCCTGATGCGCATGCCGCGCGGGACGATGAACCTCGACCAGTTCGCCGAGTCCGTGGTCGAGCCGGCCTATCGAAAGCGCGAGCGGCTGCCTCACGTCCCGATCGAGCCGACCATGTCGGACTCAGCGCTGCGCGGTCGGACGCACGTAGCCCCGCCGCCGCCTCCTCCTCCTCCGGCTCGGAAGCGCTCGATGGTGGTGCCGATCGTCCTCGGGGTCGCGGTCGCGCTCGCCGCCGTGTTCGGGCTGTCCGCGGCGTTCCTGGTGAACACCACGCCAGCCCCCGAGCCGGCGATCACCCAGCCCACCGATGAGGGACCCTCCCGGCGGGAACAGGAGCTCGAGCAGCGCCGCCGGAACCAGGAGCGCGCCGCGAAGGCCCGACCCGAAGAGGCCGAGACCCCGCGCGAGGAGCCTCGGGCCCCGGTCGTCACCGAGACGCGGACCGAGCCCGCGACCGAGACGCGGACGGAGCCGGAGACGCCTGCGGTCGAGGAGGTCCCTCCGGTCGAGGAGCCCGTTGAGATTCCCTCGGGCCTGCCTGTCACCGTGCGGCTCGTGAGCCTTCCGGCCGGTGCCCAGATCGACATCCAGGGGCAGAGCATCACGACCCCGGGCAGCGGCCAGTTCAGCTCGGGCGTGTCGACGGTGGGCGTGACGTTCCCGACCGGCGAGAACGGCCCGTGCAGCGTCCAGCTCTCCGCCGGTGCCCAGCTGGCCTTCCGGATCACGGACGGGCTCGTGAGCTGTCCTTAGCTCGCCTGATCTTCCCGGCGCGTCCGACGAGACAGCGCCAGCAGCCCCAGGAACCAGGCGCCGCCCAGCCCCGCGACGTTGCAGCCCGTGTCGTGCAGCGTGCCGGCGTCGGTGTGCACGATGACAACCGACACCGAGTCGGGCAGCGAGGCCTCGGCCCCGGCGTTCACGATCAGCTCGAACGTGTAGGTGCCGGCCTCGTTCGCGGTGAAGCGCGCGTTCGGAAGGGTCGCGTCGTCCAGCTCGGCCGGAGGACCGCCCACCCGTCGCCAGGCGTAGTCCAGCTCGCTGTCTCCATCGCCGGTCCCGTTCAGCTCGATCACCTGGCCCGGGTAGGCCATGAAGTCGTCGCCCGCGTCCGCGGTCACGAGTGGGAGCGGGCCGTCCGGATACCCGGTGTCGGCGAGGGCGAGCGCGGAGAGGAGTACGATCACAGCCGCCCTATATCCGGATCGAGATGGCTACCCCGACGCACCTGCTCTACGTCTTCCTGGGTGGCGGCCTCGGCGCGAGCCTGCGCTGGGGTGTCTCGCTCCTCGTTCCAGGAATGTGGGGCACCTGGATCGTCAACGTCGTGGGCAGCTTCGGCCTGGCATTCCTTGTCGCGCGCGGCGTCCCCGATCCCTGGAAGCTCCTGGTCGGCACCGGGCTGATGGGCGGGTTCACGACGTATTCGACGTTCAACCAGGACACCCTGGCGAAGCTCGAGTCGGGCCAGGCGGGGCTGGCCGCACTGAACGTTGGCCTGACCGTGGGCCTCTGCCTGGGATCGGGTCTGCTCGGAGCATGGCTCGGGAAGCAATAGGGATGCGATCGGGGGCGTACCCTGGCTGCCTTGCCTCCCCATGGGGGAGGCTTTAAAGTCGAAATACTTACGGGCCCCGTCGCGCGGGCCGAGGACTTTCCATGGGCTTCTTCGACCGCATCGCCAACGTCTGGAAGGGGTTCATCTCCCTCTGGGTCTCCGAGGTGGAGCAGAGCAACCCCGAAGCTGTTTACGAGTCCGCCATCGAGGAGCGGATCAAGAAGCATCGCGACCTCAAGAAGGCGGTCAGCGGCATCGTCTACCTGCGCAACAAGCTCTCCGCTGAGCTCGAGCAGGCCGAGTCGGAGCTGGCCGAGATCCAGATCCAGATCCCGGTCGCGGTCGAGGAGGGCGAGGACGACGTCGCGCTGGTCCTGATCCAGAAGAAGGACGAGCTGACCGCCAAGATCGCCCAGGTGACCGGCGAGCTCGACAAGGTCGGGAGCCAGGCCGAGGAGGCCAAGTCCGGTCTCATCGCGTTCCAGGGCGAGATCGAGAAGCTCAAGCGCGAGAAGCAGGCGGTCCTCGCGAAGAAGGCCAACGCCGAAGCGCGGATCACGATCCAGGAGACACTCGACGGGCTCTCCACGGACGCCGACATCAAGGCGCTCGAGAACGTGCGTGAGCACGTCGAGAAGCTGCAGGCCCAGGCCGACGTCGGCGCCGAGATCAAGGGTCAGTCGCTCGACGACAAGCTCGCCAAGATCAAGAAGAAGAGCGCCAACGTCGCCGCCAAGTCCCAGCTCGACGAGCTGAAGAAGCAGATGGCGGCCCGCAAGGCGGCCAAGGAGAAGCAGGCGGGCGGCGTCAAGAAGACGATGTAGCGTGCTTCCGGAGCGCTCCACCGCGGCCGAGGACGCGCTCATCGCGTCGCTGGACGACGACGACTTCATCGTCGATGTGGTGCGCGCTGCGCTTGCGGCTGGCCGTCCCCGTCTGGCGGGTCGAGCGGTCCAGCTGCTGGGTCGAGACTGCGATGACCCCGAGGTCGAGCGCGCTCGTAGGGCGGCGTCGATGCTGCTCCTGACCGACCGGCCGGACCCGGTGGAGCTCGACCGAATCCTCGAGGGGCTGCGTGGTCGCCTCGTCCGACGAGCGAGCTCCCGCGCTCGACGAGCGCTCAAGGGTGAGCTCTCGCCGAAGCCGTGGAAGCGGCGCCGTCGCTGACCGGGTAGAAGCCCCGATGCGACAGGCGCTGGCCGCCTTCTGGACCCGAGTCATGCACATCGTCCCCGCTCCCGTTCGGCGCCTGGGCGCCCGGATGTTCGCTCCGCTGGAGCGGTGGTGGGGGACTCTGTCGGGCCGCGAGCGGATCCACGCCTACGGCCTGGCGCTCCTGGTCGTCGGCTTCGTCGCCCACTTTCTTTGCTACGCCGTCTTCTACATCGAGGACGCGGGCATCTCGATCGCCTACGCGCGGAACTTCGTCGCGGGCGAGGGCTGGGTCACCTACGCCGGGGGCGAGCGCGTCGAGGGCTTCAGCAACCCCCTGTGGACCTGGCTCATCGGGCTGTGGATGCTGGTCGGCGTCAGCGGCTGGACCTCGGTCAAGATCATGGGCGCGGTCTTCGGGGCCATGTGCCTGCCGCTGTCGTACCTGCTCGCGCGGGAGTGTCGGCCCGACGCCGACGACCACGTGCCGATGCTGCCCCCCGTCTTCCTGGCGGCCAGCACCACCTTCGCCGTGTGGTGCGCGAGCGGACTAGAGAACGGCCTGTTCTGCGTGCTGATGGCGGCCGGCGCCTGGCGGGTCCTGGTCGAGAGCCGCAAGAACGAAGCGCTCGCGATGCCGTGGTCGGCCGTGCTGTTCCTCGGCCTGGCCATCACGCGGCCCGAGGGCATCGTCTACGCCGCGGCCGCCGGGCTCATCCGACTGCTCGCCGCGGTCCGCGACCGGAACGTCGTGAAGCCGATTGGGCTTTGGCTGGGCGTCTTCTTCATCCCGCTCGCCGCGTACCACGCCTGGCGGTACGACTACTTCGCGTGGGCGTTCCCCAACACCTACTACGCCAAGATGGACGGCGAGAACCGCTTCCGTCCGTGGGCCTGGAACACGCGCGGCTGGAAGTACGCGGTCAACTGGGCCTCGGCCTTCGGCATCGCCTACGTGGCGCCGCTCTTCGCGGTCGGGCTGGTCGGACTCCGTGACAAGCGCCGCTGGCTGGTGGTCCTGGCGACCGTCCTCGGCGTCGTCTTCCTGGTCTGGGAGGGGCGCTCCGGCGTGCCGGCCGACTTCGACCCGGACTGGCTCGCGTACCTGCAGCGACATTGGGACCGGACCCGCACCATCTTCGTGCTCGCCTCGGTCAGCCTGCTCACCACGGCGCTGACCCCTGGCACCGCGGTCCGCCGCATCGGCCTCTCGCTCATCGGCGTGGGCGTCATCCTGCTCGGGATGTTCGGACTGCCGAAGGACGTGATGCTCTACGCGGTCGGCCTGGGCGGCGGGCTCGTCTTCCTGGCGACGGTGGCCCAGACCGAGCGGACCGCGCTCGCGAAGCTGATGGTGGTTCTGCTCGCCAGCGCCGGCCTGTTCTTCGTCGTCTACTCGGGCGGCGACTGGATGAAGCAGTGGCGCTTCTTCAGCTACCTGGCGGTGCCGGTGTTCGTGTTGCTCGGCCTGGGGCTGGGCGAGCTCCTTCTCCTGCTCCCGGGCGGCGCCAGGAGGCTCGGTCGCGTGCCGCTGCGAGGCGTCTACGCCGTCGTGCTCACGGCGCTGTTGATCGTGCCCAACCTCTGGCAGTCGATCCACGCCGCGCCGAGCCCCGAGACCAGCGTCAGCAACGTCTACCAGCGGGTCAAGTACATGACCTGGGTGCAGGAGCGTCTGCACCTCGAGCGGGTCACCCTGTTCGACGTCGACATGGGCGCGCACATGTTCTACACGGACTGGCGCATCGTCGACGTGGCGGGCCTCGTGGACGTGTCGATGGCCCGGCACAACTACCAGAAGGCCTTCATCCGCGAGTACGTGATCCAGGAGAGCGCTCCGGACTTCGCGCACCAGCACGGCGGCTGGGCCAACAAGACCAAGATCAAGTCCCACCCCGAGTGGAAGCAGGACTACATCGAGATCCCCGGCTACGCGACGGGCCGGACCGCGCTGCACATCGGCAACCACGTGCGGAAGAACATCTTCGTCCGTCCCGCCTACGAGGGCGCGGACTACGCTAGCGTGAAGCTCCAGCGGGGGGTCGAGGTCGAGGGCCTCGAGGTCGTCTCTCCCGTGGTGCCCCAGGCCGGCAAGCTGTTCGTCGAGTACTGGCTCCGGGCTGGGTACCGGAAGGAAGGACTGCGGGTCTACGCGGTGCTCGATGACGGCGCCGGTCAGCGCGCTCTGACGTCGCTCCCGCCGGCGTACGACTGGTACGACGTGGACAGCTGGAAGGCGTCTGAGCACATCCGCAATCGGTACGACTTCGACCTGTCCGAGGACCTGGGTGAGGGCACCTACCGCCTGGGACTCATCGTCATGGACCAGGCGACGGGGCAGGTCCTGCAGGCCGTGAGCGAGGACGAGCGCTTCTCCGACGGCGTGCTGTGGCTTGATGCCCCGGTCGAGATCACTTCGCGTGCGCTGGCCGAGGACGCCGCGGTCGAAGATCACGACCGCGCGATCGAGCTCCTGGCCGAAGGGCAGTGCGAGGCCGGGCTCGAGGCCTGGCGCCAGGCTCGCTACCACCTGTGGAAGGACCGTCGGTGGCGGACCCAGCGCGAGGACGCCGTCGGGACCGCGGCCGCCCGTTGCTACGTCGGTCGCGCGGAGGCCGCTGCCGAGGAGGAGAGCCGCATTCGCTGGTTGGTCGAGGCCCGCGTGCACGACCACCACGACGACGCGGTGCTGGACGCGAGCGAGCCGCTGGCCGAGGAGCTCACCCTGCGCGGGGACGCGCTGTTCGACGACCGCGACTGGGACGGCGCCTACTACGCATACGCCGACGCGCTGAAGCTCGACCCGACGCGCGCCTGGACCCGCCGCAAGGCCGAGATCGTCCGCGACGTGCGCCTCGGCATCGAGGGCAAGGTCAAGGACAGCGCGAAGAAGCGGAAGGACGCGCTCGAACTCCAGGACAAGGGCGAGGAGTAGACGCCGGCGTCAGCTCTTCAGGAAGCGGTTCCAGGTGACCCAGGCCAGGACGACGACCATCAGCGGCACACCGACCATCGGCGCGGCGTAGACGGCCAGCGCCAGGAACGCCGCCAGGATCCCCCAGACCCACCAGTCCAGGCTGCCCTTGGCCGCCGGTGGTACGACCTCGGCGTCCACGATCAGCGTGATGCGGCCGGCCCGAGGCTCTCGCAGGTCCCACTCCCGGTCCTCGGTGGCTTCGAGCAGGACCTCGCCGACCGCCTCGCGCAGGCGAGACCGGCCGTCGATCGCATGCTTGCCGCGGCCGGTGATGAAGTGGACCGCGCCGCTCTCGAGCTCCTCGGCGATCTGGATCACCCGCTCGGTGACTTCGAGGGCGAGCTTGATCGACAGGTCGTGCAGGTCCACGACCGGGACGTGTCCCTCGACCCACAGGTGGCTGCTCGGCTTCCACGGGCGCTCGGCGTTCCAGGAGAGCGACTTCGCGTCGTCCTCGATGCCGTCGAGAGCACGCGCCAGGCGCGCGAGATCGGTCACGGCAGCTGGCGGTGGTCGATGCGGGTGAGGCCGATGGGCTTGAACTCCACCATCTCGGTCAGGCGGCTGTACACACGGTCGGAGACGCGGTCGCCCAGCGTCTGGGCGTCCTCCTTCTCCTTGGCCGAGCCCGACCCGACGAGCGACAGGTTCCGGGGCGCTCGCCCGGTGGCGGGGCCCGGCATGTAGTTGGTCGTCCCGACGAGCGTGATCTGGCCGTTGTACGCGCGGCTGACCAGCTCGTCGAGGACCTGGAGCTCCCACTCGGTGCAGCGTCCCTTCCCCAGCTCGTCGATGGCCAGGACGTCGCAGTCCATGACCTCGTCGAGGATGTCGGCGACGCTCGTGTGCCGCTGGTCGAACGTGCGCTTCAGGTCCGAGAGCAGGTGGGTGAACTCGACGAACCGGGCGCGAGCGCCGTGGGCGAACGCGATCTCTCGCAGCGCCGATGCGAGCAGGTGCGTCTTGCCGCGACCGACCGGACCGAAGAGCACGAAGCCGGGGTGGCTGGGCTTGAAGTCCTCGGCCCACTTCTTCAGGTACACGAGCTCGGGCGCCGCACCCGGTAGCGTCATGTTCCAGCTCATGAACGTCGAGCCGCCGTGTCGCGCCGGCAGCTTGATGCGGTTGTAGAGCGCGATCCGGTCGGGCAGCAGCCGGCACTTGCAGCGCAGCCATCGGCCATCGACGAAGGCGCGACCTGTGTCCTTGCAGCGCGGGCACCATGCGGCGTCCGGCTCCGGGCTCGAGCTCGGGCTGACCACGCAGGTGCACAGGGCTCCCCGAGCGGCGCCCTCATGAGCACCGACGATCATGCCCAGGCCCCGACAGATGGGGCAGCCGCGGGCGGGTTCGGGGGTCGCGACGGTCATCCGTGGACCGTATCCCAGATGTGCTTCGCCGACAGGAGGGGGTGCCGCTGGCGCAGTCGATCCCGCGCCACGCCTTCCAGCGCGCGCTCCCATGAGCCCTCGTCCAGCATGTCGCGAAGCGCGGCGAGCTCCTCCTCGGCCTCAGCGCGGAATGCCGCCCGATCGCAGGCCGCCCAGAGCTCCTCGATCGTTCGACGCGCGACATCCACGGCGGCCGCGACGAGCGCCTCGCCTTCGAGCGCCGACAGCGCCGCCAGCTCGACCGACGCCTGCACCTCGTGGGGGACATCGCTGCTCGCCAGCGCCTGGACCACGTCGGCGAGGGCGCCCTTCGCAGCTGGGGGGACCGGCTCGCGCTTGTTCACGACGGTCTGCGCGTTTCGCAGCGAGAGCGGCGTCTTCACGCGCTTGATCCGCCTCTTTTCGGCCGCCTGGTCGAGTGCACGGCAGATGAGGCCGACCTCGACCCCCTCGTCCATCCAGCGCAGGAGGAGCCGGCTGTCGTGCCCCGACAGGAAGGGCGCGCCGCCGCGCAGGTGGACCAGGTAGGCCCGGACCTGCTCGGCGTCGTCGCTGCGGTCGTGTCCGTCTCGACGGTCGTCTGACAAAACGGCGGATCCCGCTGGTTAAACTCCGCCGTCCTCTACCCCGATCCACGCCCCCCCGATCCAAGAGAGTGTCGATGCGCTGGTCCCTGCTGCTGACGATGATGGCGGGTCTCTCCTTCTCCTCCCAGGCGTTCGCGCAGGACGAGGACGAAGACGAAGACGAGATCGACTTCACCGACGACACGTTCGATCTGGACGACTTCGACGCCGAAGACGAGGAAGACGACATCGAGATCGAGCGCCTCGACGAAGGCGACGATCTCGACGCCAGCGACGAGCCGATCGACGACGACGACTACGGCGGGGACCCTGACGGCGAAGAGCTGGACTTCTCGGACGAGCTCGACGAGCTCGACGACGACGAGATCGGCGGCGAAGGCCAGGACAACGTCGAGATCTACCGGTCGTTCATCGACAACATGGACGACCTGGGGCCCGAAGAGGAGCTCATCTCGTGGGAGGAGTACCTCGACGAGTACCCGAACACGTTGTTCCGTGACCGCATCGAGCGGCGCATGGAAGAGGTGCAGGACGGCATCTACGGCGCCCGCATCGACGACGGCAGCAGCGGCTACGTCGACGCCAAGGACCGCGAGATCGGCCTGACCAACCCGCAGATGCTCGTCGGCGTCGACCCGCGGACCAAGGCCCGTGTCTCGGTCGAGCTCGGCCTCCCGGCCTACTACGCGGCGGGCGTGGACTTCGAGTACCAGCTCATGCGCGAGCTCTCGCTGCACGCTGGGTACCAGAGCCGCTACACCGGCGGAAACCTGGAGTTTGGCGCCAAGTACGCGTTCATCAAGTCGGCGCGCACGAACCTGGTGACCACCGCCATCCTCGACGTGCACTACAACGTCGATCCGGGCTTCCTGGGCGTTCGGCCCCAGCTCGCCGGCGGCAAGATCTTCGACGTCGGAGGCGGCCTGCAGGTGCTCGCCCAGGCCGGCGTGGACTGGGAGGTCGCCCGTCTCGACGGCGCGCCCTTCGGCAGCATCCGGTACATCGGCGGCGCCCACGTGCACTACCAGGCCAGCGACGTGGTCGGCGTGTTTGCCGAGGGCTCGCTCAACATCAAGCCGTCCGGTGACCCCGACCTGGCCAACTTCGGCTTCAACGTCGTCAGCTTCGGTCTGAAGTTCAGCCCACCGTCGCAGCCCGCGTACATCGGCCTGAACGCCAACGTGCCCGCCCAGTACAACTTCTGGGGCTACCACTACGGCGCGGTCCAGGCCGACGCGGTCTGGTACCTGGACGACTACCTCGAGCCGGCGTTCTGAGAGGCCTTCAGGCGACCTGGGTCGCGAAGTCCAACAGCCGATCCGCGACGTCCTGGGGTCTCTCCGAGAACGGGGAGTGCCCCCATCCCTCGGGGCGAGCGAGCTCGACGCGCGGCAGGTTCGCCAGGAAGTACTCCAGGTCAGCCGGCGTGAACATCCGCTCCTGCTGTCCCCAGTAGAGACGGGTCGGCATGGTCAGCCGCGCGAGCACCGCGGGCTGGATGTGGTCGTCGTCTGTCATGCGCTCGATGAACCCGTGCACGTAGGGCTGGTTCAGCTGGCCGAGCACGATGCGTCGGACCCAGCGCTCGAGCGGCATCTTGGCCGCGAAGAGTCGATCCATGAACGTCTGGGCTTCATCGAGCGTTCGGATCGAGAAGCGCCCCAGCATCGCCGCGAACTCGCCGTCGGACATCACCGCACCGGCCGGGGAGATGAGGAACAGGCCGCGGACCTTGTCGGGGTGGGCCGACGCGAAGTGGATCGCTGCGTAGCCCCCCAGGCTGCTGCCGAAGACCACGGCGGGCTCATCGAGGGTGCTGGCCATCGACTCGATCGCTGCGGCCCGCACGGTGGTGCCGCAGAGCCCGTCAGCCGGCGTCGAGCTCTGGCCGTGGCCGAGGAGGTCCGGCACGATGATGTGCGAGAAGTGGGCGGTCAGCTTCGGCAGCAGCGACCGGAAGTGACCCGAGCGGGACGACAGCCCGTGCTGCAGGATGACCGGTGGCAGCCCGCCGGCGCCCCGGCGTTCCATGACGTGGACGGTGCCAGCGCTGGTCTCCAGGTGGCGGCCCCGGAAGCCCAGGAACTTCAGGTACGAGTGACTCAGCCAGTCGACGATGCGGACCACGTACATCCAAGGTAGTCGCCGACCGGCTGTCGACCAAGGTCCGTTCCTGTTGGCTGCTGACATCAGCCTGATTCTGGTTTGAAGGCAGCTCGCCGAGGCGCCCGTCGTAGTACCTCGACATGACGCTCCTGCTGCTGGCCTGTTCCTCGCCTTCGACCGACCTCGCGGTCTCCGAGAAGGGGTTCGGCTCGCCTCCGCCGATCCCGCGCACGATGGGGACCGTCCGCCGACCCGGCTGCGGGGACCTGGAGGAGGGGTACTTCTTGAACGTCCGGACCGCCGACGACATGGCTGAGCTGCGC
Organism: Pseudomonadota bacterium; assembly: GCA_024228935.1. Classification (GTDB taxonomy): domain Bacteria; phylum Myxococcota_A; class UBA796; order UBA796; family CAJQPC01; genus JAAESX01. Next base: position 15,925 of record JAAESX010000193.1, read on the forward strand.
GACTACGACGTCGCCCGCGACGAGCTGGACATCCGGGGCATCCCCGGCGTGACCGACCTCGTCTGCCTGGCCCGCACCGAGCAGCTGACCATCAACGATGCCGAGGACCTGGTGCGCGTCGAGCTCTCGGATCTGGCGGTCGAAGCGCTGCAGCTCGACGACAACCCGGCGGTCACCGAGATCGTGCTGGACGACATCCGGAACTGGTCGGACGGCGGGACAGGCTTTTCGGACGGCGTGCAGATCGGCGACCACCCGGCGCTGACCCGCCTGGCCGTGACCAACTCGACCCTGCCGCTCTTGAACATCAACACGGATGTGGCCGACCTCAGCGAGATCCAGGCGACGGTCGAGACGATGCTCATCTCGAGCCACACGCTGGCGGATCTCAGCTCGCTGTCGGCGTCGGTCGAGTCCCTGGCCGTCGAGGGCGACCTGCTCCAGACGCTCGAGCTGGCCGACATCGAGGGGATGGCGGTCCGTGTCGGGGATGTGCCCGCGCTCACCGCGCTGGGATCGCAGCGGCCGGTCACGATGGAGCACCTGTACATCTGGGACGCGCCCTTGCTGGAGGACCTCTCCCTGCTGCAGGACCTGGAGACAGCCGTCGGCCTGTCGTTCGACGATCTTCCAGCCGAGGACCTGCACCTGGATGCGCTCGTCGAGGTCGAGACGCTGCACCTGATCGACCTCGAGGGGATCGACGACATCTCGTTCCCGTCGCTCGAGGAAGCGGGGACGATCTCGCTCGACCACGGCTCGGACGAGGCCGACATCGATCTGGTCGGGATCGACATCGACACGCTGGCGGTCTACCTGGACGGTGGACTTCGACGACGTCGCGCTGCTCGAGATCCTGGGGATCGACGATGGCAGTTCGGTCGAGGTCGTGCCGGACGAGCTGAACGCCGTGCTCATCGCCTACTGCGCTGGGGACGGTGAGATCGACCTGTCCGCCGTCACCGAGGTCACCGGACGCTTCAAGGTCTGGCAGTGCACGCCGCTGGCCCACCTCTCGATGCCTTTCGAGTCCGTCGGGGGCAATCTGGTCTTCGACGAGACCGGACTCGTCGAGATCGATGCGCCGACGCTGGAGAGCATGGGCGGGAGCCCGCAGATCGTCGACAACCCGGACCTGTCGGACATCTCCGACCTGATGGGCCTTGTCGAGGGCGGCGGGGACGTCACGATCTCGGGCAACCTCAACCTGGCGGCCGAGGACGTCGCCGCGCTGATCGAGGCCATCGACGCCATCGGCGGCACCGTCACGGTCAAGGACAACGGGTAGGCCCGGTCGGTGCTCCTCGGGGTCGACTATGGTTCCTCCATGTGGTCGCTCCTCCTGGCGTGCACCGGCCTGGTGCCGGACTCCGCCGCAGACTCGTCGGACTCGTCGGACTCGTCCGCGGACAGCGTCGTGGAGGGCCCGGCCTGGCACGACCAGACCTGGGTCTCGTGGCTCGAGCTGCCCGCCGAGCGGGGCCTCGCCTTCGAGCTGGACGAGGACTTCTTCGTCGAGGACACCAGCGTTCCCAGCCTGCTGATCACGGATGCCGGCCTGAAGCTCCTGCTCACGAACATGAACGAGTGGGGCGGCATCTCGGCCCTGTCGTCGTCGGACGGCGTGACCTGGAGCCAGACGCCCGAGATGCTGGTCACGGCCGACGACGCGGGGGGCGCGTGCGGCCGGTACCTGGTCGACGTCGCGGTGGTCTACCAGGACGACGGCTACGGGCTGATCGTCGAGGGCCTGGACGAGCCCGACCGGCGGTTCTGCGCGCTGTCGTCCTCGGACGGCGAGACCTGGGAGGACCAAGGCGTCGCCTGGGTCGGCACCGAGCTCGACGAGGGCAGCATCAGCGTGCCCGAGGTCCTGCGCCATCGCGATGGCCACTGGCTGCTCTACTACCTGGGCGATCTCGGAGACGGCATCGGCGGGGGCGACAACATCCGACTCGCCACCAGCGAGGACGGCCTGGTGTGGGACTCGCGCGTGGCCGAGGGCATGCTCCCCTCCCACGACACAGATCCCTTCCCTGTCTGGCTCACCGGCGGCGGCGTGCGGCTGTACCACACACATCCTGTCAGCGAGGGCCTTGTGGCGGCGACCGACAGCGTCGACGGCGAGTCGTTCGAGTCCTCGGTCCTGGTCACGGGGCTGGACCCGCGAGACGAGCACGACGGGGAGAAGTGGCTCGACCCGGTCGTGGTCCACCTGCCCGACGGACGCATCGTGGCGTACTTCACGCGGATCCGGAGTGGGGGCGGCAGCATCCAGTCCGTCGGCGTCGGGCGCGCCTGGGCGGTCGACTGATGTGGTGGATCCCGCTGGCGCAGGCCGGGGTGACCGTCGAGGCCGACGTGTTCCCGGTGCACGAGAAGGTCTCGGTCGTCGTCACCGTCGACGAGGTCCTGTACCCGGGCGACGCCGTTGTCATCGACGAGCCGTTGTTCCACGGCATGCGGTGGGCGAAGTGGGGGTACCTGCAGACGAACCCGCAGGGCTGCACGCCGCGCTCGGAAGACGGCGACGTGGCCAGCGTGGGTCTGGTCCGGGCGCGAGCCGACGGGGCCGAGCTCCAGGTCACCCACACCGTCAACGGGCCGGGCATCCACGAGGCGGGCGCGGTCGATGTCGAGGTCATCAGCGGCCTGGTCGAGGAGCTGGTCATCGAGCTCGGCGTCGTCGCGGACGACTGCGGCTGGCAGACCGCGGACCGGGCCTTCGAGCACATCGAGCTGCCCGTCACGGTCCACTCCGGCACCACCCAGGAGACCACCGTCGCGCTGCTCGCTTTCGAGCCTGCCGACTACGCCTCGACGGTCGCCTTCGTGCCCGCCCAGGGCCTGGTCGGCGAGGAGGTGCGGCTGGTCACCGTCGACCTCGACGCCTGGGGCAACGCCCTGGACGTCGACGAGGACGTCGTCGTGTTCGACCAGCCCGGCGTGTTCCGTGTGCAGACCAGCGGGGTCCGGTCCAACCCGATCCGCGTCACCGCCGAGCCGCTCGAGGCCGGCGTCTACTTCGGCGACCTGCACACCCATCACGGCGAGAGCTGGGACGACGACGGCGTCTGGATCGACGCCAACCACGCGTACGCCCGGGACGTGCTGGCGCTCGACTTCGGCTGCGAGTCGGTGAAGGGCTACCCCCACGAGCTCGAGTACGAGGACCTGTGGGAGGGGCAGAAGAAGAGCTGCCTCGAGTACACCGACGACGACTACCTGGCCGTGCTGGGCTTCGAGTGGATGGGCGGCTCGACCGAGGGCCACCACAACGTCTACTACGAGACCTGCGACGGCCCGCTCGGGCCGATGGACATGGAGACCGTGGCCGAGGGGCTCTGGCCCTTCGTCGAGGGGCTCGACCAGGACGTCGTGACCGTGCCGCACGCGCCGAGCTTCACCGGCTACAACTGGGACGTCGCCGACGAACAGCTGAGGCCGGTCGCCGAGGTCTACAGCGAGTGGGGCAGCTCGATGGAGCCGGTCCGGAACGGCAGCGTCCCCCAGGGGCTCGCGCTGGGTCAGAGGCTCGGGTTCATCGCGAGCAGCGACAACCACGACGGTTGGATCGGCAACCAGCTCGCCGTGAAGAACGCCCCAGGCGGGCTCGCGGCCATCCGGATGCCCCAGCTCACCACCACGAACCTGCTGACCTCGCTGCACGAGCGCTCGACCTATGCGACGACGGGCGCCCGGATGCTGCTGGACATGACGGCGGTCGAGGCCGGCGTCGAGCACGACATGGGCTCGGTCCTGACGGCCCGGGAGACGGAGATCCGGTGGGAGGCCCACGGGACCTCGACCGTGACCGGCGTTCGGCTGCTGGCGGCACGCGAGGGCGCCCGCGAGCTCGAGTTCGAGCTGGCGAGCTGGGCTCCCGAGACCCTCGACGCGTCCGGATCCGCCTGGGTCCCGTGGGGTCCCGACACGCTCGCGGTCTGGGTCGAGGTGACTCAGGACGACGGCGAGATGGGCTGGACCTCGCCCGTGTTCCTCGAGCGGGAAGCCCCCCCGCCGACCACGGGGTGTGGCAGCCGCGGAGCGTGGATCCTGCTGCCTTTGCTGCTCGTGGCGGTCCGGTGGCGACGCTGATCCTTCTGCTGGCCTGCATCGGCGCAGACTCGGGGGACTCGGGGGACTCCACACCGCTGTGCTCGCGCCAGGTCGAGGAGCTTCACGTCTTCAGCAGCAGCGAGCTGGCCGAGGAGCTCGAGGACGTCTCCTCGATCCACGAGCTGTGGCTCTCGGTCTTCCAGGACGACAGCGAGCTCCCCGACTTGGGCTGCGTCGAGACCATCGACTTCGTGTCGGTCCGGGACGTCGACCTCGTGACGCTCGACCTCGCCCAGCCGGCTGTCCAGAACGTCGAGGTCCAGACTGCGCCAGGTCTCGTCCAGGTCATCGGCCCCGTCGACCGTCTGTCGCTTTGGGGACTCCTTGAAGTCATGGGGGGGACTGGACGCTCACGGTCGACCAGGCGTCCGAGGTCACGCTCCTGGCTGAAGCGGAGGCCTCGCTGGTCGTCACCAACGACACGCTGGGCGCGGTCCTGATCCAGAGCGTGGGCAGCTCGGCGGTCGACCTGGATGCGCTCGTGCAGGCCCGGGGTCGGTTCAAGGTCCGGCTGTGGAACGGGGACGTGGGCGTCCCGGCGCTCGAGCAGATCGGCGGTCACCTGGGGATCGAGGAGGTCCACGGTGCGGTCCTCTCGATGCCGGCGCTGACGACGGTCGAGGGGGACCTGTGGCTGATCGACAACCCCGGTCTGACGACGCTCGAGCTGGCTCCGGAGCGGGTCGACGGCGACGTCACGATCACCGGCAACCCACTGCTGGGGGACGAGGCGGCCTGGGCGTTCGTCGGCTCGATCGGCTCGATCGGCGGCACCGTCACGGTCGCCGACAACGCGCGGGATGAGGAGTAGGCGGCACCGTCGACTCGTAGTCCGACCGGGGTTTACGAGATAGGGGCCGGGCATGACGCTCGACTGGAACGACATCGAAGCCCGGGGCCGCTCCGGAATCAGCATCACGCAGGTCGAGGCGCGCGCCATCTGCGCCCTGACCGACGAGGCCGACCTGGCCGAGCTCTTCCGGGTGACGGATGCGCTGCGCGTCCACCACAAGGACAACGTCGTCTACACCTGCGGCATCACGAACGCGAAGTCCGGTGCCTGCCCCGAGAAGTGCAACTTCTGCAGTCAGTCCGCGCACTTCAAGGGTGCCCAGGCACCCGTCTACGGCATGAAGGACGCCGACACCATCGTGTCCGAGGCCCAGGCGGCGGCGGCCGGTGGCGTGCGCGAGTTCAGCATCGTGACCCAGGGGCGCGCGCTGACGAAGCGGGACGAGGTCAAGATCCTGAAGGAGAGCTTCAAGCGCATCCGCGAGACCACCGGCCTGCAGACCTGCGCCAGCATCGGCCTGGTCGACAAGGAGATGCTGGGCGAGCTGAAGGACGCCGGCATGGACGCGGTGCACCACAACCTGGAGACCGCGCGGAGCTTCCACGCCAACATCGTGGAGAGCCACAGCTACGACGACGAGGTCGAGACGATCAAGGCCGGCAAGGAGCTCGGCATGTACGTCTGCAGCGGCGGCATCTTCGGCATGGGCGAGAACTGGGGCCACCGGATCGAGCTGGCCACCGACCTGCGCGACCTCGATGTCGACAGCGTGCCGCTCAACTTCCTCAACGCGCGCCCCGGGACGCCGCTCGAGAGCATGGACGAACTCACGTCGACGGACTGCCTGAAGATCATCGCGCTGTACCGCTTGATGCTGCCCACGAAGGACCTCATCGTGTGTGGCGGCCGGCAGCTCGCGCTGCAGGACCGGCAGAAGGACCTGTTCTCGGCGGGCGCGAACGGCATCATGCTGGGGGACTACCTGACGACGTCGGGAGGCAAGACCAGCGTGGACATGACGATGCTCGAGGACCTGGGACTCGTCGTCCGTCCGCCGCCGCACGCCCCCACGACGCCGGTGACGCCCGCCTAGATGCCGCGGTTCGCGCGCCTGGGCGAGCGGCTCGACGAGATCGAGCGAGAGGGCCTTCGGCGTCAGCTGCGTCCGCTGTTCCCGACCGGACCGACGACCGCGGAGCTCGCTGGGGCCGAGGTCGATGTCTTCTCGAGCAACGACTACCTGGGCCTGGCCCGTCGGCTGCGCTCGGCGTGGCGTGGGTGCGGGACCGGTAGCTCGCGGCTGATCGCCGGGGACCGGAACGCCCACCACGCGCTCGAGGAGAAGCTCGAGGCCCTGTTCTGTGCCCCCGCGCTGGTCTTCCCCAGCGGGTACCACGCGAACCTGGCCGTCATGACGACGCTGTTCGAGAGCGGCGACCGGGTGGCGAGCGACGCGCTGAACCACGCCTCGATCATCGACGGACTGCGGCTGTCGTCGGCGAAGGTCGAGGTCGTCGAGCACGGCGCGGCCTCGCCGGATGGGGTGCGCGGCCATGTCGTCGAGGGGCTGTACTCGATGGACGGCGACCAGCTCGAGCTGCGGAAGCTCGTCGGCTCGCCCTGGCTGGTGGTCGACGAGGCCCATGCGGTGGGCTGTCTGGGGCCGGGAGGACGGGGCGCAAGCTTCGAGCAGAACGTCGTCCCCGACGTGCTGATCGGCACGTTCGGCAAGGCGTACGGCGCCGCGGGAGCCTTCGTGATCGGGCCGCCCGAGCTGAAGCGACTCCTGACGAGCAAGGGTCGGAGCTTCATCTACACGACCGGTCTGGCCGAGCCCGCAGCGCGCGCCGCGCTGATGGGGATGGAGCTCGCGACCGATGCCCTGCGCGAGCAGCTCGCCGAGAACGTCCGGCGGTTCCGCAGCGGTCTGCACCAGCTCGGGGGGCGCGTCCCTCCGGGCAAGGACCACATCGTCGGCGTGGTCCTCGGCGACCGCACGATGCAGGCCGCGGACACGCTGCTCGACCAGCACATCTTCGTCCCCGGGATCCGCTATCCGACGGTCCCGCGTGGTCAGGAGCGGCTGCGCTTCTCGCTCTCCGCGGCCCACACACCCGAGCAGATCGACCGCTGCCTGGAGGTCCTGGGCCGATGCTTGTGATGCTGCTCGCATGCTTCGGGCGCGACGTGGTGTCCACGCCCCAGCCCCTGGCCGACGACGGCCCGGTGACCCTGGGCTGGCGGCTCGTCCCCGGGCAGGTCCTGACCTACCGGCTGACCACGCAGACGCGGACCGGGCCCGACACGGTGCTGCGCGTCGAGCACTGGGACTACCTGGTGACCGAGGTCCGGGACGACGGCGTCGCGGTCCTGGACGGCGAGCTGGTCGCGCTGGGTGCCGAGCTCATACGCGACGGGACGCCTCAGTACCAGGGCCTCGATCCAGCCCGGCAGGACGAGCAGGAGCGGCTGGGCGAGCAGGCGGTGCACCTGGAGCTCGCGATGGACGGGCGGCTGGTCGCGATCGAGGGCCTGGCCTGGGCCGACGCGCTGCCGCACCGACTCCTGGCGCTGCGACTCCAGGACGGCGAGACGAGCGGCGGCGACCGCTGGCCCGATCCTGTGCTGGCCCGGCCCTATGCCCACATCATGCCGGTCGGCCTCGAGCTCACCGTCGAGGGCTACGAGATGTACGACGGCCTCTACCAGGAGGCCGAGATGGTCCTGGCCCACGTCACGACGCGCGGCGCGGTCCGGCCGGACGCGATGGGGGCGCCCGAGGTGTGGATCTCCGGCGACGCCTGGTGGGACACGATGGAGGGGGTCGTCGAGCGTCGCTCGCTGGTGGTGACGCTCGCCAACGTGCAGGGCGAGCCGGGCGATCTGACGCTCAGCGTCGAGCGGGTGCACCCGGACCGGCCAGCTCCATGAGCACCTCGGGCAGGGCGAAGCGCTCGTGTCCGTCCAGGTGGAGGTCCTCGCGCAGGAGCCACCCCAGCCCCTGACGCACGGCCTCGAGCCGGTCGATGTGGGCCTCTCCGGCGAAGAGCTCGTTCCCCGTCCAGCGCTCCGATCGGCCCCGCCGGATCCAGATCGCCCGGTCGAGCCAGCCCTGGCGGTAGAGGCCGACCCAGGCCTCCTCGCTGTTCGGCAGGGCCACACGAAGCGCCGCCCCGGCGGTGCGCGAGTGACCGGCGGCGATGGGTTCCTGCTTCAGCGGGACCCACTGGGGCGGGAGCAGCGCGGACGGCTGTTCTTCGGCCAGCACACGGAGGTGAGGGAACTCCGGGCCCGCGGCCCACAGCCAGGCGGGGCTGAACGCGTCGCCAACGCCGGGGATGCGGGCCAGCTCGGGGGTATCCGGGAGGACGAGACAGAACACCTCACGACCTAGCACCTCGGCGCGTTACCGTCGCGTCGTGTTCGAGTCTCTCGCCACCCTCCTGGCCGACGCCGCCTCGCAGATCGTGCGCGAGGGCTACGACGCCCTGGGCGACGTCGAGGGCAAGGCCGACGGCTCGCCCGTCACCGCCATCGACCGGGCCGTCGAGCTCCGGCTTCGCGATCTCGTCGCCGAGCACGCCCCGGATCACGGGTTCATCGGCGAGGAGTTCCCGCCGTCGCATCCCGAAGCCGAGCACGTCTGGATCGTCGATCCCGTCGACGGGACGCGTCCCTTCATCGCCGGCATGCCAACGTTCGGCGTGCTGATCGCGCTCCGCCATCGCCAGCGCGGCATGGTGCTCGGCGTGGTGGATCAGCCGCTGCTGCGGCAGCGCTGGGTGGGGGTCGACGGACAGGGCTGCACCCGGAACGGCGAGCCCGTGCATGTGCGTCCGTGTGCCTCGCTGGGTGAGGCCTTCGCCTCGACGAGCGGACCGCTGGCCCACAGCCGGGCGCTGTGGCCTCGCATGGAGTGCGTGCACAAGGCCGCTGGGCGGCTCATCTACGGCGGCGAGTGCCTGGCCTGGGGCCTGCTCGCCCAGGGCCGGATCGATCTGGTCGTCGACGCCGGTCTACAGCTGTACGACGTCGCCGGACCGCTGGTCGTCCTGCGCGAGGCCGGCGCGACCGTGACGGACTGGAGCGGTCGCCCGCTGGGCGGCGAGTTCGACGGGACCGTGCTCGCGGCGGGCGATGCCCGTGTGCATGCCGAGGCGCTCGAGCTGATTCAGAGAGGCCACGTGGTGAACCGGCCGTAGTCCTGTCCGGGGCCGAGCGCGGCCTCCAGGAGCAGGGCCAGCCGGTTCGAGCCCTCCGCCTGCCGATCCAGGACGAAGGCGCCGACTCCCATGCCCGCCAGGCGGGATGCCTCGCGCCGGACGGCGTCGGCCTCGTCGGGACTCACGGCCAGGTCCGGACCCTCGCCGAGCCGGAAGAGCTCGAGCTCGGCGCTGAGCGCATCTCCACCCGGAATGGCGGTGACCGCCCGGCCGTTTGCGGGCTGCCAGAGCAGGACGTCGTCGTTGCCGGGGGGGCAGGTGCACCAGGGCGCCGAGCGCGACGCCGGCGAGCGCCAGGCCGCCGGTGATTGCTTGCTCCCAGCGGTTGGTACGCAGCGTCTTGTGCAGGAGGCCGAGCCCCAGTGGCAGGAGCATCGCGGGCAACAGGGCGGTGTGGCCCAGGCCCGGCAGCGCCAGCGCGATCGTGCTGCCGCAGAACACGACCAGGACCAGGGCGTCGTTGGCGCCGTTGGTCACCCGGTCGCGCTCGTCCTCGTCCAGCTCGCGCGCCAGCACGATCGAGCCGATGGCGCCCAGCGCCAGGAAGACCAGGTGCATGGCGTTCCATCCGGCCACCGCGCCGCGCAGACCGCCTCCGAACATCAGGAAGCCGCCGTAGAACGTCACCAGCGAGATGGGTCCTCGCGCACGCCCGAGAGGCTCCCCGGCCAGCCGACGTCGGCGCTCATCCCGAACGGCCCGGTCTCGAGGAGCCCCTGCGCGCCACGCCAGAGCGCCGCGAACGCCAGGGGCACCGCGCCCTCGGCGGTACCGAGCGCCACGTCGAAGGGACCGTCGACCAGTGGGGCGGCCCACCCCAGCAGGAGCACCAGCGCGAGCAGGGCGGGGACCAGGAGACGCTCCATCCGCCGCCGAGGGTACCGTCAGGCCGTGTGGAACCTGCTGGCCTGTTCTCCTGTGGTCGAGCGCGCGCCCGACGCGGAGATCCCGACCTGGGTCCACGACGCGCCGATCGAGGCGAGCCTGTTCGTCGGCGGCGACCGGTCGCTGGTCCCCGGCGTCACGGACGTGGAAGAGGCGCTGGCGGGGGCTGGCGTGCAGCTGGCGGACGACGCGGGACTGGTCGGGGGGCGGCAGGGCCTGCTCGCTGTCCAGACCGCATCCATTGCCCCAGAGGTACTGCACGACGGCGGTCCGTTTCGCATCTCGGCAGTCAGCGACGACCGGGTGGGGCTGGCGCGCGACGGGGCGCCTCGGGTCCAGGTGCGCCGCGCCGATGACTGGCAGCTCGTGGGCGACATCGCCGCGGTCCAGCGGTGGGCGGATCCCGAGCGACGCGCTCTCGAGTTCGACGTCGACGGCCTCGTCCCGGCGGGCGACGTCTGGGCGCTGGTGCGACCCCGGCGCTTCCCCCAGGACCTCACGACCCGGCTGGCCGAGGAGCGTTCGGCCGAGGCGCGCGTGCTCGCGGACGGGCTCCAGCGCTTGTGGTCGGACTCGGGCCATCTGCTGGCCTCGGTCCAGACGGTGGCGGTCTCGTGGGACGGCACGCTCCACGTCCGGGCCACCTGCTTCGAGCCGTGTACGGACGCGGATGTACGGGACGCGCGGCTGGCCGTTCTGGCGCTCCGGACCGAGGAGACCCTGCCGGAGAGCTGGCGCGCGGCGCTGGCGGATCTGCACCTGGCTCGGCTCGATGAGCACATCGAGGGCGCGTTCTCACACTGAGTGCTGCAGAGCGCACAGCGAGTGGGCGGTATGGCCCGGGGACATGGCACCGCGGCAGCCCTAAAGTCCTTCCCTGCGGAGTCGCGAACCGCTCGCGGACCGCTCCGGGAGCCTCACGATGCCGATGCCAACGACCATCACCTGGGACGCCAACGAGGCCGTCGCAGACGTCGCCTACCGGGTCAACGAGGTCGTCGCGATCTACCCGATCACGCCCGCGTCTCCGATGGGCGAGCACGCCGATGCGTGGGCCGCTCGCGACCGGGAGAACCTGTGGGGCGACGTGCCCCAGGTCGTCGAGATGCAGTCCGAGGGTGGCGCCGCCGGGGCCGTGCACGGCTCGCTCCAGGCGGGCGCGCTGACCACCACGTTCACGGCCTCGCAGGGCCTGCTGCTGATGATTCCCAACATGTACAAGATCGCCGGCGAGCTGACGCCGGCGGTCCTGCATGTGGCGGCCCGGACGATCGCGACGCACGCGCTGTCGATCTTCGGCGACCACTCGGACGTGTACGCGGCTCGCCAGACCGGCTTCGCGATGCTGTGCTCGGCCTCGGTGCAGGAGGCGCACGACATGGCGCTGGTGGCCCACGCCGCGACGCTGACCACGCGCATCCCGTTCATGCACTTCTTCGATGGCTTCCGGACCTCGCACGAGGTGACCAAGACCGAACGGCTCGCCGACGAGGACCTGCGCGCCTTGATCGACCCCGACGCCATCCGCGCGCACCGGATGCGCGCGCTCACGCCCGACCGGCCGGCCCTGCGCGGCACGGCCCAGAACCCGGACGTGTTCTTCCAGGCCCGCGAGGCGGCGAACGCGTACTACGACGCCTGTCCCGACGGGGTCCAGGAGGCGATGGACGCGCTCGCGGAGCGCTGTGGGCGCAGCTACCACCTGGTCGACTACGTCGGGCATCCCGAGGCCGATCGGGTCGTGGTGTTGATGGGCTCGGGCTGCGAGACCGCCCAGGAGACTGTCGAGTGGATGGCTGGCCAGGGCGAGCGGGTCGGTGTCCTCAAGGTCCGTCTCTACCGTCCGTTCCCCGGTCGGGCGCTCATCGAGGCGCTCCCGAAGACCGTCCGCCAGATCGGCGTCCTCGACCGCACCAAGGAGCCCGGCGCGGGTGGACCGCTGTACCTGGACGTCGTCGCGGCGGTGCACGAGGCGCGCTCGGCCGGCCAGCTCGATCGGCCCGTGGGCATCGTCGGTGGTCGCTACGGGCTGTCGGGAAAGGAGTTCACGCCCGCGATGGTGCGCTCGGTCCTCGACGAGCTCGACAAGGACCGGCCCAAGAACGGCTTCACGGTCGGCATCGTCGACGACGTCACCCACACCTCGCTGCCCTGGGACCCCGAGTTCGAGGTCGAGGACCCCGACGTCGTCACCGCTGTCTTCTTCGGCCTGGGCAGCGACGGCACGGTCGGCGCCAACAAGAACTCGATCAAGATCATCGGCGAGAACACCCCGGGCCACGCCCAGGGCTACTTCGTCTACGACAGCAAGAAGTCGGGCGCGCGGACCGTGTCCCACCTGCGCTTCGGCCCCCGTCCGATCCGCTCGGCGTACCTGATCCGCCAGGCGAGCTTCGTCGGCTGTCACCAGTGGAGCTTCCTCGACCGGTACGAGGTCGTCGAGATGGCCGCGCCGGGAGCGGTGTTGCTGCTGAACTCGCCGCTGCCCGCCGAGCACGTGTGGAGCCGCCTTCCGGCCGAGGCCCAGCGCGGGATCATCGACAAGGGGCTGCGACTGTTCGTCATCGACGCCTACAACGTCGCCCGGGCCGCGGGCATGGCGGGACGCATCAACACCGTGATGCAGACCTGCTTCTTCGCCATCTCGGGCGTGCTGCCCCGAGACGAGGCGATCGAGCACATCAAGCGAGCCATCAAGAAGAGCTACGGCGCCAAGGGCGACGAGGTCGTCCGCAAGAACGAGCGGGTCGTCGACACCGCGCTCGACCATCTGATCGAGCTCGACGTGCCGGCCGAGGTCACCTCGACCCGCCGTCGGCCGGCGACGGTCCGCGAGGAGGCCCCCGACTTCGTCCAGCGGGTGACGTCGGTCATCCTCTCGGGCAAGGGCGACCTGCTTCCGGTCAGCGCGTTCACCCCCGACGGCACCTGGCCCACGGCCACGTCGCAGTGGGAGAAGCGCAGCATCGCCGAGCAGATCCCGATCTGGGACGAGGACATCTGCGTTCAGTGCAACAAGTGCGCCCTGGTGTGCCCGCACGCGGCCATCCGCGCCAAGGTCTACCCGCCCGAGGCGCTCGAGCAGGCCCCCGAGGGCTTCCGCTCCAGCACCTGGAAGAGCCCGCCGCTCAAGGGGCAGGCGTACACGATCCAGGTCGCGGCCGAGGACTGCACCGGCTGTGAGCTCTGCGTGGTCGTCTGTCCGGCCAAGGACAAGGCCAATCCACGCCACAAGGCGCTCGACATGGCGCCGCTGCTGGACCACGTCGAGCAGGAGCGCAAGAGCTTCGACTTCTTCCTGGACCTGCCCGAGGCCGACCGCAGCTCGGTGAAGCGGAACGTGAAGGACAGCCAGCTCCTGCAGCCGCTGTTCGAGTTCTCGGGTGCGTGCTCGGGCTGCGGCGAGACGCCCTACGTCAAGCTCCTGACCCAGCTCTTCGGCGATCGACTGCTCATCGCGAACGCGACAGGCTGCAGCTCGATCTACGGCGGCAACCTGCCGACGACGCCGTTCGCGACGGACTCCAACGGGCGAGGTCCCGCCTGGTCGAACTCGCTGTTCGAGGACAACGCCGAGTTCGGGCTGGGTTTCCGCCTGGCGGTGGACCAGCTGTCCTCGCAGGCTCGGCGACTGGTCGAGCGCGAGGCTGCCGACATCGGCGCCGAGCTGGCGAGCGAGCTCCTGGCGGCCAGCGACATCGAGGAGACCGACGTCGACGCGCAGCGGGAGCGGGTCCAGGTCCTGCGGGGCCGGCTGGCGGAGCTCCCGGACACGCCCGACCGGCGGCTCCTGGGGCAGGTCCTCGACTACCTCGTCCGAAAGAGCGTGTGGCTCGTCGGTGGAGACGGCTGGGCCTACGACATCGGCTTCGGCGGCCTCGACCACGTCCTGGCGTCTGGCCGGGATGTGAACATCCTGGTCATGGACACCGAGGTCTACAGCAACACCGGCGGCCAGGCCTCGAAGGCCACCCCGCGCGCCGCGGTGGCCAAGTTCGCGGCGGGAGGTCGGGAGACCCCGAAGAAGGACCTGGGCATGCTGGCCATGGCCTATGGGAACGTCTACGTCGCCCAGATCGCGTTCGGGGCCAAGGACGCCCAGACGGTCAAGGCGCTGCGCGAGGCCGAGTCGTACCGGGGGCCGTCGCTGGTCATCGCGTACAGCCACTGCATCGCGCACGGCTACGACATGAAGGACGCGCTCGGGCAGCAGAAGAAGGCGATGACGTCGGGCTACTGGCCGCTGTACCGGTTCGATCCGCGCCGCGAGCTCGACGGCAAACAGCCGATGCAGCTCGACTCCAAGCCGCCGAGTACGCCGCTCGCCGAGTTCGCCTACGGCGAGGCCCGGTACCGCATCCTCAAGAAGCGGGATCCCCAGCGCGCCAAGACGCTGCTGAAGGCCGCCGAACAAGACATCCGTCGCCGCTACGCCTCGTACGTCGCCCTGACCCGCCCCTTCGAGGAGGACTGATCCGTGGATCTCCGTACGACCTACATGGGCCTCGATCTCGCCAATCCGCTCATCGTCGGGGCCTCTCCGTTGTCAGACGATGTGGGCATGATCCGGCGGCTCGAGGACGCGGGCGCGGGCGCGATCGTCATGCACTCGCTCTTCACCGAGCAGCTCGTCCGCGACCAGATGGCTGCGCACGTGGGCATGGACTACATCGCCGACAGCAACCCGGAAGGGCTCAGCTACTTCCCGGACGCCGAGGACTACGCGCTGGGACCGGACGAGTACCTGGCCCAGATCGCGCGCCTCAAGGAGGCGGTCGACGTGCCCGTGTTCGGCTCGCTGAACGGCATGGCCGGGGGCGACTGGACCCGCTGGGCCGGGCTGATGGCCGAGGCCGGCGCCGACGGGCTCGAGCTGAACGTCTACTACCTGCCGCTGGATGGCGACGAGAGCCCCGACCAGGTCGAGGCGCGCTTCCTCGGCGCGCTCGCCCAGGTGAAGGGGCACTGCGACCTGCCGGTGGCGATGAAGCTGACCTCGTTCTTCTCCTCGCCCGTCCACATGGCGCGGCGGCTCGAGGCGGCGGGGGCGGATGCGCTCGTCCTGTTCAACCGGGTCTTCCAGCCAGACATCGACATCGAGGAGCTCGAGGTCACACCGGCGCTGACGCTCTCGGATCCCTCGATGCTGAAGATGCGGCTGTTGTGGCTGGCCGCGATGTTCGGCAAGGTCGACATCCCGCTGGCGGCGAGCGGTGGCGTGCACTCCACCGAAGACGTCATCAAGGCCGTGATGGCCGGGGCGAGCGGGGTACAGATGACCTCGGCGTTGCTGTCCGGCGGCCCCGAGCATCTGGCCCAGGTCCTCGAGGGGCTCGAGGGCTGGCTCGTCGAGCACCAATACGAGTCGCTGCGGCAGATGTGCGGCAGCATGAGCCTGTTGCGCTGTCCGGATCCTGAGTCCTACGAGCGCGCGAACTACATTCGCACCCTGCAGCGGTGGCACCCCCGTCCCCTCTGACCTCCCGAGGCGTCCATGCATCCCTTCCTACAGCGCGGCAAGATTCGGCTCGGCGACGAGGTCTCTGCGACCCACCTGGCGCTGATGCGCGACCTGGACACAGCGCTCTGCAGCGATGACGAGGGCGAGGTCCAGGCCTGCCTCGATCGCCTGAAGTCCAGGCTGCCGCGGCACTTCGCGGCCGAGGAGGCCGAGGGCGGCGTCTTCGACTGGATCACGGCGCTCGTGCCCGACCGACGCGACGACGTGCGTCAGCTGGTCGATCAGCACCGCGCCTTGCTCGAGGCGGTCTCCGAGCTGAGCCTGGACACGCTGGAGTCGTTCGCCACGCGCCTTCGCGGCCACGAGGCGGCCGAGCGGGTCCTGATCAAGACCGCGCTCGCCGAGGCCGAGGGCTGACTCAGCGGTCCAGAGACGGGAGCAGGCCCCGCCGGCGCAGAGCCTGCGCGAACGTCCGGTAGGCCTCGAAGCCGGCGGACGGCGGGTGCGGCTCCAGGAGCGGCGGTATCGCATTCACGTCCAGGCCGAGCGGCAAGGCGAGCGAGCGCGCAGCCTCCAAGCCCGTGCTGGCGCAGCGCTCCAGGAAGAAGCTGTGCCGGTCCGGGTCGATCCAGTCTCCGCAGAGCGTGAGGTTGGGCAGCTCGGTCCGCACGCGCGGCAGTCGGGACCAGACGCCCTGTCGGAAGTCCGGATGGCCCGGGGGGCTTCGCAGCAGGTGCTGGTGGATGCAGGTCCCCGCGACGCCGGGCCAGATGCGCTCCACGTCGCGACGGCAGCGGTCGAGCAGGACGGCGTCGGACAGCCCCTCGGCCTCCTCGGCGATCGCGCCGTACTGGTGGCACTCGATCGCCGAGCCGCCGGTGGCATCGGCCCACTCGATGAACGGGCGCTGGATGGTGCTCACCCAGAAGTAGTTGTTGACGAACGCGCCGGTGACCATGCCGTTGCTCGCGCGCTCAGGGGCTGGGCGGCCCGAGAACCAGAAACGGACGGTGTGCGAGGGCAACGCGTCGGGGGTCTCTCCGCGCAGGACGTCCGGCAGCCCGTCGACCTGCAGCGCCTTCATGCCCGCGGCGTCCACGGCCAGGACGCATGCGTCGGCCTTCAGGCGGCGGCTTCGACGGCGACCACATGGCCCCCCTCGACGTGGACCTGCTCGACCCGGTTCCGGGTGAGCACGCGCCCGCCCCGCGACTCGACCACGTCGATGAGTGGGTCGAAGATGCAGTGCTGGGTGGTGTCGCCCAGGTAGTCGAACCCGATGTCGCGCTTGTCGCAGACGGTGTAGTGCTGGAGGCTGGTCATGAACGCGCCCAGTCCGACCTGCTCGACCTGCAGGAAGAACGCCATGTGCACCAGGGCTTGGAAGAACTCCTGGAGGAACGGGGGCCAGCCTCGGGTCAGCTCGGCGGCGGTGAAGCGGTCGTAGTCGGGGATGTCCTTCCGGGGATCGAAGGCGAAGACGTGGCCCATGTCGCGGGCCATCTGCATCATCTTCAGCGGGTTCGCGCGCAGGCACAGCCGCAGGAACTCACGGTCCCCCAGCAGGCCCGCGAAGGCGAAGGGGTCGGGCAGCGGGCTGTTGCGAACGCTGTCACCGACGTCCAGGAAGCGCGGGCGGTCTCCGTCCAGGCACAGGGCCAGCTCCTGCCGACCCGACGAGACCATGTGCCGGTGGAGTCCGTGTCGCTTCATCAGCGCGCGCAGGTTCCGGTACTGGCGCCAGAACCCGTGGATCCCATGCTCGATCGGGAACGTCCACTCCCGCCCGGCCGTGGCGAAGGACGTGGTGTGCATGGTCGCCCAGCGCCCTCCCACGAAGGGGTCCTTCTCCAGGACGGTGACGATGGCTCCGGCCTCGGCCAGGGCGGTCGCAGCAGCCATGCCGGCTGCCCCGCTGCCGACGACGATGACGCGCTTGGACATGCTCATGCCCCCCGGTAGATGCGCTTGATGAAGTCCCGACCCGGAGCCAAGGCGTCATCGAATCGCCCGGGGCTGCCGAGCCAGCGGTCTCGTGCTCCTGGCGCGAGCGCGCGCAGAAGGATGGCGTCGTTGTTCAGGTCGGCCTTCAGGACCTGGTTGTGGATGGGGTCGACGAAGGCTCCCACAGCGCGCCTGGCGTCGTGTAGACCCACGAGAAGATCTCGGTGTGGTCGTCATCGATCGGGATGAAGAACAGGTAGGCCATGTAGACCTTGCCGCGGTTCGTGTCTTCGTCGTCGAGCCAGTAGTGCTCGAACCGCGCGTGGACCGGGGAGTACTTGTAGGTCCACTCGATGACGTACCGATCCGAGGGCTTCACTCCGAAGGGGAGCCGCAGGAGCTTGAACAGCCGCTTCTGGGGGCCGGCGTTCCAGACGTGGAGCGTGTCGTCGCCGATGTCGACGCGACACTCCACGTCGGCCATCTTCTGCGTCTGGTAGCCGAACCAGTGGACGGCGCCGGTGTGCTCCGCCTCGCCGAAGAGATCGACGACCATCTCGAGCGGGCCGGGCATCGTCATCCGGAAGCGGGTGGTCGCGCGGAAGCCGTCCAGATCGAAGGTCGGCATCGACCCCGTCGAGCCCTTCTGGCGCACCCAGATGGTGCCGTGCTCCTCGCGGGCCTCGAGGCAGCCGGTGTGGGGCTCGAGCTCGGGGTGACCCGGTGCGCGTCTCACCCCGTCCGGTCCAAACTCCCAGCCGTGGTACGGGCAACCGATGTCGTCTCCGAGCACGCGCCCGGCGGACAGTCGCGCCCCGCGGTGGGGGCACGCATCGGAGAGGACGCCCACACCGGCCGAGCCACGGAATGCGACGAGCTCCTTCCCGCAGAGGGTGATCGGGACTGGCTTCCGCTTCAGCTCGTTGGAGAACAGGATCGGATGCCAATGGGACAGTTCGTTCATCGCCGCGAACTAATCGGGCTTGGTCCTCGCGCACGAATAAGCCAGCTATATCGTGCATCTGGGAGACTTGAAGCACAAACGTGCGGGAGCGCACACGTCAGTGAAACCAAATCACACACCGAGCGGTCCATACCGCCCGACGGGTCAGGCCCTCGTCTTCAGCCCGAACGCCAGCAAGGCCAGCCCCGCAATCTCCAGGTAGCCGTGGAAGCCGGCGAAGGAGAAGTACACCAGCCGCGCGGCCTCGAGGTTCAGCAGCAGCCAGACCGCGAACGAGGCCAGCACCAGGCCGACCAACGCCACGGCCGCCCGTCGACCGAAGTCCTGACGCAGGAGCCGCCAGCTGCGGCGGAACGACGTTGGGACGGGATGGTCATTGGCCTGATCCGGGATGGCCTTCAGCCACACGTAGTAGTGGGTGGACTGGCCGAAAGCGAAGGCGGCCGTGGCGTGGACCCAGGTCATCTCGTCGGTGGCGGTCGGGAGGATGATGGCGCCGATCGACGACACGCTCAGGCCGGCCCACCCCAGCGGCGCGCGCACCGTGACGTGCTCGTAGATCGGGTCGAAGAGCCCGCCGAAGATCGCGGCGTTGACCGCGAGGAAGATGGCGAAGGCGGCCAGCGCGAAGCGCCGGTCCCTGGGGTTCCGCGCCAACGCGAGCCAGTACACGAACGCGACGAGGTTGTGCGCGAGCGCCAGCACGCCAGCGGTGGCGCGCGGGTCGTGCCACAGGAACCAGGAGAGCGGAGCCAGGACCAAGGCGCCCAGCGCGAGTCGGCGGGGGGACTTGCGGTAGAGGAGCGTCGCGCCCAGGAAGATCACGGCGACGAAGCCGACGTCGATCCACACCGCTCCCTGCCACTCGGAGAGGCGTGAGGCGAGCCCGGGCACCAGGCCGCCGCTTCGCGCCAGGCGGTAGAGCGTGTAGAGACCCGCCGCTCCCGCCAGGAACCCGAACGCCCGACGCTTCAGCGCGGCGTCGTCGCGCTGGGTTGGCCCCGCCACGCCGTAGTGGAAGAAGCGGACGCTGAACGCCAGGTGCGCAAAGCCGTAGAGGAGGGGGCCCAGGAGCAGCTGCCAGAGCGGCAGGAGGCTGGACATCGCGAGCGCGATGGCGATGAAGCCGAGGTAGAGCGCGAACAGACGCCAGGCTCGGTCGAGGAACACGCGGCGCAGGACGCCCACCCGCATCATCGTGCGCAGCAATGCCGCTCGGAGGTGGTCGAGCTCGGTCGCGGACCGTTCGACGAGCGCGGTCACAGCACCTCCGTACCGGGGTCAGGCCTCGAGCGAGCTCGGGACGCCTTGGGGCGGGCTGAGCGGACCGAAGAACGTCGCGGTCTTGCGTCCGACGGTGCCGCTGGAGTCGATGACGCCACCGGCGCTGACGAGCGGCTCGGAGAAGCCGAACTCGCCGACGTCCACCGCGGTCCCGTCCACCGAGTCGCAGAGGAAGACCTGGACCGTGCCGGCGCTGTCCTCCTGCAGGAAGACGGGGCCGATGCCGTCGGCGTTCACGAGGGCCAGGCCGACCGGGCCGGTCTGGCACCAGTGCCAACCGGGGGTGCGGGGCAGGCTGCCGGTGATCTCGGCGCGCACGCCTTCGCTGGTCGTGAGCGGAGCGACCGTCGCGGTCTGCTCGCCGGGGGTGACGGGGCCGGCGAACCAGGTCCCGAAGCGTGTCCCGCTGGCGGCGTCGAGGCAGACGACGTCGTTGACGCTGCGCATGGCGGCCACGGGCGACTGGAAGGTGCCGTCGGCGCCGACGTGCACGAGGAAGCGGACCGCGCCCCCATACGACTGCGGACCGTTCTGGCGGGGTCGCAGGACCCAGTACCAACCGGGTGCGGCCTGGGCGGCCTCGCGGAAGCGGTTCTGATCCCCCTCGACAGCGGCGTTCCAGTGCATGCGCACCTCCTGGGGCTGGCGTATCGGATCCGGCCGATCCGGCAAGCACTGGCTCGTCAACCATATCCGTGGATCGAGTTGACGGGATATGTCGGAGCGATGGACCGTCCCTCCCTGGCCGAGCTCGATCGCGCACACGTCTGGCATCCGTTCACGCAGGCCGACGAGTGGGAGGAAGACGACCCGCTCGTCGTCGAACGGGCCGAGGGGCGCTGGCTGTTCGACACTCGGGGGCGGAAGTACCTGGACGCCTGCAGCTCGCTGTGGGTGAGCGTCCACGGGCATCGCCATCCGACCGTCGACGCGGCGGTCCGCGCCCAGCTCGACCGGGTCGCCCACACCACACTGCTCGGCCTCGCCAGCGGTCCGTCGGTGCAGCTGGCGGCGGCGCTCTGCGCGCGCACCGGCTTCGACCGCGTCTTCTACAGTGACTCCGGCAGCACCGCGGTCGAGATCGCCCTGAAGATGGCGTTCCAGTGGCATGCCCAGCGCGGGGACACCGGCCGGACGCGGTTCGCGGCGCTGGCCGAGGCGTACCACGGGGACACCATCGGAGCGGTCAGCGTGGGTGGCATCGGGCTGTTCCACGCGGTGTACGGCCCGCTCCTGATGGACGTGCTGCGGCTGCCTTGTCCCAACGGTCCGGACGACGGTGAGGCGGCGGTGGCCGTCCAGCGGATCGAGGCGGCCGGGGACACGCTGGCGGCGGTCATCGTCGAGCCCCTGGTCCAGGGCGCCGCGGGCATGCGCATGCACGGGCGCGAGTTCCTGGAGCCCGTTCTCACGGCGGCCCGTCGTGTGGGCGCGCTCACCATCCTGGACGAGGTCGCGGTCGGCGTCGGTCGGCTCGGCACCTTCCTCGCGACCGAGCAGCTCGACCACGAGCCCGACTTCGTGTGCCTCGGAAAGGGCCTGACGAACGGGTACCTGCCGCTCGCAGCGACCCTGACCCGGGGGCGCATCTACGACGGCTTTCGCGGAGACCACGGTCGGACCTTCTTCCACGGCCACACGTTCACGGGCAACGCGCTCGCGTGCGCCGCGGCGACCGCCTGTCTCGAGGTGTTCGAGGCCGAGTCGACGCTCGACAACGTGCAGGCGCGCTCGACCCAGATGGGCTCGATCCTCCGCGAGGTCTCGGCGCTCGAGTCGGTGGCCTCGGTTCGACAGAAGGGGATGATGGCGGCGATCGACCTGACCGACACGCAGCCCCGGGCCGGTCATCGGTTCTGCCTGGCGATGCGGTCCCGGGGCGTGCTGATGCGTCCACTGGGCAACACGCTCGTGTTGATGCCGCCGCTGTCGATCACGGACGAGGAGCTCCTGTTCCTGGGCACGCAGCTCGTCGGGGCCCTGTCGGGTTAGATCGAGAGGCTGGGAGGTTCGGATGTCCGAGACGAAGACCGAGACCAAGGACGAGGGCGTCGAGCGCCCTGAGAAGAGCGTCACGACCACGCACTCCGCGCGCCTGGCGGGTGGGATCGCTGCGTACAGCGTGACGGTCTCGACCACGAACCTGAAGGACGAGGCCGGCAAGGACCGCGCGTCCGTCTTCTCGGTGGCGTACGTGCTGGACGGCGTGAAGGACCGGTCGACCCGGCCGGTGACGTTCTGCTTCAACGGCGGCCCGGGCAGCTCGGCCGTCTGGTTGCAGTTCGGCGCGCTCGGTCCCAAGCGCATCGACATCCCCGACGTCGCCCCGGCGCCTCCGCCCCCGCATCGGCTCATCGACAACCCCCAGGGCATCCTGGACGTCACCGACATGGTCTTCATCGACCCCGTCGGGACCGGGTTCTCGCGCGCCGCGGGAAAGACCGAGGAGAAGGAGTTCTTCGCGGTGAAGGAGGACGTCGAGTCCATCTGCGAGTTCATCAAGCGCTGGCTGACGAAGAACGACCGCTGGAACTCGCCGAAGCTCCTGGCGGGCGAGTCCTACGGCACCACGCGGGCCGGTGGCATCGCGCGGCAGCTCGCCGACGACGGTGTGGCGCTGTCCGGTCTCGTCCTCATCTCGCTGGCGACGAACTTCCAGACGTTCATCGCCGAGCCCGGGAACGACCTGCCCTACGTGCTGTACCTGCCGTCGCTGGCCGCCGTCGCCGCGTACCACGGCGTGGTCGAGGAGCAGGACCTGGACGCCGTGCGCCAGTTCGCCATCGAGGAGTACGCGCCGGCCCTGATGTACGGCGCGGACCTGAGCGAAGAGCACAAGGGGGCCCTGGCTCAGCGGCTGTCCGAGATCACCGGCCTGCCCGCCGACGAGATCGCCCGTCGAAAGCTGAGGATCCCGTACCTGTGGTTCGCTCGGACCCTGCTCGGCAAGACGGACAAGACGGTGGGGCGGCTGGACGGCCGGTACGTCGGACCCGACCTGGATCCGTACAGCGAGCTGATGCAGCGCGACCCCAGCTACGACGCCGCACTGTCCGCGTACACCGCCTCGGTCAACGCGTTCCTGCGTTCGGAGTGCAGCTGGGAGAGCGACGAGCTGTACCGCGTGCTCTCGATGGATGTGAACAAGGGCTGGAAGTGGAAGACCGAGGGCCGGCTGGGCTTCGTGAACACCACCGAGGACCTGCGGCTGGCCATGGTGGCCAACCCGCACATGAAGGTGCTCGTCGCCAACGGCATCTACGACCTGGCGACGCCCTTCTTCGCCGCCGAGCACACGATGCGGCACCTGGGCGCCCCCGACGAGCTGCGCTCCAACGTCCGGCTCACCTACTACGACGCCGGGCACATGATGTACTTCCACCCGCCGTCCCTTCGAAAGCTCAGGGCGGACCTCGCTTACTTCTACGGCTGGGCGCTCACGACCTGAGCGAAGCCACCAGACGGGGTAGACTCCGCCGCTGGAGGAGAACCGATGTTCCCGCTGGTCTTCGCTGCCGCCGCCTTCGCCCAGGACGCCGACACGTTCTCGTTCTCGGGCTCTGCCCTGGACGATCAAGGCACGCTGCAGCTGGCGCACCCCACCCTCGGGCAGGCGGACAGCTACTACGCGGCCCTGGGTCTGGTGCTCGCGGACAAGCCGCTGGTCGTCCGGTACGAGGACGGCACCGAGGAAGTGCTCGTCGGCAAGCAGTTCTCGACGCGCGTGCAGGGCGGCTACAACATCAACGGGTTCACCCGCGTGGATGTCGACGTGCCGGTCTACCCGGCGGTCCAGGTCAACGGGACGTCCCAGTTCGCGATGGGCGACATCACGCTCGGGGCCATGTTCCCCGTCGCCCACGTCGGCGACAGCAATGACGGCGTCGACTTCGGCCTGCGGCCTCAGCTCATCCTCCCGACCGGGCGGAACGCCGGGGCGTTCACCTCGCGCGACACCATCGGCGGAAGCCTGACCGCAGCGGCCGGTGGGTACGTCTCGCAGGTCGGTTGGCGGGCGAACCTGGGCTTCGACTTCGGACCCAAGACCTCGCTCGAGGACCTGGACTTCGGCAGCTCGTTCCTCGCCGGACTGGGTGGCTCGTACAAGCCCATCCCCGAGGCGGTGGTCGGCGCCGAGTTGGACTCCCGCGTCACGCTCTCGGGCGGCACCGCGTGGAACAAGAACCCTGTCGAGGGCCACGTCTACGGTGGCTACCTGCACGAGAGCGGCTTCCACGCCCTGCTCGGCCTGGGCACCGGCATCATCGCGGGCGTGGGCGCGCCGAACTACCGGCTGGGGTTGTCGCTGGGCTACCGCAACGACGGCGGACCCGGCGACACCGACGGTGATGGCCTGACGGACGACGTCGATCGCTGCATCGAGGATCCCGAGGACTTCGACCGGTACCAGGACACCGACGGCTGTCCCGAGCCGGACAACGACGGCGATGGCCTGCTCGACCTGGTGGATGAGTGCCCGGATGCCGCCGAGGACATCGACGGCTGGGAGGACGGGGACGGCTGCCCGGATCCCGACAACGACGGTGACGGCATCCCCGATGGCGGCGACGACTGCCCGGACGTGGCGGGTCCCGCTTCGACGAACGGCTGCCCGGACACCGATGGTGATGGGCTGGCCGACGACTACGACAAGTGCCCGACCGAGGCCGGACCGCTGGCCACCGAGGGCTGCCCCGACCGCGACTCGGACCGCGTGCCCGACTACCGCGACGAGTGCCCCGACGACCCGATCGACCCCAAGGCCGATCCGCGTCGGAGCAACGGCTGCCCGTCCAAGGTCATCGTGACGGCCGAGGCCATCGTGATCACGGAGAAGGTGTACTTCAACACCGGCCGCTCCACGATCAAGCCGGTGAGCTACTCGATCCTGGACGAGGTCGCCGCGGTGTTCCTCGCGCACGAGGACATCAAGCGCGTCGAGGTGGCGGGCCACACGGACAGCGACGGAAGCGACGCCTCGAACAAGAAGCTGTCGCAGGCGCGCGCCGAGGCCGTGAAGACCTACCTCGAGGGCAAGGGCGTCGCGTCCGATCGGCTGACCGCCGTCGGCTACGGCGAGGAGGTCCCGGTCGACTCGAACAAGACGCGAGAGGGCAAGGCCAACAACCGGCGTGTCGAGTTCGTGATCACG
Organism: Pseudomonadota bacterium; assembly: GCA_024228935.1. Taxonomy (GTDB): domain Bacteria; phylum Myxococcota_A; class UBA796; order UBA796; family CAJQPC01; genus JAAESX01. The sequence goes on from JAAESX010000193.1 coordinate 40,750, forward strand.
GAGCAGTAGGGTCTGGAGGGGGCGAGGTGCCCGGAGGTCCACGACCCCCGAGGCTGCCGGTCAGCCCCCCGACGTTGACGCCCTGTGTGGCCTCGATCCCGGAGGCTGCCGGTCAGCCCCCCGACGTCGACGCCCAGGGGACGCGCCGAGCTGCCCGTCAGAGCTCAGCCCGTCCTTCGAGTCACCGAGGCGCTCCCGAGGGCATCCAGCAGACCGACCTGGGTCCGGATGGCGTGGACCAGGGCCGGCTCGGCCAGGATCGCCATCCTGCCGACCGACTTCGACGTCAGGTCCAGCTGGGCCGCAACGGCCGAGCGGGTCATGCCCAGATCGAGCCCGACCCGAGCCGCCGCGCGGCGCAGGCCGACCGCGTCGGGCGTCTTCGTCCGGAGCGGTCCGCAGATGGCTTCGACCGCTGCCTCCCTCAAGCGGTGGCCTCCCACAGGAGGGCCCGGCTTGCCCACCTCGAGTTCGCGCCAGATGTCCTGGACGTGGACATCCGGCAGGAGCTGCCTCACCCGGGCGCACGTCGACCCGACCTGGAGCCGCGCTCCGAGCAGTTCTGGCACGTTCGTCCAGCGCTTCCGCGGGTCCTTGTCGTTGCGCAGTACGTAGAAGAACCCTCGCCGCAGGTGAATCTGCGTCTCCACCGGTTGAAACCAAGCTTCGCGGAACCCACCGCCCAGCTGCAGGTGCCATTGGAGGCTGCACTCGATGGCATGGGCGCCCTTCCCGGCGTCCTCACGGGAGCATGCGAACAGGAAGTGCGCATGCTCCGGAGCCAAACCGAAAGTCAGCAGTCCATAGGGCTCCAGGACGCGACCGACGGATCGCACGAACCGCCTTCGCTCCACATCCGAGCGCGTGAGCACCCCCGACGAGCCCAGCCGCACGTTCACGTGCCAAGCAAGGGCCATCAGTTCGTGTACGTCGAGGTCGACGAGCGCCGTGGTCTGTTCAGCCAGGCGTCCAGGTCCTGGGCGATGTCGCCATACCCCCGCACCAGGCGGTCGGAGTCCGCTGGCAGGTGACCCAGTCGCTTGCCGACGAGCAGCAGCGCTGCCGTCCCGAGCGCTGTCTGGTGGGCCCCGCAGATGGCGACCAGCGCGTACTCCGGGTCCCGGGCGCCCAGGATCTCCGCCAGGCTGGTCAGCGCGTCGAGTGACTTGGTTCGCAGGCGTCGGCCCAGCTCGTCCGGCGCGTCGTTGGTGATCTGGAAGACGCGGACGCACAGGTCCTCGGCATTCCGGTAGTTCGACTGGGCGTCCATGAGCCCCCCTCCCGTGGTGTTCGTCCCTCACGTAGCCACCGGGATCCCCTCCTGTGGACCCCCCCTCTCCATTCTCTTCACCCCCGCATTCGGGTCGTCATCCGGGCCCCTCGGTCGTCGCGGCGCGGGTTAGATCGCGTCCACATCAGAGGTTTCCCATGCAGAAGATCGCCATCCTCGGTGCCGGCACGATGGGCCACGGCATCGCCCATGTCAGCGCGCTCGCGGGCTACGACGTCGGCCTGTTCGACATCGCCGAGGCCGCGGTGGAGCGGGGCCTCTCCATGGTCCAGGCCAACATGAAGAAGGGCGTCGACCGCGGCAAGCTCGATGCCGACGCCATGGAGGCGGCCCTGCCCCGCATCTCCGGCGGGACCGACCTGGCCGCGATCTGCGAAGGCGCCGACCTGGTCATCGAGGCCGTGCCCGAGCGGCTCGAGCTCAAGCAGAAGCTCTTCCTGGAAGTCCAGGGCATGACCGACGGCATCCTGGGCACGAACACCTCGAGCCTGTCGATCGCGAACATCGCGGCGCCGCTGGACGACCCGGGCCGGGTCATCGGGCTCCACTTCTTCAACCCTGTTCACATCATGAAGCTGCTCGAGATCATCGTGTACGAGGGCACCCGCGAGGACGTGTTGAGCAGCTGTCAGGCCTTCGGCGAGCGCATCGGCAAGAGCTGCATCACGGTGAAGGACTTCCCCGGCTTCGCGACCAGCCGACTGGGTGTCTGCCTTGGAATGGAGGCCATCCGCATGGTCGAGCAGGGCGTCGCGAGCCCCGAGGACATCGACACGGCCATGGTCCTCGGGTACCGCCACCCCATCGGGCCGCTCAAGCTGACCGACCTCGTTGGACTCGACGTGCGCATGCACATCGGCGAGTACCTGGCGGTCGAGCTCGACAACCCGGCGTTCAAGCCGCCGGCGCTCATGCGGGAGATGGTGGAGGCCGGAAAGCTCGGCAAGAAGGTCGGGCAGGGGTTCTACAGCTGGGATTGAGCCCAGACGGTCAGCCCGCCTGGAGCCGCGCGCTCCAAGGACGCACAAGTCTCCGGGTGACCGTCAGCCTCGGACCTTTGCGCACCTGACGACGCAGAAGTCCCAGGGTGACCCCAAGCCTCGGAGAACTGCGCCCCCTACGGCCCCGCCGCCAACACCACCTCCGGATGGGTCGGCCGCAGCGAATCCATCGCCGCGATGACCTCGACATACGTCGACTCCGCCGCAGGGGTCAGCACGACGCCCGGCCCTTCGGGCAGCATGGCGATCGCGGCATCCATGTCGGCCACGACGGTCTCCTCTTGCCCCAGACGCACACGCACCCCGTCGGCCTCGAGGAGCACGACTGGCGGCCACGTCATTTCGTCAGGACCCAGCTCGGGGAGCTCCATGAGCGCGGCGGCCATCAGGCGCTCTCCCTGGACGGGGCCCGTCGTCGGCGGCCACTGCGCGCTGGTGTGCACGACGAAGTGGAAGCGGCGGAACTGGGCCTGACCGGCGGTGTAGAGGATGGGCAGGATCGTCGGCCACGGCGTGTCTTGGTCGATGAGCAGGCTGAGGTCGCCCTTGAAGTCCAGCTCCGGCACCTGGACGCCGATGGTGCGCTGCTGGTCGGCCTTCTCGATCAGCCGGTCGTAGAGATTCGTCGCGAGGAACCCGCGGAGCTCGTCGGGTGGAATTCGCCGGTCGTCCAGGCGCGTCAGCGGCGCCCCGTCCACCAGGATCTGGGATGGCGTCACGTGGATCGTCACGGCCAGCGGCGGCTCGGCGGCGGTGGTCGATACGGGCAGGACGAGGTCGGCCTGCGGGCTTACCCCTCGGTCCAGGCGCGTCACGTACATCACGAGCGAGGAGCTGCCCGTCAGCTCGCCCGCCACCCCGTCGACGTAGGTGGTCTGGCCGATCACCGCGCCGCTGCGGTCCCACTCGGTCCAGGTGCCGTCCGGGACGCCTCCTCGCAGGAGCACCCCCTCCACGGCTCGCGTCCCGTCCGCATACGTCAGCGTCCGCCGGAACACGCCCGGCTCCACAACCACGAGCTCGACGTGGCCCAGGCGCGACCAGGCCGTCAGCGAGACCGCGACGCCGTCCTCGTAGACCGCGTCGTCGGACATCTGGCCGTTCGGGTACCAGGCCGTGTACGGGCCGTGCCGCCCCTCGAATCCGGGCTCCACCTCGCACCAGATCGCCTTGCCCGGTCGCAGCGTCTCCAGATCGATCGGCCCGACCTCACCCGAGTGGGCCTCGCCGGTCAGGGTGGCGCCCTTGGGGCAGGGCTTGCGCTGCTCCCACCAGGGGCCATCGGATGCACAACTCGAGAGGATGAGGGTCAGCCACATAGGCCAGTCCTAACCACGGCTTTCGCCGAGCGACTCAGACCCGCTCGATCAGCGTCGCGACGCCCTGTCCCACGCCGACACACAGCGTCGCCAGCCCCCGGTCTCCACCGGTCCGGTCCAGGACACCCATCAGCGTCGTCAGGATCCGCGCGCCCGAGCAGCCCAGCGGGTGGCCCAGCGCGATGGCGCCGCCGTGGACATTCACCTTGTCCAGGTCGAGCCCGAGCGTCCGGACGACGGCCAGCGACTGCGCCGCGAAGGCCTCGTTCAGCTCGATGGCGTCGAGATAGTCGATGCTCCACCCGGCCAGCGCCAGCGCCTTCTGGGTCGCCGGAACGGGGCCGATGCCCATGATGGTCGGGTCCACGCCGGCCGAGGCCTTGGCCACGATCCGGAACCGCGCCGTCAGGCCGAGCTCGCGAGCCCGATCCGCCGTCGTCACCAGGAGCGCCGACGAGCCGTCGTTCAGCGTCGAGCTGTTCGCCGCGGTCACCGAGCCGCCCTTCCTGAACGCCGCCCGCAGCTTGGCCAGCTTCTCCATCGTCGAGCCCCGACGAGGCCCTTCGTCCGCCGCCACGACGACGGGATCGCCACGCCGCTGCGGCACCGAGACCGGCACCAGCTCGCCGGCGAACCAGCCGTTGTCCATCGCCTGGAGCGCCTTGCGGTGCGACTCCAGCGCGTAGGCGTCCTGGTCCTCGCGGGTGATGCCGTGCTGGTCCACCAGGTTCTCCGCCGTGCAGCCCATGGCCTCGAGCGGGAACATCGCCTCCATCTTCTTGTTCGGGAAGCGCCAGCCGAGGCAGGTGTCGTACCCCGTCACGTTGCCCGCCTTGGGGGCCACCGGGCCGCGCGGGAAGACGTACGGCGCTCGGCTCATGTTCTCGACGCCGCCCGCCACGAACACGGCCCCGTCGCCCACCTGGCCCATACGAGCGGCCTGGTTGACCGCCTCGAGCCCCGAGGCGCAGAGCCGGTTCAGGGTCACGCCGGGCACGGTGTCGGGGAGCCCGGCCAGCAGTGCCGACATCCGCGCGACGTTCCGGTTGTCCTCGCCGGCCTGGTTCGCGCAGCCGAAGAAGACCTCGTCCACCAGCGCGGGATCGACGCCCGTACGCGTCAGGACCTCGCGGATCACGAGCGCTCCGAGATCGTCCGCGCGGACCTTGCTCAGGCCGCCCTGGAACGACCCGATGGGGGTCCGGACGGCATCGACGATGACAACTTCCTGCATGGATCCTCCGAGCGGGTCTCCTAACCCAGCGAACCCGCCGCACTGCCCGTAGACTCGCTCACCATGACGATCCTGCTGCTCTCCCTCCTCGCGTGCACTCCCTCGGACGAGGCGCCCTCGGACTCCGAGGCCGCCGACGCCGACACCGACACCGATGCGGACTCGGACACCGACGCGGACACCGACACCGACACCGACACCGACTGCGACGAGCGTGACCTGATCTACGTCGCCGGCGTCCGGGACTCGAGCGGCAACTGCGCGGGCTGCAGCTCGCCGGTCGAGATCTCCGGGGCCGTCCAGAACCGCTGCGAGAACGAGGTCACCCTGCAGACCTCGTCCGGCTGCCTGGTGGCCTCGGCCGTCGTGCGGGTCCAGGGGGGCGCCGACGTGCACACCCAGACCGCCAGCTGTGACGCCGCGGCAAAGACCTGGACGTTCGCGCCGAACCAGTCCATCCCCGAGACGATCATCCCGAGCCTGAGCCTCGGGGTCGGTACCTACGACGTCACCGTGACGTTCAACGACGCCCGGCCGAACGAAGCCGCCAAGCTGTTCGCGATCGAGTAGCCGCGCTGGCTGTGACGAAACCGCGAGGATATTCGTCCCCTGCTCTCGATCGGGCAAATTGCGCCGCCCGCACCACCTCATCTCTCAGACCGGCGAGGCGCCTCGTGACCACGGCTGCTGCCAAGAAAGTACTCCACCCCTTCGCGGCGGAGTACCTCACGAACCCCAGTCAGGACGTCCTGCGCGAGCTGAGCCTCGAGCACACCCCGGCCGTCTCGAAGACCGCCTGCGGAAACCTGGTGAAGGTCGCCCGGAACAAGGCGCGGCAGGCCAGCCGGACCTTCCTGATCGGCAACCCCGACGACGCCCCGAACTTCAGCCACACCGTGGTCACCGCCGAGGTCGCCGCCCCGTTCATCGCCGGGCAGCGCGCCTACATCGAAGAGAAGAACAGGCTCATCGAGGTCCAGGGCTGGGTCGGCGTCGGCCCCCGCGCCGTCGCGGTCCAGTGGCTGTACACGGTCGAGGGCGCCAACATCGCCGGGATGCAGTCCATCCTGGCGTTCTCTCGGACCGAGGTCGAGGGCGCGGACAAGGCGGCCGACCCCGACAGCTTCGACCCGAGCTTCCGCATCGTCTACACGCCGGACTACCGGCCCGAGGGCGCCAACGGCGGCCAGATCATCCTGGTCGATCTCGAGAGCTACACGACCTACATCATGGGCCCCGACTACTTCGGCGAGTCGAAGAAGGCCGCGCTCCGGATGCTGAACCACAAGGTGTTCCTCGCCGGCGGACTCGTCCTCCACGCGGGCGCCAAGCTGGTCCACGTCGGCGGGCGCGATGTGTCGATGACCATCCTCGGGCTCTCGGGCACAGGCAAGACGACGACGACGTTCAGCAAGCAGGGCGAGGTCACGCAGCCCATCCAGGACGACATGGTCGCGCTCTGGCCGAACGGCGAGATGAGCGTCACCGAGAACGGCTGCTTCGCGAAGACCTGGGCCTTGACCGAGAAGAGCGAGCCCGTCATCTACCGAGGCACGGTCAGCTCGGACGCCTGGGTCGAGAACGTCTACACCGACGCAGACGGCAACTACGACTTCTTCAAGACGGCGCTGAGCCCCGCTGAGGTCGGACGACTCCGCGACGTGCTGATCGCCACGAACGCCGACCCCGTCAACGTCGACAAGTACATCGCCGGCGACGTCACCTACGACGACGTCATGGACGGCAAGACCCCGAAGGACGGCTGGGACTTCGTCAAGTGGACCGGCAACGGCCGCTCGATCATCCCGATGAGCTCGGTCGAGGACGCCGCCGACCTCCACAACATCCAGTCTGTCGAGTACATGGGCATCCTGAACCGGGACGAGGGCGTCGACGCCTGCACGCCCGGCATCGTGAAGTTCGAGGACCCGGCCCAGGCGGCTGGCTTCTTCATGCTCGGCGAGACGACCAAGACGTCGGCCGCCGGCAAGGAGCGCGGCAAGACCCGCAGCCCCTTCACGCAGCCCTTCTTCCCGCTGGCGCACGGCCTCCAGGCCAGCCGCTTCTCCGAGCTGGCCGCCACGATGGAGGGCGTCGGTCTGTGGCTGATGAACACCGGCTTCGTCGGTGGAGACGGCGACTCGGTCAAGGAAGGCGTTGGCCACAAGGTCAAGATCCGGCACAGCTCGGCGATGCTCGAGGCGCTCCTGACCGACAGCATCGTCTGGAAGAAGGACCCGGACTTCGGGTACCTGATCGTGGACACGGACCACCCGGACAACGCCGCGCTGGTCGCCAAGGTCCCGGCCGAGATCCTCGAGCCGCGCAAGCTCTACGCGGCCAACGGGAAGCTCGACGTGTACGACGACTGGGTCGCCACGATGCGGACCGGACGGGCGGCGTTCCTGAAGAAGTGGGACGTCGACCAGGCCATCATCGACGCCACCTGCGGCGCGTGAGCGGGCACGCGCCCCAGCTCTACCAGCGGGCCGAGCTCTACGACCTGATCTACAGCGACAAGGCGTACGACCGCGAGTCGGCGCGCCTGGTCGACCACCTGCACGAGCTCGGCGTCCCCGGCGGCGGCTCGGTGCTCGAGGGTTGCTGTGGCACCGGGGACTACCTGTGCACCTGCAGGACCACTTCGACGCGCGCGGCTTCGACATCGCGCCCGAGATGCTCGCGCTCGCCCGGACCAAGGGCGTGACGGTCGCCCCTGGTGACATGCGGCTGTTCACGGTCGACGAGCCCGTCGACGCGTTCCTGTGTCTGTTCAGCAGCATCGGGTACCTCGACCCCGCCGACCTGCCCGCGGTCGCCGAGCGTGTCCACGCCGCACTGAAGCCCGGTGGCGTCGCGCTGATCGAGCCCTGGCTCACCCCCGACGCAGTCAAGGACGGGCACTTCATGCTCCAGCAGGCGACCTCGCCCGACGTCGTCGCCGCGCGCGCCTCGGCGGTCACCCTCGACGGCGCCACGACGCACGTCGACTTCGCCTGGTCCATCGCCCGACCTCACCGCGTCGAGACCTTCGAGGAGCGCCACAGCCTGCACGTGCTGTCCCGCGCCGATCTGGCCGCGCCGTTCGTCGCCGCCGGACTCGAGGCCAGCTGGGAGGACCGGCACATCGTGATGCGTCGCGGTCTCCTGGTGCTGCGGAAGGCGTGAGTCAGGTCCTCGTCGCGGCGGCCGGGCTGATCTGCCTGGTCTTGTTCGTCGTGGAGCGGCATCACTGGCTGCGATTGAGACCGGGGTACATCCGCCTCGTCGCCCGCATCCCGTTCGACATCGGCGAGCCGCTCCCGCCCGGCGTCGACGAGCTCCTGGCCGACTTTCGGGGCCAGGAAGGGGCGGTCGTCTGGCAGGCGGATGGTGGCGAGGTGCTGTTCCGCGGCGGAGGCCCCTTCGGATTCCGGTACACGGGCCGACTGTGATTCGCTGATCCCGGTGGCGGCCCGCGGTTGGCTGCAGTCCACCGACGCGCGTGCGGATCGGTCAGGTCGTGGGGGCGCTGGCGGTCGTGCTGGTCGCGCCGGCGGTTGCGGTCGGCGTGGGCTTCGCCGTGTTCTCGGCCGTCGAGGAGGTCGAGCCGCTACCCGAGACCGTCGGCGTGCACCCGCTCGGCCCGGTCGAGCTGTCGGACCGGGTCGCCGTCCACGTGCTGGTCGGCAATCGAAGCGCCGCGCCGCTGTTCGTGGGGCGGACGGACGTCAAGCTCGGGGTGCGCCTGGGCAGCGTCCGCAGGCCGGTGTCCGATGCGGTCGTGACGGGCGACGCCTGGACCCCGATCGAGCCTGGAGAGACCGGGGTCCTGCGGATCGAGGGCCCCATCCCCGAGGAGCTCGCCGCCGAGCGCGCGACGTGCCCCGAGTGCACCGCGGGCCTGCAGATCCAGGTGCGCCTGTCTGGCGATCAGGGAGCGGTCGAGGTCGAGGCCGCCTTCAAGCACGTCCCGTGGGCTCAGGGCGTGCAGGACAACGACAGCGTGCCGTCGACCAGCTCGGAGTAGAGCAACTCGTCCGTCGGTTCGTCCGCGGCCCGCCCACCAAGGATGAAGAGCCGGTCGCCCTCGACCGCGGTCGCGTAGTAGGTCCGCGCCGCGCTGAAGCTCCCAGCCACACTCCAGCCGCCGACGCCGTCGCCGACCAGGATGTCGCTCGAGTCGGCGTCGTCTCCGGGCAGCACGACCAGCTCGTCACCGACCGCGTCCACGTTCAGCCACAGGCCCATGAACGCGGGCAGCGCGTAGGTGTCGAAGTCACCCAGCGACCCGTCCGCGTTCACGTCTGCGGCGTACGCCCGCGTCGTCCAGTCGCTGTCGGCTCCGGAGCGCCACGAGCCCACCGCGACCACCCGGTCACCGACGAAGGCGCCGCCGACGTAGCCGCCGGCAAGCTCCTCGGGGTACTCGCCGGCCAGCGTCCAGCCTGTGGGGTCGCCGTTGTCGAGCTCGGTCACCCAGATGTCGTCGCGCGTGATGCTGTAGAGCCGCCCGCCGTGGGAGCGCAGCGCGTTCGTGGCCCCGGGCGCCAGCATGATGGTCCAGCCCTGGGGTGCGCCGTCGACGATCTCGCCGCGGTAGGCGTCGCCGCCGTTCACCGCGTACGCCCAGCCGTCGGCCACGTGGAAGCGCGTCTCCTCGCCGCTGTCGATGGCCTGGCCGGGACGCCAGGAGCCGACCCGTCCGTCGTCCCGGAGCGGGGCGTACCAGGTGCTGCCGTCCTCGTCGCCGCCGCCGACGTACATGTAGCCGTCGCTGATGCGGGCCGAGTGGGTCTGGACCTCCTCGGGGATGACGCCGCTGGCGCCCCAGACCGCGGGCACGTCGATGAGCTCCATGTTCTCCTCGAGCGAGCCCTTGAGCGTGCCGCGCGCGAAGTCCACCGCCAGGGCGCCGGTCTTGTCGCCGTCCGTGTTGCACCAGCTGGCGAAAACGATGGCGTCCTGGAGCTCCTGCAGCGCCGTCGCCACGTCGTCCGCGAGCGGGGGCAGATCGGCGGCCTCCTTGGCCTCGAAGAGCCCGTGCGTCGCGACGTCGTCCAGCCCACCGGGCCGACCCAGGGCAACGCCCATCACCGCGCGCCCCTCGGCCGCGGTGCGGACCTGCTCCAGGGTCGAGTCGCTTGGGCTCGTGCCCCCGTCGGTCAGGACCACCAGGACGCCACGCCGGATGGCGCCGTCGGGCTCGAGCTGGTCGTCCCACGTCGCCAGCCCGTCGATGACGCCGTCGTGCAGGTTCGTCGGTCCGTCGGCGCTGTCGTTCAGCTCGTCGATGGCCGTGGCGATGAGGTCGGCGTTCCGCGTGCTCGCACGATGCACGTCGACCGTCTCGCCGAACGTCAGGATGGTGAGGGGCTGGTCGTCGTCCAGGCCGTCCACGAGCCGCGTCAGGAAGCTGCGGTACGAGGTCAGCACCGAGCTGTCGTCGACGGCGATGTCGACCAGCACGACCACGGGCTGCTCGGCGGCGACCTGGTCCCAGGTCCGCTTGGTGTGGGCGAGCTCGTCGTCGTCGATGGAGATCGAGACCTCGCCGCCGGTCCAGTCGGACACGCCACGGCCATTCGCGTCGACCAGCTCGACGACCACGTCGGCGCGGGTGGGGGGAGAGCTCCCGATGTAGAGGCCATCCGCGGAGACGGGGCCCTTGTAGTCGGCGTTGCAGGCGGCGAGGAGAAGCAGCATGACGGGACCTTATTGCGCCGGTCAGGATGCTTGAGGGAGAGAATAGCCACAGTGCCTGAACCAGTTTGAGCAGTTCGTCGCGGTGACTTCTCGGAGAGCGATTCCGATGTCTTCGATGAGGCGGGGGATGGAGCGAGGAGCAAGCGCCCG
>JAAESX010000194.1 GCA_024228935.1 Pseudomonadota bacterium
CGGAAGCCGAACTTGCGCGCGAAGGCGGCCTGGCTCAGGCCCAGGTCCTTGCGCAGGCCGGTGATGTCGACGCCCGTGTGGAAGACGCGGATGCCTTCGACCTCCGCGCCGTCAAGGTGGGCGATGAGCGCGCGCCCGTCCGCAGCAAGCTCGCGCAGCTCGTCGGTGAGCTCGCCCGAGGCTTCCAGCTCGGCCTCCGCTCGGTCGATGTTTGGTGTCTGGCTGTTGTCCGACATGGTGGCTCCTCTTGGTGGGTCGGTGGGTTCGGCCTCAGGGCTGATAGCGATCCAGCAGATCGCCGACGATGGCTACGAGCGTGCTCAGCTCGGCGGCTGTGAGGTTCTCCCGATCGGCCTTGGCGAAGATCATCAGCAGCACGGTCGGCATGGCCTCACTGTGGAAGTAGTAGATGACTCGAGCACCGCCACTCTTCCCTCGCGTCCCAGGGCGAGCGAGCCGCAGCTTGCGGAGTCCGCGGCCACGCTGGATGAGGTCACCCGCGGTCGGGTCCTCGGCGACCACGCCCGCAACGTGGCCCGGCTCGAAGCCCAGGGCCGCCGCTCGGCGGTTGAAGGATGGAAGCGAGATGACGACGTTGTGCATGGAACATGCTTACCCATTGGGGGAACTCACTGTCCAGCAGAAACACACCCATTGGGTAACCCCCCTGCGAACCGCGAAGCCATCCACGCCGAACTGATGCGGTTCCTGCTGGAGCAGACCGGCCAGATGAAGGCCCTACGCGCTCAGTAGCTGGCCCGATCCCTGGCCGCGCAGCGTTTGCGCCACATCCTCACCCGCGATGGGGTCGCTTTCGAGAGCTGCCGGTGCGGATCTGGCCGGAGGGCGGAGCGCAGCGGGGGAGCGCCGGGTGCCGACCCCTGGGGGGTCGGGTGACCGAAGAGCTGCGGCGGAACCGTGAGGAGGGCAACAAGGCACCTTCAGGCCCCGAGAGGGGCATCCATGCAGGCGGCGCGAGCGCTAGGGGTCTGTCGGGGATTGGGCCCTTTTGGGGGATCGACCCGAGGATCTGGCCATGATCTACTGGGCCATGGCCAAGACGTATCGCGAATGGGAGCCGGATCAGCAGTTTCTGCTGCCGCCGTCGCCCCACGACTGGCTGAGCCGCGACCACCTCGCCTACTTCATCCTCGACATCGTAGCCAGGCTGGACCTGAGCGACATCGAGAGGGTGATTCAGGCGCGGGACCCGCGGGGTGGCAAGCCCTATCACCCGCGGATGATGGTGGCGTTGCTCCTCTACTCGTACAGCGTGGGCTTGGTCTCCTCCCGCAAGATCGAGCGAGCCACTTACGAGAACATCGCCTTTCGGGTGCTGACCGGCGGACAGCATCCAGACCACGACACGATCGCCGACTTCCGCAAAACCCATCTTTCGAGCTTCAAGGCGCTCTTCCTTCAGGTCGCGATCATTTGCAGGGAGCTGGGCCTGGCCAAGTTGGGCGTCGTGGCGCTGGACGGAACGAAGATCAAGGCCAGCGCCAGCAAGCACAAGGCGATGAGCTATGACCGGATGCGCGCGGAGAAGGCGCGACTCGAGGGAGAGATCGCCGACCTTCTGAAGCAGGCCGAGGAGGCCGACTCTGGTGATGCAGCGCTCACGGCGGGCTCGCTGCCTGAGGAGTTGAAGCGGCGCCAGTCGCGCCTCGACAAGATCGACGAGGCGATGGAGGCGCTGGAGGCGGCGGCGCGGAAAGCGCGGCGGTTGAAGCTGCGTGAGCAGGCTGAGGGGCAGGAGGCGAAGGCTGCGGACGACGACGTTGCGCCGCGAGAGCGCAAGAGCGCAGCGACCAGGGCGAAGACGGCCCGCGCCAAGGCCGATGCACTCAGGGATGAGGACAACGGCGTTGGCGATGATGATGATGACGACGGTGGACCGCGAATGCCGGTTCATCAGCCGCGGCACATGGCAGACGGCACACCTCACGACCGAGCACAGCGGAACTTCACCGACCCAGAGAGCCGAATCATGGAGCACCAGGGCGGCTTCGTGCAGGGCTACAACTGTCAGGCGCTGACCGACGGGGAGCACGGGGTCATCGTCGGCGTCGGCGTGAGCAATCACGCCGCTGATACCCACCATCTCCCACCGATGGTCGAGGGCATGGTCGACACAGTTGGCGCGCCCGAGAAGCTCCTCGCCGACGCAGGCTATTGGGCCCCGTGCAACGCCGAGATATGCGAGAAAGCCGAAATCGATGCCTACATCGCCGTCGGGCGCGAGACCTATCAGCCTGCTCCCAGCGGATCAGTCCTCGGGCCCGACGCGTCCCCGCGCGAACGCATGCTCGATAAAGTCCGGACCAAGGCAGGAAGGCGTATCTACGCGCTGCGCAAACACGTAGGCGAGACGCCCTTCGGACTCATCAAAGCAGTGCAGGGCTTCCGAAGATTCTCAATGAGAGGGATAGCCGCAGCGGATGGTGAATGGTCCCTGGTTTGCACCGCCCACAACATTCTGAAGCTGTGGCGTCATGGCCCGAGCATCGCCTGAAAGAGAGGAGCCCGCGACCCCACCAAAGAGGCAGTAAAACCGCCCTCAGGAAGGCGCTGGAATCGAATCTAAGGCCGTCGCACCAGAGGCAGCCGGTCGTTCCAGGTTCCAACCGCGAGCACGCCAAATCGGCGTCACGAGAGGGCGCCTCGCCGAGGATGGGGGGCAACGTCCGACAAACCCCTAGCCCTCCCCTTGGCGAAGTGGGTGGAGCCCTGGTCCAGCGCGGCGGCCCTCAGTCCTCGCTGGGCCGAGGCCAGGTGGGACGGCGGGGGCGCTGGGCGCCGAGGTGGCGGGCCCACTCGACGGGGGTGAGTTCGGCGCGGTCGACCTGGGCGCCGACGCGCTCGATGAGGGCGTCGAAGGTGCCCGCCGAGAGCCGGACTGTCTGATCCGCGGCGCCGGTGAGGAGGGTGTCGCCGCGCCAGGCGAGGCAGGTGACCTCGTCGTCGTGGCCCTCGAGGACGGCTTGCTGCTCGCCGTCTCGGCTCCACAGCAGCACCTCCGCGTCCTCACCGGCCGTGGCGACGCGGGCGCTGTCGGGGCTCCACGCGAGGGCCTTCACGGCGGCGTTGTGGGCCTCGCTGCCGAAGAGCCGGGACAGCCGCTCGGCCACGCTCCAGAGGCGCACGTGGCGACCGGTGTCGCCGGCCGCGAGGCGGGTGCCGTCGGGGCTCCAGGCGAGGGCGCGGACGGCGCCCAGCATCTCTTCGCCGAGGAGGGTGTTCCCCGTCTGCACGTCGAAGACCCGAATGAGCCGGTCGTTGGATCCCGTGGCCAGGCGCTGACCGTCGGGGGAGAAGGCGAGGGTCCACACCCCGTCGCCGTGGTCGAAGGTCTGCACGCCGTCGGGGCCGTGGAGCTGGGCCTGGGCGCGGCCTGCGAAGACCCCTACGCCGAGCACATTGCCCGCCGGATGCCACGCGAGGGCCGTGACGTCCCCGTCGAAGGGGCCCAGGCGCCGGAGCTCGCGGGTCTCGGGCTCGATGATGGTGACCTGTCGGCTCCCGGCGACCGCCACGTGGGTGCCCTGCGGGTTCCAGGCGATGTGCTCGACCGTGGCGGGGCTGAGGTCCAGGCGGCGCCGCTTGCCCGGGCGGCGGAGGGAGAGGATGGGGCTGTGGCGTCGGCCCAGGGCGTGCCACAGGCCTGCAGGATCGAAGGCGACCCGGGCGGCGCCGCCCTCGTCGACCTCGTGCTCCTCGAAGGCCTCGAGGGCATCCGGGCACCACTCGATGACGCGGCCGGAGGCGTCGCCGGTGAGCACCCGCTCGCCCGCGATGCTCATGGAGCGCAGCGCGACCCGGTGCCCCTCGAAGACGCGCTGACCGCTCGCCTCGGGGTCCCAGATTCGGGCCTGACCGTCGGCGCTGGCGGTGGCCAGGCGCAGGCCGTCGGGGCGCCAGGCGCAGGCCGTGACCGCGGCGTCGTGGGCGGCCAGCCGGGCGCGCACCTCGCCGCTGCGGGGGCTCCATACCAGCACCGCGCTCTCACCGCTCCAGGTCGCCAGGCGTCGACCGTCGGGGCGCCAGGCGAGGCCGTGCACCGGGCTCTCGTGGCCGCGCATCACCATCTGCACGCGGCCCTCGACCGACCAGATGCGGGCGCTGCGATCCGCCGAGCCCGTGGCCAGCTCACCGCCGGGCGCGAAGGCCAGGCAGGTGATGCTGCGATCGTGGCCGTGGAGTTCGAAGAGCGGCGCCTCCGCCCGACCCGCCACGTCGTAGACGAGCACCCGGCGCCGGCTGGCCACCGCGAGGCGGCGGCCGTCGGGGGAGAAGGTGAGCGCGGCGCAGCGGGCCTCGATGCGCATCCAGGGGTAGCCCGTGTTGAGGCTCCACACCGTGACGGAGCCGTCCCGGGCCGCGCAGGCGACGCGCTTGCCGGTCGGATCGACAGCCACCGCGTGCACCGCGTCCTCGTGGGCCAGGCGCAGGTGGCGGCTCTCCCCGGTCCAGACCGCCACCGCCGAGGCCCCGTCGTCGGTGCCCACCAGCCAGCCCTGCCGCGTGAAGGCCACCCCCCAGCTGGCCCAGGTGCCCATCAAGTGGGTGCGCAGCACGTCGCCCTCCGCGTCCGCGACGATGAGGGCGTGGTCGGTGGCCGCGCTGGCCAGGGTGCCCGCGGGCGACCACGCCACGCCCCGGACCACCGCGTCCCGGTGGTTGTGCTGGATCCGCCACGCCGCCTCGCCCGCTTCGTAGACCACCGTCTGCCCGTTGCTGCCGCCGAGGGCGAGCCGGCTGCCGTCGGGGGACCAGGCGAGGGCGGTCGCGCTCCCGTGGGCCTCGAGTGGAGGCTCGCTGCGCCCGCGTCGGTGGAGCGCCGCGCGGAGGATCCGGTCGGTCTCCACCGAGCGCTGCAGGTAGGCGGCCTCGAGGGCCAACAGGCGGCCGAGCTGAAGGTCGTGCCGCGTGCAGTGATCGGTGGCCGAGAGGATGAGCCCCCGCACCAGGGCCTCGGTGGCCGCCCGCTCGGCCTCTGCCCGCGCGCGTGCGGCCTCGCTGCGAGCCCTCTCCAGGCTGGAGCGCAGGGCCTCCGCTCGGGCCTCGCCCAAGAGGGGCTCGGGCAGGAAGAACTCGACGCAGGTGCTGGCGCTCTCCGGCGTGCGCGCCGCCCCGAGCCCGACGCGCAGCCGGCCGGCCTCCACGCCCGCCGCCATCAAGTGATCGCGCACGGCCTCCGCTCGTCCCTCCGAGAAGCGGGCGTCGTGCCAGGCCCGAAGCTCGAGGGCGCCGATCTCCTGGTGCTCGATGAGGAATCGCGCCACCTCGTCGAGGACCTCGCGCCCTACCTCGGTGAGGTAGGCGCTGGCGCTGTGGCGCTGGGACCGGAAGCTCACCAGGGCGTTGCGCAGGCGCAGCCACTCACCCTCCAGCTCCACCCGGGCCGGTGGGTGGCGCAGGGTGTGGCGCCAGTGGCTGGCGGCCTGGGCGACGGCGCGGTGCAGGCGCTGGGAGTGCTCCGCCTGGGCCACGATGCGCCGCGCCTCGCCGAAGTCCCCGATGAAGACCTCGCTGGTGTCGGCCTCGTAGAAGACGTCCGCGTGCTCGCTCTGGGACTCCCCCGCCCGCCGGGTGAGCATCAAGGTCGAGCGCAGGATGTCCCCCACCCGATCGCTGGGCGCGATGGAGCGCAGGAAGGGGCCGATGACGGGCACGCGCGAAGGGGGCTTGCGCCGACGGGGCTCCGGGTTGGGGATGGGGTTCGAGGCCACGATGAGGTCCGCGCCCTCGTCGTGCAGGATCTGCACGGGCACGTTGGCCACCAGGCCGCCGTCCAGGTAGCGGCGGTCGCCGTCGATGGTGGGCGCGAAGGGGGGCAGTGAGCCGCTGGCGCGCACCCCCCGGCCCACGGAGCCGTGGCGCAGGTCCCACTCGCTGCCCAGATCGGCGTCGGTCACAACGGGGAAGAAGGGCAGCTCCAGCTGGTCGAGGGGCTCGTCTCCCGCGTCCCAGTCGATGAGGCGCTCCACGAGCGCGGTGGTGATGGGTCCGATGAAGAGCGTGGTGGCCGCGCTGACCATGTAGGCGTGACGCTCCAGCCGCGAGAGGCCGGGCAGGCCGCGCAGCGCGTAGTAGGCGCCCACCACCGAGCCGAAGCTGGCCCCGCTGACCAGATCGATGGGGACCTGGTTGCGGTGCAGACCGCGGATGAGGGGCAGGTGCACGAAGCCGTAGGCGCCGCCGCCCCCCAGGGCCAGACCCACGCGCCGCCCCGTGATGGCGCGCGCCCATCGCTCCAGGCTCTGTTGCGCCACGGCGGGCAGCTCGGCTCTCGGCACCACGCCCTCGCGCCGGATGAGCTCGGTGGCCGCGCGCCCGAAACGCAGGCGCACCGTGCGCAGGGGCCAGCTGGGGCCGCTCCGATGCTCGAAGAGGGCGCGGGGATCGAGGCCGCGGCGCTTCAGGCTGCGGCCCAGCTCGGCGCCCCCGTCGCGGATGGCCTGCTGCACCACCGAGGGCTTCAGGTTGCCGTCCTCGGCGAGGCGCTCGAGGAAGTCCACGAAGGTGCGGGTGGGCACCCGGTCGCCCTTCAGCAGCGCCGTGGGGATCACCTCGGCCGAGGCGGTGAGCAGGCGGGCCGGGAGGTAGGTGGAGGGGTCGTCGAAGAGGTAGACGATCTTGGTGACGCCGCGGGCCTCCGCGAAGTCCATCGTGTCGATGCTCAGCCCCGAGGCGTCGATGATCACGACCTCGGCGTCCTCGGGGTCGTAGGCGCGCAGGCGCTCGCGCAGGCGCGCGGGCGGATCTGGATCGGTGCGCGCGATCTCGAGGAAGTCGTGGCCTGGACCGGGGGCGCCCGAGAGGCCCGAGTGCACCAGGTGCAGCACCCGGGCCCGGTCGTGCAGGTGTCCTTCGACGCAGCGCGCCAGCATGCGGGACAGG
The DNA here is from genome assembly GCA_024228935.1 of Pseudomonadota bacterium. GTDB lineage: Bacteria > Myxococcota_A > UBA796 > UBA796 > CAJQPC01 > JAAESX01. Next base: position 6,904 of record JAAESX010000194.1, read on the forward strand.
GGGGCCAGCGGCAGCGGCTCGGTGGCCACGTTCTCGATCAGCAGCACCCCGTCCACGCCGTTGTAGGGGCCCGCGTCCGTGGCGAAGCGGGTGGCCTCGGGCACGGTGCGGGCGATGGCACGCTGGAAGTCGGGAGCGCTGCGGAGGAGGTACTGCAGGCGCGAGGCCGGCACCCGCACGGCCACCCCCGCGGTGAGCGCCACCACTCGCTGTTTGGAGGGCTGACCCAGGAGCGCCTCGTGCAGGCCGAGGACCTGGGGTGCGGGGAGCTGGGCGGTGCCCCGGGCACCACGCAGCTCCACCTGGCCGTCCACGAGCACCAGGAAGCCGCCGCGCTCGTCGGCGAGGAACTTCAGCGGCTGGCGGGCCTCCAGCTGATGGTGCTCCGCGCCCTCGAGCAGGGCGTAGAGGTGGTCCGTGCGCACGCTGCCCAGCTCTGGGGTCGTGCCCATCGTGGCCACCAGATCCGGCGCCAGGCCGTTGATACGGTGGGCCTCGAGGATGCGGCGCAGGGCGGGCGCGGTCTGACTCGTGTCGAAGATGCTGTCGAAGTCGCCGGCTTCCAGCTCCAAGATCCAGGTTCGGTCACCGGCGCGCGCGCCGAAGTTGCTTGGCCGGTGCTCCCGGAAGAGGTCCGGGCCCGAAGTGCGCTGAGCCTTGCCGCCTTCGATCCACGCGGCCAGGCCCTCCTCGCCAAAGAGGGTGCCCGCGGGCAGCGCCCGACTGTGGCTGCGGCCGGCGCGCTTCTGGGTGACCACCACGTGGCCGTGCACCACCACGCGCAGGGGGCGGCCACGCGCGGGCTCGATGGGCAGGTAGAAGATCTTGCCGGCTTCGTAGCGGCGGAAGTGGGCGCGCTCGGCCAGAAGCGTTGTGACGGCCTCGTCGACGCCTTCGAACTCGGCGCAGTGCGCGAAGATGGCCGCCGCCATCTTCGGATCCAGCGTCTGCTCCTCCCCCGGCGCCGGCCGCAGGCGGGTGAGGGTCTCGCGGAGTCGTTCGAACATGGGCTCAGCGTCTCACACGAGCGAAGCCAGGACGAAGCGGCGAAGCGGTCTGGGGCGCGTGTCCCAGAAAAATGATCTTTCTTTGCCCTCCCGTGCCCCAAGGGTGTCCCACCCCATGAAAGCAAGACGCGGCTGACCTCGGTCGGCCCGACCAAAACGAGAAGGTGAGGACGTGATGAGCGCGATGAAGAGCGCATTGCTGGTGGTGTGTGTGGCGATGGTCTGGGGCTGCGGCGCCGAGGCGGAGGTGCCCAGCGAGAGCAAGAACGCGCTCTCCGGCGAGCGGAACGCTCCGGAGGGTGAGGAGGGCCTCGGCGAGGACGAGGACTTCGACGACGAGGACTTCGACGACGAGGACTTCGACGACGAGGACTTCGACGACGAG
>JAAESX010000195.1 GCA_024228935.1 Pseudomonadota bacterium
ACGAGGCAGCGGACTTCCTCGAGCGTGCAATGCGCCCGAGAATCGCCGCTTCTCGCGGCGACAGGTCGACTTTGAGTGCGTGCGGACGAGCCATCGAACCTCCTCGGTGGAGGTACCGCGGCCACGCCGGGTTGTCTAGTCACATTCCCTCTCGGGAATTCGGATCTGCTGAACTAGCCCAGCGAGAACCGCACCTCGCGCACCCGCGGCGTGCCCGGATCCAGGATCACGCGCACCTCGACGCCACCTCGCGCGGGACGCACGTCCACCCGGCCTTTTCGCCCGGCTCGATGGAGCACGGTCAGCGCCGCCATCCTGGCCCGACCCGCCAGCCGCCCATCCAGCGGCTCACCCATCACGGCGTCCTCGACCGCGGCTCGTAGCTGGCCCTCGATGTCCATGGCCACAGGGTATCCTTGGAGCGTGCTGACCCTGCTCCTCGCCTGCACTCCGACCGACGGCCCGGTCATGTTCGTGCCCGACGACGACTCGGTCGTTCCCGATGGCGTCGACAGTAGCGGTCCGGGCGACAGCCCCAGCGACACGGGCGACACGGGCGACACGGCCAACGACGCCGAGGAAGCCTACCAGGGCGCCACGGTCTTCCTGACGACGTGGCCCACCGATGCGCAGGCCATCGTCGCCATCGACGTGAACGGAGACGAGCTGTGGCGCTTCGATCTCCCGGCCGAGCTGCTCGAGGGAGACGTCGGCGAGCCGCGCACGCTGTCGGACTTCGACGTGCTGCCCAACGGGCACCTCCTGTTCTCGGTGAACCCGTACGGCGTGTTCGAGTGGGACCGCGACGAAGGCATGGTGTGGAGCGTCCTCACCCCGGCCGCCGGGCACGACGTGGACCGCCTGCCCAATGGCGACACGCTGGTCGTGAACACGTGGGCCCGACGAGGCGAGCCGCAGATCTCCCAGTACGACAGCGACGGCGAGCTGGTCTGGTCGTGGGACGCCGAGCTGGCCTTCGGCGACGACGAGCTCTTCGCGGACGTCGAGTTGGACGGCTGGCTCCACCTGACTGGCGCCCGGCGCATGGCGGACGGCAGCACCTGGCTGTGCATCCGGAACTTCAACACCGTCGCCCGCATCGACGAGGCCGGGTACATCCTCCAGAAGATGACGCTCCAGACGGGCGACGATCCGGAGACCGTCCCGACCGAAGGCAAGTTCGTCGGGGAGCGCCCCCACGGCTGCGAGTGGATCGACAACAACCACTACCTGGTCGCGACCCGTCGGCCCGACCGCGTCCTCGAGGTGCAGGCCCAGGCGGAGCCCCGCACCTACCAGCAGGACGACCTCGAGACGATCCGCGACGTCGACCTGCTGCCGAACGGCAACGTCCTGATCACCGGCAACGACCGGATCGTCGAGCTGGGCCCGAGCGGTACGCGGCTCTGGGAGTACGTCCTGCCGAACGACCCACCGTGGGACGAGACGTTCCACCCGTTGATGTCGGCCATCCGCTTCGGCCGGGATGGAGGCCACGTCGATCGCGACTGACTAGAGCTTCCGGACCAGGTCCAGGTTGCCGTCGTACAGCCGACGAAGGTCGTCGATCCCGTACCGGAGCATGACCATCCGGTCGAAGCCCATGCCGAACGCGAAGCCGTTCCACTCGTCCGGATCGTGCCCGCAGGCGCGCAGGACATTGGGGTGGACCATGCCACAAGGGATAACCTCGATCCACCCGGAATCCTTACAGATACTGCAACCTGAACCCTTGCAGAAGATACACTCGATGTCGAGGTCTAGGCCGGGCTCCACGAACGGGTAGAACGCCGGCCGGAAGCGGGTCGGGACCTTGTACCCCATGAGCCGCTCGACCAGACCCTCGAGCGTCGCCTTCAGGTGGCCGACGGTGACGTCCTTGTCGATGAACAGCCCCTCGCACTGGTTGAACGCGGCGAGGTGCGTGGCGTCGATGGTCTCGTTCCGGAAGCACTTGCCGGGCGCGATGATGCGCAGCGGCGGCTGCCGGTTCTCCATCGTGCGGATCTGGACGCTGCTGGTGTGCGTCCGCGGGATCTCGCCGCTGGTCAGGTAGAAGGTGTCCCAGACGTCGCGGGCCGGGTGGTTGGCCGGGATGTTGAGCGCGTCGAAGTTGTGGAACGCGTCCTCGATCTCGGGACCGCTCGCGACCTCGTACCCCAGGCCGTGGAAGTGGTCGACGACCTCCATCAGCACCTTGGTGATGGGGTGCAGGTCACCGGTCTGCCGCTCGGTCGGCAGCGTCGGGTCGAGCCAGCCGGCCTCGAGCACCGCGTCCTGGGCCGCCTGCTCGAGCTCGAGCTTGCGTGCGTCGAGGAAGGCCTGGACCTCGCCCCGAAGCGCGTTGACCTGCATGCCGAAGCCCTTGCGCTCCTCGGGCGGGAGCTTGCCAGTCTGCTTCAGGAGCGCCTTGACCGCGCCCTTCTTGCCGAGGAACCGCACGCGGACCTCGTCGAGCGCGCGCAGGTCCCCCGCGGCCCCCGTCGCGGCCTGGGCGTCGTCGCGAATCGCTCCGAGGTCACTCATCCCTTCTCCAGTTCCCTTTCGATGATGGTGACGAACTGGTCCTTCGGGACCGCGCCCGAGAGCGGGATGCCGTTGATGAAGAACGCCGGGGTGCCCGACACGCCCGCGGCCCGACCGGCCTCGAAGTCGTTCAGGATCTCGGGGATGGCTGCCTCGGGGTTCGCGATGCAGGCCGCGAACGCCTCCTCCTCGACACCGGCTGCCCGGGCGTACGCCAGGAGCGCGGCCTCGGAGTAGTTGCTGCCGATCATCAGCTCGTGGTGCATCTCCCAGTACTTGCCCTGCTCGGCCGCGCAGTTCGCCGCGATGGTCGGCTCGAGCCCGCGGGCGCCGCCGGACAGCGGGTAGTCCCGGTAGACGAGGTTGACCTTGCCCTTGTAGTCCTCCTCGATGAGCTCCACGAGGACCGGGTAGATCTTCCGGCAGTAGCCGCAGTTGTAGTCGGCGAACTCGACGATGGTGACCGTCGCTTCGGCGTTTCCGCGCATCGGGTCGTCGTCCACGCTCACGTCCAGGCGCGGCATGTCCGGGTACGGAAGCTGCGTCGTGAGCTGGTACTTGGCCTCGATCTCCTCGAGGTACACGCCCATGCGCTCGCCCTGACGCCGCTGCACCAGGGCCATCTCGACCTGGGGACGGGCGCTCTCGTAGTCGGCTCCACCGAGCTGCCGACGCAGCACCGGGTAGAACTCCTTGACCTCGGCCTCGGTGGGCGGGGCGACCTTGTCCTCGACCTCGACCTTCAGCAGCTCCTCGAGCGACAGCGAGCGGCTCGCCGCCTCCATCTCGAGGACCTTCATCGTGGCCTGCTCGCTCACGGCCTGGGCCTCGAGCTGGTAGCGGTTCTGGAGGTACTCGATCTCCAGCGCGACCAGGTCGCCCTCGATCTCGCTTTGCACCTCGCCGTACGTCAGCGAGCCACCCTTCCAGGTCGCGACGACGCCGTCCCTGTCCTGTGCGGTCGCGGGAGCGGTGGCCGAGAGCGGGGTCGGCATGACCGCCGGGGTCTCGGTGGAGCCGCTGCACGCGGCGAGAAGGAGAAGCATGGACACCTCGTCGAGCCGACCCTCTAACCACGGTTGACCCCCCAGAGCACCTCGACCCACCCAGGGAAATCCTGGGTGGGCGAGGAGGAGCCGAAGCTCGGGGTTGGGGAGGGGTTGCCGTCCCCGACCCCCGCGTCATGCGGGGGCCGGGAACACTGCGCTCAACGGCGTCGGCGGTGGAGGAGGATACCGCCGAGGACCATCAGCACAGCAGCGAGGTTGGAAGGGGAAGGAGCGGACGAACAGCCGGTGGTCACGGCAGTGCTCTGCGCAGGGGAGTCGGGGTACCAGACGGCGTCGTCCGTGTCCGCGGGGACCGGCCAGCCGGCGTCGCCCTCACCCAGGTCCATCTCCAGGTCGCTGCCATCGCAGTCCTGGTCGATGCCGTCTCCGGAGATCTCGGGGGCGGAGGGAGAGATGCGCGGGTCTTCGTCGTCGCAGTCTTCGCCGATGGGCCAGCCATCGTTGTCGTAGTCGTCGTCGAAGTCGCCGCGGCAGTCGGCGTCGATGCCGTCGTAGGGAGCGTCGTAGGCGCCCGGGTGGGTGTTCGGGTCGAGGTCGTCGCAGTCGGTCGCCTCGGACCAGCCGTCCCCGTCCGCATCGCGGTCGAGCAGGCCGTCGCAGTCGCTGTCGATCTGGTCGCGGCTCTCCTCGTACACGCTGGGATTTCGGGTCGGGTCGGTGTCGTCGCAGTCGTCGCCGCCGTACTGGGCCGCGGCGTGGCCGTCCCAGTCCTGGTCGAAGTCGTCGTTCTGGCGACAGTCGCTATCGATGCCGTCGTACCAGTGGTCGATGGCGGTCTCGTGGATGTCCGCGTCGGCATCGTCGCAGTCGCGGCCGTACACCCAGCCGTCCTCATCGGCGTCCGGCAGGTCCCAGGCCGAGGCTCCGCCGAAGGCACCCATGTCGGCTGCGGTGGCGTCGAAGTCCACCTGACCAGCAGGTCCCCTGTCCAGGCCGGGAGACCAGGCTCCCAGGGCCCAGTCGCCCCCGCTCGGGGACACGAACATCGGGTCCTCGAAGCCGGCGCCTTCGCCCATGCGGACGCCCATCGCCTGGTCGGTGCTGTTGGCGTAGACGAGGCCGTGTCGGATGGCCACGTCGCCGGTGCCGGCATTGACCCCGGCTTCGCCGTGATTGCCGTAGACGATGACGCCCTCGAGCATGGCGTCACCCTGGGCGACCGCGAAGCCCGCGCCGATCTCGGCCACGTTGTCGGCCAGGACCGCGTACTCCATCTCCATGCTGCCCGAGGCCTGGTAGTACCCGCCTCCGGACTCGGCGTACTCGATCCCGGTCCACATGGCGTTCTTCACGGTGAGCTCGGAGAACTCGTTGTAGACGGCGCCTCCGCGCTCGGCCTGGCCACCCCGCAGGACGGACCGGGTCAGCGCCATGGACGCTCCCCCGCCGGCCCAGATGTGGCCGCCGTCCGCACTCCTCGCCGCGCTCGAGCCGATGTCGGTCCCGCTGAACGCGCCGCCCATCACCGCGATGGCGCCACCGTAGCTCGCGGCCTCGCTCGAGGAGAAGGTCAGGTCCGAGGCATCCATCACCGTGGCGGTCGTGAAGATGGCGCCCCCTCGGGTGGTGGCGAAGCCATCATCGAACGACGAGCTCGAGACGCTCAGCGAGGAGCCCTGCGCAGCCAGGAAGCCGCCCTGGTCCGCCACACCCTGGGCGAACGAGCAGCCGTCGATGGAGACGGTGCCGCCACTCGCCGAGATGGCGCCGCCGGAGTCCAGCGCGGTGGTCCGGTCGAAGTCGCTGCCCGAGATGGACACGACGCCCCCCTCGATGCGCACGGCGCCGCCGTCATCGCCCGACGTGTCCTGGAACGCCAGCCCATCCAGGCTGACCTCGCCGTCGTAGATGGCGACCGGGCTGTCGGGGGTGTCCCAGCTGCCGATGCGAGCGCCGCTGAAGGACGCGCTGCCGCCGATGACGGTGATGGCGGACGCGTCCATGGCGCCACGTCCCTCGAAGCGCATGCCGACGCTCGTGACGGTGCCGCCGTCGACGACCATCGCGTCGTGGATGGTCACACCGGCCAGGTCGATGGTGCTGCCGACCAGGTGCAGCTCGCGCACCTTGGCCTCGGGCGCCAGCCCCTCGATGGTCAGCGAGCGGCCCTCGATGACGACGACGTCCGGGTAGACCGAGTCGACGATGATGCGGTCGCCGTCAGCCGCCGCGTCGACGGCGTCCTGCAGGTTGGTGAAGTCTCCGTCCGGGGAGACGATGTGGTCCGCCGCCATGGCGTTCGGAACCAGCAAAGCGAGAATCGAAGTCATTTGTTCCTCCTTGGTCCTTCGTGGTCGCACCACCAGGAACGGAAGAACAGGCCTGTGGCGTTACCCCCCGCCGACGGCGCGCACGACCTCGACCGAATCTCCAGGCGACAGGGGCGTTGTCGCGAGCGATCGCCTGGGGACGACCTGCAGGTTCAGCGCCACCGCGCAGGCCTCGATCCGGATCTCGAGCTGCTCCAGGAGCTGGCCGAGGGTCGTCTCGTCCGGGACCGTCTTGGCGTCCCCGTTCACGGTGATCGTCACCGTGCCCGACCTCCGCGCCGGCCGCCCTGCGGACGCTCGAACGCCTGGGTCTTGCTTCCGTCGTCGAAGAGCTTCGGGTTCGCGGCCTGGATGCACGCCTGCTGGCGCGTGATCATGCCGCCGAAGGCCAGGTTGCGGAGGCTGTCGTCCATCGTCTGCATGCCCTCGCCGCGGGCGGTCTGCATGATCGACGGGATCTGGTGCAGCTTGTTCTCACGGATCAGGTTCCGGATGGCCGGGTTGACCAGCATGATCTCGTGGGCGGCGGCGCGGCCGCGCCCATCGGCTCGCTTCAGGAGCGTCTGCGAGATGACGGCCATGAGCGAGGTGCTCGCCATCGTGCGGACCTGCTGCTGCTGCTCGTGCGGGAACACGTCGATGATGCGATCGACGGTCTCGGGAGCCGAGTTGGTGTGCAGCGTGCCGAACACCAGGTGCCCCGTCTCGGCGGCGGTCAGCGCCAGGGAGATGGTCTCCAGGTCCCGGAGCTCGCCAACGAGGATGACATCGGGGTCTTCGCGCAGGGCCGAGCGGAGCGCGTTGGTGAAGCTGTGGGTGTGAGCCCCGACCTCGCGCTGGTTGATCAGGCACTTGTTCGGCTGGTGGACGAACTCGACCGGGTCCTCAACCGTCAGGATGTGCTCGCTGCGGTTCTTGTTGATGAAGTCGATCATCGACGCGAGGGTCGTCGACTTGCCAGAGCCGGTCGGCCCCGTCACGAGCACGAGGCCCTTCTTGAAGTTCGAGATGCGCTCGAACACCTTGGGCGCCTTGATCTCCTCGAGCGTGAGGACCTTGCTCGGGATCTGCCGCAGCACCATGCCGACGCCGCGCGTGTGCGTGAACACGTTGATCCGGAAGCGGGCGAGTCCCTTCAACCCGATAGAGAAGTCGACCTCGAGGTTGTTCTCGAACTGCGTCTTCTGCTTCTCGGACATGACCGAGTAGGCGAGGCGCTTGGCGTCGTCGTTGTTCAGCGCCGGGAGGTCGAGGCGCTTGATCTCTCCGTCGACCCGCATGGCCGGGATCTCGCCGGCTCCGACGTGGATGTCAGAGGCTCCGATCTTGACCGCGAAGGTCAGGAGCTCATGGATTCGGACGGACATGCACCCTTGAAGTTAAAGAATTTGGACTGTTTGTACAAGCCAAAGGGGCCTCCGGTGACAGAGATCTTCCTAGATGACCACATCATCATCGTGGACAAACCTGCCGGTCTGCCCAGTCAGCGGGACAAGAAGGGTCGGCTCGGCGTCTACGAGATGCTTTGCAAGCGGTTCCGTCACGTCGGACTCCACCATCGTCTCGACGTCGCGGCGCGCGGGCTCATCGTCCTGGGCCTCTCGCGAGCCGCAGACCAAGGCCTGGCCAGGCAGTTCCAGGGCCGGTCCATCCACCGGACGTACAAGGCCCGGATGCTGGGCAACCCTGGCGAAGGCACCTGGAAGCCCCCCATCGACGGCAAGGCGGCGATCACCCACTTCCGGACGCTGGAGCCCGGGATGACGTCGCTGGTCGAGGTCCGCCTGGAGACGGGACGGACCCATCAGATCCGCCGGCACGCGTCCGAGGCCGGCCACCCGATCATCGGCGACCGGCGCTACGGCGGCGCTGCGGGGCGGCTCGACGACACCCTGCAGCTGCTGGCGTGGCAGCTCGAGCTGGTCCATCCCGTGACCGGATCCCCCGTCATCGCGCGGAGTCAAAGAGATCTGTAGCTGAAAGCGGCCATTCCTTCGGCGAACCTGTGTATGGGCACAGGAGGACAGGTTGACCGTCGCCGTTCCGCGAAGCCGAAGGGTTCTCGAGCACGAACATGTCGACGACGACTGCACCCCCGGTGGATCCCCTCGCGGCCGCAAGCGGGCCAAGTGGCTGAACTGGCGCTCCATGGCGCTCACCGTCTCTCCCCTCGCCGTGCTCGACCACGTGCGCGACGACGCCTGGGCGCTCCACAAGCCGGGTGATCTGGGCCGGGACTACCTGACCTTCGTGATGGCCATGCCGCGCCACGACCCGATGCGTGCCCAGCTGCAGACCGTCACCGACCGGTGCGGCGATCGCGAACACCTGGCGGCCTGGCTGCGCGCGCTGCGGGCTCACCACTACAAGAAGAAACCACGCGACGGCGGCCCGATCGGCCCCCAGACTGCGAAGATGGTGCTCGAGCTGATGCTCGCCGACGACCTGGTGATGGCCGAGGAGATCCTGACCACCACCCTCCGCGTCGCTCCCCAGTCCGGAGTCCTGCGCATGCTGGAGATCTGGATCCTGGCGATCACCCGACGTCTGTCGCCGGCCGACGCGAAGTTCGCGCTCGAGGCGATCCCCCTCCGCGGCAGGACGAACCACCGGCTGCGGAACTTCCTCGTCCGGGACGGGCCCTCGCCAGGGATGAACTGGCGGGCGCTGGCGACGAGCGCGCTGCGGCGGATGTAGGGGTCGTCAACTGCCGAGTTCTCGGTCTCTCCCCGACGAAACACCGAGCCGAGTCAGCCCGAGACGCGCCCCCCACGCCGAAGCGCATCGATCTCGAAGACCTGGCGCGCCGGAAGCTCCAGCTTCCCGGGGAAGCCCCGCGGAGCGAGCGTCTGCACCAGCCCCAGCGCGGCGCCGATCGACCAGTCCATTCCAGCGTCGGACATGGACGAGGCGAGCCCGACCGTCGAGTTGCTCACGCCCAGTTGGAGGCTCACCGCCGGCCTCGGCAACCCGAGACTCCGGGCACATCGGATGATCGCTCCGCGCGCCCTGACCGCCAACGGACTGTTGCCGAGGAACGGCAGACCGCCCGTCACGACGGTCGCCGCGTCGATGAGGCGACTGGGGTCCGTCCCGTGAACCGGTGCGCCGCCCACCAGGCGCTCGAGGTCTCGCCGTTCCAGCTCGGGCAGAGCCAGCTTCAACCGCGCGGCGGACCCCGTCTCCACCTGCCTGATCCACAACAAGTCCAACAGGTTGGAGCACTCGAGCAGCGCATCCCCCGTCACGGCATGGTGTGCGTGCTGCCCGAGCACGTACTCGACCAGTGCTCGCAGGTGCCGCCGACCGCGTACGCGCTGGAAGCGAGCCGGCCGGAAGCCGACTCGCAGCCCACACACGATGGTGATGGTGGCTTCGATGGCCCGAGCGCAGAGCCCAGCCCGTCTTCGGTCGCACAGCAGCACCAGGTGGAGGTGGTCTCCAGCGATGCAGAAGAGCACCAGCCCGCAGCCCTGGCCGATCTGCAAGACCCGTCGCGCGACCACGCGTGCGGCTCCGAGAGTCGGTGCCAGACTGCTGCAGTCCCAGAGCCGCGACGTCACATGGATGGCCATCCCCCCCCCGGTCCCCTGTACCCGCCGCGGGACCGGTCCGGAGACACCCCTGCCGCAGTCTCTCGCTCCCCCGGAATCGTTCCGGGGGGTGTTGCCCGGGCCACCCCCCCGTGCACACATCACCCCGGCTCACACACCGCCGAGGCCGAATGGCGAGGCACCCGACTGTCTATCGGGAGGAAGCGGGATCGATACCCGTCGGCGGTGCCAGTGAGCGGCCTACTCCGGGATCTCCGCGACCTCGACGAGCACCCGCCACTGGCTCCGGAGCGCCGCGGCTGCCTGGTCCATGTCCAGGTACTCCAGCGTGTCGTGGGTCGTGTGGTAGTGCGGATCCGGCTGCCGCGTCGCCCACATGGCAGGGAGCCCGCGCGCCTGGAAGGGCAGGTGGTCACTGCCCGCGGACGGAGCTCCCGCCGCGACCGGCTCGAGCCCCTCGGCCAGCGCCGCCTCCATGGCCAGCTGCCGGTCGGCGTCCGAGTCCGCCATCACCAGGAACGAGCCGCTCCCCGACCACAGCACGTCGAGCGTCATCACGAAGCTGCTCGCCCTCACCTCGTCCTCGTGCTGCTCGACGAACGCCTGGGCCCCCTGGAGCCCCTGCTCCTCGCCGCTCGTCGCCAGGAACACGATCTCCCGGCGCGGGGCCTCGGACTCCATCGCCTGGAGCGCGAGCAGCCGCAGGGCGGCCACACCCAGCGCGTTGTCGAACGCCGACTCGCTCGGATCCCACGAGTCGTAGTGCGCGACGACGTACACCCGGCCCGCTCCGGTCCCCGGGATGCGCCCCACGACGTTGTGCGAGGTGTGCCCCTCGAGCACGGTCGCGTCGATCGTCAGCGTGACCTCGTCGCCCACCGTCAGCGCGTTCCCGACCGAGCCCGACACCGCCGCCGCCGGCAGGGACGACCCGTCGAGCGTGTGCCCGACCTCGATCAGATCGGTGCCGTCCTCGGCCACGTCCTCGCTGACGTGCACCAGGCCCACCGCGCCACCCAGCAGCGCATCCGCGAACGCCCGGGCCCGGTTCATCTGGGCCGACCGGGACAACGCGAGCTTCCCGTCCACGTCCCCTTCGACCCGGGCCAGGACCCCCGTGACGGACCCCGCCGGCGAGGGACTCCACGCCAGCGCCTCGCCGACACCCGCCGACGAGCTCACCGAGGCAGACCCGCGCTGCCAGCAGTCCCACACGAACGGCTCGGCCCGCGCATCGGTCAGCCCGGCGTCGATGAACCAGGCCTCGACCAGCTCGCCGGCCTCGACCTCTTCCGGTGTGCCGTTCATTCGCGGCCCGATCGCCGTGAGCGCCTCGGTGCTGGCGCCGAGCTCGTCCGCGGTCAGCCAGTCTCGCGTGGCAGCACTATCGGCGGGAATCGTACATGCGAGTTGCCATATGAGCATGCACCGAGTGTCTCACCCCGCAGATGCCCTCGCTGCCCGCCAGCTCCCGAATCGTGCTGACGGTCCTCGCGTCCTTCGTGGAGCGCGAGGCCCGCGACGCAGGCTGCACGGTGACGCGCCCGCGCGACGGGCAGCTCGCGGTGGTGGCGGGCCCCTGGAGCATCTCCGTCGAGCTGGACCACGAGCTCCGCGCCCACATCCGCCACCGGTCCTGGCCGCGAGGCGAGCGCGACGCGCTCTTCACATCAGCCCTCCCGGCGACCGGCGCCCTCGGGATCTGGGCCCGCCGGCACGCGAGCAACGTGATCCTGGCGCTGGCGTCGACCGCCGACGTGCACGACCTGGGCGGAAAGCGCGCCCTGCAGGTCCTGGTCGTCGACGACGAGCAGGTCGTGCGCGACTCGCTGGCACGCCTGCTCCTGGAGCACGAGGTGATCCTCACCGCGAACGCCGCCGAGGCCCGCGAGCTGATCTGCGAGGCCACACCCGACGTCATCCTCCTCGACGTGTGGATGCCCGGGCTCGACGGGCTCGGATTCCTGCGGGAGTTCGAGCGTGAGCGCCCCGAGCTGGTCGCTCGGGTCTGCCTGATGACAGCGGACCCCGAGCCGCTTCCGGCGGTCCGCTCGCCGGTCCTGGTGAAGCCCTTCGGCCGCCAGGCGATCCGGGAAGTGCTGGCGCTGCTCGCCCCTGCGGGTGACGCGTACGGATGCCGATCTGGCGCCGGGCCGATGCACCTACGACCCGGACGTCAGCTCGGAGTTCTGCGTCGCCCTGACCAACGCCGAGTGCCGCCAGTCCGAAGACTGCCGCACCGAAGGCGTCTGCGCGATCGACGAGCGGAGCCAGTGTCGCGCCGAGCCCACCGGGTGCCAGCGCTCCAAGCGCCTGCACCGAGGAGGGCCGGTGCGTCTACCAGGCCGGAGCCTGCGTGGCCGGCACCACCGACTGCACCGAGGCCTGCCGGATGGAAGGCGCCTGCGCCCCGGTCGACGGCGTCTGCACCGCTACGAGGGACACCGACTGCGAAGCCAGCCACTTCTGCCGCTACGGCGGCCAGTGTGTCTTGTCGGACGACCGGTGCGTCGCGACCGGGGACACCTGCGAGACCTCGTGGTGGTGCGAGAAGAACGGCACCTGCACCCACACCGGAGGAGACGGCTGCTACGACGGCGTGGGCGTCTGCAACACCATCTGCTGGGGAAGCGGGCGCTGCGACTTCATCGAGGGCTACTGCCGGAAGTCGGACGCCGAGGACTGCCTCGCCTCGGTCGACTGCATCCTGTCGGGCCGCTGCGACGAGGCCGACCTCATCTGCTTCAACAACAGCGACGCGTCCTGCGAGTCCAGCCTGGAGTGTCAGGCGTTCGGCCGGTGCGAGAGCCAGTCCGGGACCTGCGTCGACAAGAGCCTGCCTCGCGAGGAGCGGTTCACCCACCGGAACCACTGCAGCGCGCTCGCCGCCTGCTGGGACGAGGGCACCTGCCTCGCGAGCCCGACGCGAGAGTGCGTCACCGCCGAGTCCCAGGGCCTGGAGCCGTGGATGCCGCCGCCCTACCCCGGAAACCGCCTGCCCGCCTGGCCGTAGGCCCGCCGCTATCGCAAGAACATGGCGATGAGGCAGCCCAGCCAGGCCACGTGCTGCAGCCGCACCGCGATGGCGAGCTTCTTCATCTGGCCCGCGGTCTTCTCGACCGTCCAGTCCGGCGCGGACGCCAGCTCGACGAGCTTCTTCCCGGCCGGCTTCTGGACCGCGAAGCCCAGCACGCCGGCCAGGAGCACCAGCGAGAGCGCCACGTGGAAGCGGACCGGTGCGCCCATCCCGCCGTAGACCGCGAACATCAGCCCGAGGCCGGTCGCGAGCGTGCCCGCGTTGGCCACGGCCCCGACCCTGCCCATCCGCGTCGAGGTCTCGGCGACGTGAAAGACCAGGAGCACCGTGATCATCGGGACCACTCCGCCCAGCCGTTCGGCGTCTCCCAGACCCGCAGCCGCACGACCGTCACGCCGGTGTCGGCGAGCAGCTCCTGGGCCACGCGAGCGAGCTCGGCGGCGATGACCTCGGCCGTGGGCGGGGACGCGGTCCAGTAGACCGGCCGACCGTGGGCCTCGTTGCTGGCGGCGATGGCCTGGACACCCGGGTCGGGATCCCCCTCCATCAGGATGGCGGTGTGATCCCAGTGCGTGTCGATCCAGGTGCCGACACGTTCCTTGATGACGCCGAAGTCCACGACCCGGCCGCGGTCGTCGAGCTGGTCGGCGACGCACGTGATGTCGGCGGTGTAGCGATGGCCGTGGAAGGCCGCGCACTTGCTCTCGTGGCGGGGGATGCGGTGCATCGCGTCCCACGCGAGCCGTCGGGTGCAGGTGATCATAGGCGTCCTCAGGGGCAGCCGATCGTCACGTCGTCCACCACGTGCAGGTCGGTACCCTCCTCGGTCGACGCCGACCAGCCCACGAACACGTCAGCCGGCATCGGGGACACCGTCGTCTTCAGGGTCGAGGTCCCGTCCAGCCAGACCTCGAGCGCCCCACGGTCGTACTCGACCTCGACCCGGAGCCACCCCACGTCCCGCAGCGAGGCGTCGACCGCGTCGAGCTCCGTCAGCGAGTCCGCCTGCACGAGCGCGACCTGCTCGTCCGCCAGCGTGATGGCGTACCCGTTTGAGCCCCTCGGCGGCGAGCTCGTCCCCCACGAGCGTGGCGTCACTCTCGTCGAGGACCAGCAGCGCCATCCCGTCACCGGCGGTCGTGCCGCCGATCCAGACGTCGAAGGTCACGGCCCAGGTCGCGCCCGGGATGACGTCGATGAACAGCGCCGAGCCCACCTCGTCCCCGGCGTCCGAGGTCAGCCGGATCATGCCGTCGCTGCCGTCCCAGATCTGCACCGCCGAAGCGTTCAGGGAGATCTGCGTGATGCCCGCGTTCAGCGAGGACGTGTACCAGTCGGGATCGGTCACGCCGTCGCAGTCGTCGTCCACGCCGTTGCAGATCTCGTCGGCGTCCGGGGAGATGTCCGCGGCGGTGTCGTCGCAGTCCCCCGCCACCAGCTCCCAGCCGCCCACGTGCGAGCAGCGCGTCGCGGCCACGCCGGGGTCCCCGTGCCCGTCCCCATCCGCGTACCAGGTGGGCGCGTCGATGGCCGACAGCTCGTCACGCGACCCGTCGCAGTCGTCGTCGCGCCCGTCGCAGAGCTCGAATGCGCACGGGTAGGCGAAGGCGTCGCCGTCGTCGCAGTCCTCGTCGACGCAGAACCCGTCCTGATCCGCATCCACGCAGTCCCACCCCACCGGCTCCTCGAACAAGGGCACCGACGGCAGGCAGGAGAGGAGCCAGATCACCGGACGAAGATGTCCACGTAGGCCGTGCCCGAGTTGTCGCTCGTCGTGCAGCCGGCGATGCCCTCGAGCGAGCCGAGGCGCAGGGTGTCGGTCGACGAGGACCGGTCGATGACGAAGTCGTAGCCGCCGATGTAGCTGGTGTTCCCGGTGTAGTCGGTGAGCGCCATGCTGCAGACCGACGAGCCGTAGTTCAGCGCGACCCCCCAGGACTCGCTGCCGAACTGGAAGCCCAGGTTGTTGCAGCTCGTCAGCGACCCCGGGTACGTGCAGTGCGCGCTCACCGAGCCGGAGACGTAGGTGAACAGGGCCTCGGTGTAGGTGAAGCCCTCGGAGTTGTAGTAGCTGGTGTCCCAGGTGGTGCCGTAGACCACGGCGTCGTCACCGACCAGCGTCCAGCCACCGCCGTCCGTGGTCATGTCGCAGGTGTAGGTGCCCGCATCCAGCGTGTAGCTGCCATCCGCAGCGGTCGGATCGTCGGCCAGGATCTCGGCGCAGTCCTCGGCCGGGCAGCTGGCGCCGGTCCCGAGCACGCCCTCGTCCACGCTGCCGTCGCAGTCGTTGTCGGCGGCGTCGCAGACCTCGGACGCGCCCGGGTTCGAGTCGCCGTCGCCGTCGTCGCAGTCCGTGTCGTCGTCGACGTACCCGGTGGGCTGCAGGCACTGGGTCGTCGTGCTCAAGGCGTCGCCGTACCCGTCGGTGTCGGTGTCGGCGTACCAGACGGTGTCGGGGTTCAGGTCGCCGTCGGTGTCGTCGCAGTCGCTGTCGTCGCTGACGTAGCCGCTGGGCTGGTCGCAGTCCGAGGTGCTGACCGAGGGATCGCCGTACCCGTCCGTGTCGCTGTCCGCGAACCAGGTGTACCCGTCGACCGCGCCCTCATCGACCGTCCCATCGCAGTCGTCGTCGGCGTCGTCGCAGTACTCGTCGGCGCCGGGGTAGCGCGTGTCGTCTGCGTCATCGCAGTCGTCGGCGGTCTCGGACTCGCCGCTGTCCACGCAGTCCAGGTCCATCGACGAGGTCGTGCTCGACGTGCCGTGGCCGTCGACGTCCACGTCTTCGTAGCAGAGCTCCTCGTCGTCGCAGTCCTGGTCCACGCCGTCGGCCACGCCCTCGGTCGCGCCCGGGTTCCGCGTGTCATCGGCGTCGTCGCAGTCGCCACCCACAGCCGCGTACCCGGTGGGCAGCGCGCAGGCCTCGGCGGACAGGTCGTCGTCGCCGTAGCCATCGACGTCGACGTCGACCCAGAACGTGGTCGTCACGCCCTCGTCCACGCTGCCGTTGCAGTCGTTGTCGGCCTCGTCACAGACCTCGGGGTTGCCCGGGAAGGCCTCGGCGTTGGTGTCGTCGCAGTCCGTGGCGTCGTCGACGAAGCCCTCGGGCGCCTCGCAGGCCTCGCCCACCGCGGCGGGGTCGCCGTACCCATCGGCGTCGGCGTCGGCCCAGAACGTCGAGAGCTCGCCCTCGTCGATCAGATCGTCGCAGTCCTGATCGATGCCGTCGCAGATCTCGTCGGCGTTGGGGTGGATGTCCGCGTCGTCGTCGTCGCAGTCCCCGCCGGTGTTCACGTACCCGTCGGGCTTGTCGCACCGCTCGATGGTGTCCTCGTCGCTGCCGTCGCCGTCCTCGTCGGCGTCCCGGTAGAACGTGGACAAGACCCCCTCGTCGACCAGGTCGTCGCAGTCCTGGTCGACGCCGTCGCAGACCTCGATGGCTCCGGGCCACACCGTCCCGTCGTTGTCGTCACAGTCCTCGTCGACCAGGTACCCGTCCCCGTCGACGTCGTAGTTCACCTCGGGCACATCGCCCGAGTCGGCGTTCGGCGTCGTCTTCGAACACGCCAGCAGCAGCAGCAGCATGGGACCTCTCGGGGGGCAGGATAGTCCCCGGGCCACCGTTTCGTGGCATACGGTCGAGCATGCTCTGGCTCTTCTGGTCCTGCACTCCTCCGGTCGAGCCGCCCGACGTCGAGGACACCGCACCGGCCGCCGCGACCTGCGACCTGGTCCTGACGCTGTCGCACAACCCGTACAGCCCCATCAGCCCGCTCGCCCAGCTGAACGAAGGCGCGGACGAGGACCTGGAGTTCCGCGTCCGGTTCTGGAGCGATGAGGTCTCACCCCGCGCCACGCGCCCGGGCTCGGGCACCCAGCCGGTCGTCGGCCTGAGAGCGGAACACCGCTACCAGCTCCAGGCCATCGCCGGCGACCGCTGCAGTCCGATCGTCGGATGGGAGACGGATCCGCTCCCCGACGACATCGCCCCTTTCGAGCTCACCACCCAGTGGGCTCACGACGACGACGGCCTGATCGTGCTGCTCGGCCCCTCGAAGCCCCAGGACACCACCCTCGGGCCCTGGGTGATCGGCGTCGACCGCGCGGGCCAGGTCGTGATGCTGTTCGAGCTCGGCATCGAGGCGCTCGGTCGGGACGTACGCGAGGGACCCGACGGCTCGCTCTGGGTGGCTCGCGGGAAGGAGATACGCCGCCTCAGCTCCTGGGGAGAGACCCTCGACCTCGTCGAGCGCGAGACCTCGTTCCACCACGACATCCTGCCCACCGAGCGCGGCCTGCTGACGATGCTCGAGGTGAGCGAGGTCCACACGCTCGACGCGTACGGCGAGGTCACGGTCACGGGGGACCTGCTGGTCGAGTTCTCCCCCACCGGCGAGGAGCTGTGGTCCTGGAACGCGTTCGACCACCTGGACATCCAGAGCTTCGACGAGGAGCTCGTCTACCCCCGATACGAGAAGTACGGGTACGTCGAGTGGACGCACGGCAACGGGATGAGCTGGGGCGACGACGGCACCCTGGTGGTCAGCATGCGCAACCAGCGCGCCGTCATCGGGATCGACCGGGACACCGGCGACATCGCCTGGAGGGTGGACGCGGAAGATCTGGACTCGCCGTTCTGGGGACAGCACGCCCCTCTCCTCGAGGACGGCCTGCTGACCGTCTTCGACAACCTGGGCGCCGAGACCAGCCGCGTGGGCACCTGGGACCTGTCGGACGGCTCGCTCGTCTGGGAGTACGACACCGGCGAGGTCAACCAGACCTTCGGCTCGGCCGAGCGCATGGAGGCCGGCGACCTGCTCATCACCGCCATCGGCCAGCGGGAGCCGGGAACACCCGCCACGGTGAGCCAGGTCACCGCCTCGGGCGAGGTCGTCTGGGGCCTCAGCGGGTTCGAGGGGTACTGGTCCTTCCGAGGCCGGCCGCTCGAGGACCACGTCACCGTCGAGTAGCTCAGGACCCTCCGGTCGCCAGCTCCGTCCTCTCCAGCCAGGCGACGACGACCGCGTCTTCGAGAAGCGGGCCGGTGACGTGCACGTTGCTCGCCATCGCCTCGGCCGTGAGCGCCGTCTCGCACACGACGGCCCCGGGCTCCAGCACGCTGCTGTGGCACATGCGCGTGGTGCTCTCGGTCTTGTCGAGGAAGGCCACGTGGTAGTCGAGGCCCACGACGTGGATGCCCGGCTCGAGCCGGTCCAGCACCTCGTCGACGTCCTCGCCCCAGGTGGTGACGGGCTCGCCGGCGAAGGTGTCCACGATGCGAGCGCTGGCCTGCTGGGCGAGCTCGACGCGGGCGACATCCAGGCCGACGTCTCGGAGCGTCGTGCTGACGAAGTAGCCACAGGCGATCTCACCTTCACCCGGCGCCTGGCTCGTCCCGTAGAACCCCCAGGTGGTGCCGTACCAGGCGGGCCAGATGTCCTCGCGCAGGGCCTGCTCGATCGTGGCCCGGGCCTCGGGCACCACCTGTTCGCCGGCGGCGTGTCGCGCAGCCAGCTCGGTGCGGGTCTGGTCGATCGCGGCCAGGCGCTCGGCGTAGGTCGCCGGGGAGACGGTCACCGCCGTGGCGACCTGGATCTGCTTCTCGGCGAGGTTGGCGTCGTTGCAAGCAAGGAGGAGGAACCACATGTCCCATCCGACCTCGCGCGCGCCAGACGGTTCGTGCAGAATCGCCGCAAGGAGGCAGGCGTGACCACGTGCGGACAGTGCAAGCAGCAGATGGACCCCGCGACGGGCACGTTCACCGAAGACGGCATGATCTGCGAGGACTGCCAGAATCAGAACGTGATCGACGGCGTCGACGACATGGCCCCGCTGGCCGAGCTCGAGGGCAACTTCTTCCTGGGTTTCGCGGCCGGCTTCTTCGGCGGCTGCATCGGCGCGCTGCTGGTCCTGGCTATGGCCAAGGGCACCCAGACCAAGAAGGGAGCCCGTGTCGGGTTCGGCGCCCAGCTCGTCGTCGGCGCACTGCTTCGCGTCGTGGCCAGCGGGTGATTAGAACGCACGGGTCACGCTGAGGTCCCTGTGCGCGTCCCCGTCTCCCTGCTCCGCCGCCTCGTCCGCATCCCGGACGACGTCTCGATCGAGCTGCTCGCCGATCGGATGAACGCCCGCATCTCCGAGGTCGAGGGCATCCACCGGTTCCCCAGCCGCGAGACGTTCGCCGGTGTCCGCATCGCGACGCTCGGCGCCGTCGTCGAGGAGACCGAGGAGTTCGCTCGCTGGACCTCGGACGTCGGGCACCTGGTCGTCGGCAAGAAGCACGGCGTGGCCGCCGGCGAGAGGTACGCCTGCGTGCTGGCCGGAGACACCCAGCCTGACGGGACCGCCGTCACGGCCCGGCCCGTCGACGGCCTGGCGAGCGACGGCCTGCTGCTGAGCGAGGCCACCGCCGGGATCGGCACGGACGCAGCGAACCCCCTGTCCGTGGCCCCCGACGCGACCGGCGACGCCTTCGACGTCTTCGAGCTGGACGACGTCGTGCTGGAGTTCGACCTCGAGCCCAACCGCTCCGATCTCTTCTCGCTGATCGGCATGGCGCGGGACGTCGCGGCCATCTGGGACACCCAGGTCTTCCCGCCGGCCCAGGCCGATCTGTCCGCCTGCTCCGCGCTGCCGGACAGCGAGCTCTCGATCGACATCCGCACGCCGAACTGCCGTCGCTACGCCGGCCTCGAGCTGTCGGGCGTGAAGGTGGGCCCGAGTCCGCAGTGGCTCCAGAACGCCGTGCGCAAGCTCGGCATGCGGCCCATCAACAACATCGTCGACGCCGCGAACCTGGCCATGCTCGAGCTGGGCCAGCCGCTGCACACCTTCGACCGCGGGCACCTGAAGAGCGGCGTGGTCGGACTGCGCATGGCCGCGGCCGGCGAGACCATCACGACCCTGGACGGCGTCGAGCGGACGCTCACGGACGAGTGCATGCTCGTGACCGACGGGCCCGACGGGTCGGACGTCGCCATCGCGCTGGCCGGCGTCATGGGCGACTCGCACAGCGAGATCACCTCGGACACCACCGACATCCTCATCGAGTCGGCGGCCTTCGACATGTTCACGGTCCGCCGCTGCAGCCGCCGCCTGGCGCTGCGCACCGAGGCCTCGCTCCGCTTCGAGAAGGGCCTGCCCGACGCGAGCGTGACCCCGGGAATGGCGCGGCTCGCCCACCTGCTGAGCGAGATCGGCGGCGCCACCATCGGTCGTATCGCCGACTCCTGGCCGACTCCGCCCGACACCGTGGTCATCCCGTTCTCGCCGGATGCCGCGCGCGCCCGTCTGGGCATGGACGTGCCCGACGAGCTGATCCGAAAGCGGTTCGCCCACCTGGGCTTCGAGGCGGACGCCGACTGGAACGTCACCGTTCCGGCGTGGCGGCCCGACGTCGAGATCCAGGAGAACCTGAACGAGGAAGTGGGCCGGATCCACGGCTACGAGCACGTCGTCGCCGAGCTTCCTCACGCGCCACTGTCTGCGCCGCGCGAGAACCCGGTGTTCGCCAAGGGCTTCGCCATCCGTCGCCTGCTGACCGGACTCGGCTTCGACGAGGTCTACCTGGGCCAGTGGCTCGGGGACGACGAGGTCGAGCGCTATGGCCTGCGCCCCGAGACGCTGCTCGAGCTGAAGAACCCCCTCGTCAGCCAGTACCGCTACTTCCGGACGAGCTCGCTGCCCGACCTCGTCGAGGCCGTCCGCCTGAACCGCAAGACGCTGTCGACCGTGCGCCTGTTCGAGGTGGCCAAGCTCTACGGCCGCATCGACGGCGTGCTCGTCGAGCGACACCACCTGTCGGGCGCCGTGGCCTCGGATGACGGCACGGCGGCGTTCTACGCGGCCCGCGATGCCGCCCTGGCCGCCCTGGCCGGAATCGGCGTGACCGCCAGCGTCGAGGTCGGCGAGGCGCCGCTCTGGGCGCTCCCGCACTGCTTCCACCCCGGTCGGCAGGCGCTCCTGACCGTCGATGGCGCCAGGGTCGGGTTCATCGGCGAGCTGCATCCCCGCATGGTCCGCGCGCTCGACCTGACCGCGGCGTTCACGACGTTCCACATCGATCTCGAGGTCCTGCTCGACGTCCGCGCCCCCATCCAGCGCTTCACGCCGCCGCCCCGCTTCCCGAGCGTCGAGTACCACGTGAACGTGCTGGCCCCGGACCGCCTGCTGGCGCGCGACCTGCTCGCCGACGTCGGAACGGCCGACCTGGACCACCTCGTCCGCCACGGCGTCCGCGACGTCTACTCGGGCAAGGGCGTCCCCGACGGCCACAAGCGCATCACGCTCGAGCTCGAGTTCAACCACCCGGAACGAAGCCTGACCCACGACGAGGTGCTCACCCAAGTCCAGCGCCTCCCCGCGGCGCTGTCCGAGCTGACCGTGGAGCTGGGCTGATGCTGGCGCTCATCGGTCTCGTCCTCGCCGGCCCTGTCGAGGACCGGATCGAGGAGCTGCGCGTCGAGCACCACCTCGCCTCGCTCGACGCCACCGACTACCCCGAGTCGCCGTACGAGACCTCGGCCGACCTCCCCGCGACGCTCGCGATGGAGACCAGCTTCCAGGCCTGGAACGACTACTACTACTTCGCCCTGGTCGACGGGCGGGTCTGGTACAAGCCCCGCTTCAAGCGCCCCGCGGGCGAGAAGGAATGGGTCACGGATCTGCCCTGGAAGCCGTTCGGCGTGAACGGCGGCCTCCCCTACCGACTCGAGGGCAAGGAGAAGGACGCGATGGCCGCGGACACGTCCTATACGGACGGCGCCCGCAACGGCTTCGTGGTGGACCGACACTTCGAGACGGCCAGCGAAGAGGACTGGCGCCAGTACGTCGACGTCGACGGCTGGACGCAGGCCGGGAACGCGCCCGAGGGCGTGACCTACACCTTCGACGAGGAGTTCTCCCAGGCCACCCGCATCCTGGCCATCACGGCCGACGCCGACGAGCTGGCGGTCCTGAGCTCGGACCGCCAGATGTTCTACCGCCGGAAGTTCGCGAACCTGTTCGTGAGCACCGAGTGGATGGACGGCTGGGGGCAGTCCAAGGACCTGCCCGTGTTCTTCCCCGAGCACGTCACGGACCACAAGGGCTGGCACCTGGGCCGCATCACCGCGCCGGGCGCCGGGTACAAGGAAGGCCCGGACGGCCGCATCTTCGAGTGGGGCCCGGCCGCCGTGTCGATGGAGACGATGGTCTGGCTCTCCGAGGACGGCAAGACCGTCTACTACCTGGACTCGGGCACGCCCCCCGAGGTCGCCCACTGGATCGAGCACCCCTTCCGCGGGCAGTACCGGGGCGAGTCCATCGACAGCTCGGCCAGCACCGTCATGCTCATCGACCGGTTCGGCGCCGTGGTCACGAAGATCGCCGACTTCGACCTGCTGGGATCGACCCCGACGCACCCCTACTGCTACTTCGAGGAGTGCGACGACGAGCCGTTCTACAAGCCCGACGACATCCGCTCGGGCATGTCGGACATCCGCCTGCCGGCCGAGGACTGGACCATCCACGGCCCCGTCCTGCCCCCCGAGGCGTGGTCCGAGGAGACCTGGATCACCACGCGGGTGAGCATCCAGCAGACGGGCAAGGGCAACGCCAGCCGCGAGCTGCGCGTCGCCGGCATGCAGGAAGGCGAGGTCGGCTACTACTTCAAGCCGATCTTCGAGACGATGTGGAGCTTCCGGCGCGCCCCCGAAGGCGACCTGGGGTTCGTAGACCTCGCGGACGACCGACTCGCCCAGGACGAGCTCGTCCAGTACGGCGATCCCGTCCAGCTTCGCCGCCTGCACGAGGACGAGCCCGTCGTGGACCGCGACCTCGCCGGCGCGGTCTCGCTGTCCGGCGAGGAGTTCGCGCTCCAGGTGGCGGGCTTCAACCTGCGCACGAACCGCTGGGACCTGACCCTCGTCCACGAGCTCGAGGACGGCACGCGCGTCGACCTGCCCCTGGAGCTCCACCTGGTCCAGGCCTGGAACCCCTACATGCCGCCGCACTACGAGCGCGACGACCGGTGGGTC
>JAAESX010000196.1 GCA_024228935.1 Pseudomonadota bacterium
CCCGCAAGGGCACCGGAGACCATCCCGCACAGATCCTGGCCGACTTCCGGGGCACCCTGGTCGCCGATGGCGGCAGCTCGTTCAACCGCGCGGCCTCCAAGGAAGGTGTGGTTCGAGCCGGCTGCTGGGCCCAACACCCCGCGCGCTTCACCCCAGCCACCCTGGCGGCGGCGTTGAAGCTGGAGCCGCCGTCCACGACCATCGTCCCGGCGAAGCCCTGGAGAATCTGTGCGGGATGGTCACGGTTTCTCCTGATCGCCAAGCCGCCCGGTCGACGCCCAAAGGCATCTCTCAGCGACGTCGCCATTGGGGAGGCGACCGGCCCAAGCAACCTGCGACCGGAGTGCCTGCGAGTCCCGGATCCGGGGCGGTTGAGCCTCACTCGACCGATTGTCCAGGCGGAACGGCAGGAACCGTCCGATTACGACCAACGAGCGTACCGATGTTGGGTACGCTCAAACCCCCACCACAGGCCGATCGAGCGAAGAGAGTGTCGAGGCCCGAGGCGACCGACCGTTGACACCGCTGGCGCCATCGCATAGTCAGCGGCGGTTCTACCCCTCGACTCGGAGCGCCACGTGGCTTCCAACACGCAAGAGACCCGTTTCCGCCGCAAGCTGCGCGCCAAGAAGGCCGGCCGCAGCGCCAAGGCCGAGCGCCGCAACAAGGGCACCACGCCGTCGTTCCCGGTGCACACGCCCGAGGCCGACGCCAACGCGCCCGCCGAGGCGAAGCCCGCCAAGGGCTGAGAGGACCCGCCGGCGGGGATCACTCGACCGGCAGTCCGAAGAAGCGGGAGGCGTTCTCCCAGGTCTCGCGAGCCACGGTGGCTGCGTCGACCTGGCGGAGTCGCGCCACCGCGTCCACCGTCAGCGCGGTGTGGCACGGCTCGTTCCGTCGTCCGCGCAGCGGCTCGGGCGTGAGGAACGGGGCGTCCGTCTCGACGAGGTACGCGTGTCCGGGGACCTGGGCCGCGACGGCCTGCATCTCGGCGGCCTTCTTGTAGGTGACGACGCCGGGGATCGAGATCACCGCGCCGCGCCCGACGAGCTCTTCCATCTGGGCCACGTCGCCGGCGTAGCAGTGGTAGAGCACGCCGCCCTCGAAGGCCCCCTCCTCGTCCAGGACCCGCAGGCACTCGCCGTCGCTGTCCCGGTCGTGGATGATGATCGGAAGGTCCAGGTCGCGGGCGACGCGGATCTGCTCGCGGAACACTCGACGCTGTGTGTCGCGGGGGCTGTGGTCGTAGAAGAAGTCGAGGCCGATCTCGCCCCAGGCGACGACCTTGGGGCGAGCCGCCAGGCCGCGGAGCTCGTCCCAGCCCGTGTCGTCGAGCAGCGCGGCGTCGTGGGGGTGCACCCCGACGCTGGCCCAGATGCCCTCGTGGCGTTCGGCGACGGCGACGCTGCGAGCGGCGGTGCCATGTCCGTAGCCGGCGCCGACGGTCAGCATGCGCGTCACCCCGGCCGCTCGGGCGGTCTCGACGACGGCGTCGACCCCGGCGTCTCCGCCGTACGTGTTGGGGTCGAGGTGGCAGTGGCTGTCGAAGATCATGCTGTCGTCACTCCGCCAGTTCCCTGTCGACGTGAGCGAACAGCGCCTCCATCATCAGCCGTGGGTTCACGTTGACCTCCATCCGCTGACGCGAGAGGTCGATCTGTTCCTGCAGACGCTCGATGCCGCGCGGCCAAAGGCGGACGGCCCAGCGCGCGACGACGTCGGGCCGGTCGGCGTTCAGCAGTCGGTCCCCCGCCGCACACGAGAACGCGACGACGTCCCGCAGCAGCGTCTCGAGCGCCGCGATGCGGGCCAGCGCCTCCTTCTTCGGGTCCTTGCGCTTGCCGACCTTCTCGAGCTCGGCGAGCCGGAACCGCGTGCCGCCCTCGACCAGCTCGACGACATGATCCCGGACGGCGTCCAGCTTCTCGAGGCCGCCCTTGCCGAGCTCCAGCGCAGCGCCCGGGCAGCCCATCGCCAGGCGCGCACACCGCTCGGGGTGCTCGACCTTCCGCTCGACCAGCCAGGGGACGAGCACGTCCTCGGGCACCGCGCGGAACCGAACCCGCTGGCTTCGGGAGAGCACCGTCGGCAACAGCGAGCTGACGCGCGAGGTCACCAGGATGAAGCCCGTCCCGGGCGGTGGCTCCTCGAGCGTCTTCAAGAGCGCGTTCGCGGCCTGGGGCACCAGCATGTCGACCGGATCGATGATGACCGTGCGCCGGCGAGCTGCGTACGGGCGCAGCCGGACCTGACGGATCAGCTCGCGGACCTGACCCACGCCGATGGTCCCGCTCTTTCGCGACGGGTCCGGCACGATCTCGATCAGATCGGGGTGCGTGCGCTTGTGGAACTGGTTGCACATCTTGCAGCGTCCGCATGGGCGCACACCGGATCCGGTGCAGGCCGCCGCCATCGCGAGCCGGAGCGCAGCGGTGTGCTTACCGACCTGGGGCGGTCCCTCGAAGAGGTAGCAGTGGTGCAGCTCGTCGCGCGATGCAGCGTCGACGAGACGCTCCATCACAGCGGTCTGTCCGAGCAGATCGGCGTAGCCTGAGGGCATCGATCACCGATAACCGGTGACGTTGACACACCCGGTGTGGATGAACCCTGTCGAGCTCTGGCACGCGCACCTCGAGGCCGACTCGCGCTCGCCCGAGGTGTTCCTGCGCGGGGTCGAGGCCTCCGGCGCGGTCTACGGCGGCCGTCCCCTGTGCGTCCACCGCCGGCCGCACTTCATCGACGAGGCGCTCGTCAAGCGGTTCACCCGCCAGCTGAGTCTGTTCCACAAGGCCATCAAGGCGGTCCGTCAGGCGGTCATCGACGACGGCCTGGACGGCCGCCCGGACTCGATGGCGACGCGGATGGGGCTCAGCGAGGACGCCCTGGCCCTGGCCCGGATCGAGCCCGGCTACGCCTCGGCCGCCGTGATCGCGCGGGTGGACTGCTTCGTCGTCGACGGCCAGCCCCGCTTCCTGGAGCTCAACGGCGAGTCCCCTGCCGGCATCGCCTACTCGGATGCGCTGGTCCAGGTCTTCGAGCGGGACCCCATCATGGCGACCATGCCCCCGATGGCGGCCATCAGCGCCTCGTCCGCGCTGGTCCGCGCGCTGCGTGAGGTGTTCACGAGCTGGGGAGGCCGCGGCCACCCGAGCGTCGCGATCGTCGACTTCGGCGACGTGCCCACGTCCTCGGAGTTCGAGCTGTTCCGCCAGCACTTCCGCGCGACCGGGGCCCGCTGCGAGGTCGTCGATCCCCGGGACCTGGACTTCGACGGCACCACGCTCTCGGCCCACGGCGTCTCGTTCGACCTGGTCTACCGCCGCCTGCTGGTCGCCGACATGCTGGCCCACCCCGAAGAGTGCCGCGCGCTGCTCGATGCGTACCGGGCGGGCTCGATCTGCCTGGTGAACTCGCTCCGAAGCGTGGTCCTCCACGGCAAAGGCCTGTTCGCGATGCTGCACGACCCGGACATGCAGGAGCGGTTCTCGAGCGCCGAGCGACGGATGGTCGAGCAGTGCGTGCCGTGGACCCAGCTCGTGCCCCAGGTCGACGATCCGCTGATCGAGCGCATACGCTGCGACCAGGAGAGCCTGGTGATCAAGCCGGCCACCGGACACGGCGGGCGCGACGTCGTGCTGGGCTGGCGCGTCGATGCCGCCGAGTGGGAGCGCGCCATCGCCCGCGAGGAGCTGCAGGTCGTGCAGGACCGCGTGCCCGAGCAGCGCGTCGGCTTCCCCGATGCCCGTGACGGCTACCGGGTCCACGAGCGCAGCGTCGACCTGGCCCCATTCCTCATCCACGGACGACTGGCCGGCTTCCTGTGCCGGCTCGCCGACGGGGAAGTCGCGAACGTGAGCTCGGGGGCCAGCCAGGTCCCGGTGTTCATCACCCGATGAGCGTGTCCAACCGAAGAACGGCAGCCCGCGTCTTCCTGACCGTGGCCGCCATCGCCGCTGTGGGCTGGGCAGCCAGCCAGTCGGTTCTGAGCGACCGGTCCTCGCGCATGAGCGACGCGCTGCCGCTCTACCTCTACGGTGCGGCCTGGCTCGAGGGGCTGAGCCCGGTGGCGCAGGCCTCGCTGAAGCAGGTGTACGCCGACCGGGGGATGGATGTCGGCGCCGCGCTGTGGAGCACGCTCTACCCCGCCACCGTGGGCCCGCTGTTCGCCCCCTTCGCGCTGTTCGCCTGGGAGACGTTCACGCGGATCTGGGGGGTCGTGCTGCTGGCCAGCGGCGCGCTCGTCGGGGCGGTCGTGCCTCGCAAAGGCGACCGATGGACGCTCATCGCGGGCGGCGTCGTGCTGGCCGCCGGCTTCGCCCCGGTCGCCGAGGCGGCCCGCCTGGGTCAGGTCAACGTCCTGCTGGCGCTCCTTTGTGCGCTCGGCATGCTCGCCTTGCACCGGGACCGGGACGGCGTGGCCGGGGCGCTCTTCGGGCTCGCGGCCGCCATCAAGCTCGTGCCCGTCTTCGTCGCTCTTCCGTTCGCGTGGCGCCACCGGAAGGCGGTGCTCGGCGGCCTGGCGCTGGGACTCCCGGTGCTCGGCCTCTCGTTCATCGCGACCAGCCCGCCCGAGTTCGTCCAGGCGCTCCAGGACACCGCGCGCTTCCAGACGACCATCGCCCCCTGGTGGATGATCACGGGCGACCTGCCTGGGTGGGCGCTGGCTCTCGCTGAGATCCGACACGGCGGGCTCGGCATCGTCACAGTGGTGGGTGCCGGCCTGCTGTCGCTCTGGCGTCCGGACCGCACCGTCCTGGTGGGCGCCGCGATGGCCGTCCTGGCCTGGCTGGGCACCGACGCGGTCGCGTTCCACGTCCTGTACGCCCCGCTCTACCTGCCTGCCATCGTCTGGCTCGGGACCTGGGCCCTCGAGGACGAGGCGCCGAAGTGGGCCATACCGGTCTCGCTGGCCTGTGCCGTCGGCGCTCTCGGAGTCCCCCACCTCGATCTGTTCGTCGACGAGGCCACCGTCAGCGGCATGCTGCTCGGCTACGCGGTGTGGCTCGGAGTCCTCGTCCGCACCGGACACGCCGCCTGGAACACGGCCGAGCGAGGCCCCCTGGTCGTGCTCGAGCGCTGGCCCACCCAGGTCGCCGGCGTGCTGGGGCTGGCCTCGATGTACATCCTGCTCAGCCCCCTCGCGGCCGAGCCTCCTCGGCCCGAGGCCGTCATGCCGGGCGGAGAGATCCACCACGAGGGCGTCGGCTTCGTCGAGCCCCCCGAAGGCGAGCGCGACCTGCCCCAGATCGGCCCCGGGACGCTGGGTGGCGCCCAGGTGGACTGGACCGAGCTGTCCGTCGTGGGGCGGCTGAGCCCGGGCTCGCGCCAGGCCCTGGACCACCACCTGGAGACCGCCGCATCCCGCTGGACGGCGCTCGGTCAGGGCGACCTCGCCGAGTCCGTCCCCTCGGGCCCGCTGGCTCGGACCACCGTCGAGGAACTGACGCTGTTCCTGGCCGCCGAGGGCGCTCGGCTGGACGAGCTGGGGCGCCCCGAGCCTCTGTGGGCCGAGTGGTCCGCCGCCGCCGAGTCCGCAGGGCGATAGACGCCGGGCACACCCCTCGGAGCTCATGCCCTCGTACATCACCCCACAGGGCTTCAAGGCCATCGTCGACGAGTACGAGCACCTGATGAAGGTCGAGCGCCCGCACATGACCCGCGAGGTGGCGTGGGCCGCCTCGCTCGGCGACCGGTCTGAGAACGCCGAGTACCAGTACGGCAAGAAGCGCCTGCGTCAGATCGACGGACGCCTGCACTACCTGAAGAAGCGCCTCGAGAGCATCGAGGTCGTCGATCCCACCGAGATGACCGGCGACATCGTGCGCTTCTCGGCCACCGTCACGTACGAGGACGACAAGGGCGAGGAGACGACGGTCCAGATCGTCGGCGAGGACGAGCTCGACATCAAGAACCGCAAGATCAGCTACAAGTCGCCCATCGGCCGCGCGCTCGTCGGCAAGGAAGTCGACGACGAGGTCAAGATCACCACACCCGGCGGCGTCCGGACGGTGGTCATCACGGAGGTCCAGTGGCTGTGACGGTTGGCGAGGTCCTGCGCGGCCTCGGGATGAAGGGCGCGACCGCCAAGAAGGCCGGCCAGACCGGCAAGGTCTGGGTCAAGGGCACGCCGAGCGCGGACCTGGGACGGATGGTCGATCCGGCCGACGTGAAGTACCGCCCCAACGCCCCCCGCATCGTGGTGGGTCGCGATGCGTCCGTGATCTTCGAGGACCAGCACCTTCTGGTGGTCTGGAAGCCTCCCGGGCTCCTGAGCGTGGCGGCCCCCAAGCGCGGCCAGGACGACAACCTCATCTCGCTCATGGCCCGCATCTTCGGCCAGGCGCACCCGGTCCATCGGCTGGACGAGGGCACCAGCGGCCTGATGATGGTGGCCCGCACGACGGCGGCGAAGAACGCCCTGAAGGCGCTGCTCGAGAAGCGCGAAGTGCGCCGGCGCTACCTGGCGCTCTGCTGGAACCAGATGTCGAAGACCCCACGGACCATCGAGTCCTACCTGGGCCGAGATGAGTACACCGGCCTGCGCGCCACCGTGCCCGAGGGCGGCCAGCACGCCGTCACCCACGTGCAGCTGATCGAGGCATTGCCCCGCAGCATCTCGCTGGTCGAGGCGCGGCTGGAGAGCGGCCGGACCCACCAGATCCGAATCCACCTGGCCGAGGCCAAGCACCCCGTCCTGTGCGACCCGCTCTACGGACGCAAGGGCGACCGGTCACTGCGGCGTCCAGCGCTCCACAGCTGGAAGCTCGGGTTCGTCCATCCGTTCACGCGGAAGCGCCTCGACTTCGAGGCCGTGCTCCCCGACGACCTGGAGAAGCACCGACGCTGGCTGATCAGAGAAGCAAGCCCCCGTCCACCGAGAGAACCTCGCCAGTGACCTGGGCGTTGGCGACCAGGTAGGCCACGGCCTGCCCGATGTCGTCCGGTGTCCCGAGCCGTCCGAGCGGATGCAGACCGACCAGGTCGTCGGCCCGGCTCCCCGTCATCGCGGTCTTCACCACGCCCGGCAGCACGGCGTTGGCGCGGATGCGCGGAGCCAGCTCGATGGCGAGCGAGCGCGTGAGCGAGACCAGGGCGGCCTTCGCCGCCGAGTAGGCCGCCAGCCCGTGATCCGTCCGAACCGCGAGCGTGCTCGCGATGTTCGTGATGGTGCCCTCACCCACCTGGCAGGCCTGCGCGGCGAACGCCTGGGCGAGCATCGCCGGCGCGACCACGTGGACCTCGTGCAGTCGGCGCCATACCTCGGCGGTCCACTCCCCCACCGGCGCCATCTCCAGGTGGCCGGCGCAGTTCACCAGGTGATCGACCCCGACCATATGCAGGCTCCCGCTGGTCACATCCGCCACGGTGTAGTCGAAGCCCGACGCCACCAGGACCTCCTCGCGACGGCCCACGACCGTGACCTCATGGCCCGCATCCCGCAGGGCGCGAGCGATGCCGAGCCCGATTCCCGAGCCGCCTCCGGTGACGAGCGCCCTACCCACCGCGAGAGACCTCGACCTCGTCCGAGGGAGCGAACGGCGGCGTGTCGATGCACAGGATGCTGCCGCGACCGCGGTAGCCGTGCGGCTGGTCGTTCTTCCACTCGACGACGCGACCGACAGCCAGGGGCGTGTCGGCGCCATCGTCCTGCCAGCCGACAAGGCCCTCGGTCAGGACCAGCTCGGACTCGCGCATGCGGCGGTGCACGTGGTTCGGGATCTCGCCGTCGACGTTCAGCCGGTAGACGCCGAACAGCCGGGTCTCGTCGATGACGTCGACGGTCCCCCACTCCTTCTCTTCCTGGGCCGGCACGACCTCGTCCCGGGTCGCCTCCACCCGCACGCGAGGGCGCGCCTCGCCCGGCAACACGCCGTACTTGGTGATGGTGACGCTGGCCGCCGTGACGGCCGGGCGTTCCTCGGCCGGGGCCGGTGGAAGGAGCAGCGTCCGCACCAGCACATGGCCCGCCGTCTCCAGCAAGTAGAAGCGGCCCGACTGCAGGACGAAGGTCACGATGTCCGTGATGTCCGCGTAGTTCCAGGTCTGCCCGAGCGACTCGTTCCGCGCCGCGGCCTCGGTGTCCAGGTCGAGCGACAGGTCGACACGGATGCGCTGGACCGTCTGGCGTTCGTGCTCCAGACAGCCGATCAGGCAGTCGACCTCGATCTGATCGATGGAGATGGTCGTCCTCACGCGAGCCTCCGTCCGCCGTCCACGTGCAGCGTCTGTCCCGTCACCCAGCTCGCCGAGGCGAGGTAGAGCGCGGCCTGGGCGATGGGGCCGGCGCCTCCGAAGCGGCCCAGCGGAGTGGCCAATCGCAGCCGCTCCTGGACCTCGGCCGACATGCCCTCGGGCATCAGGACCGTCCCGGGAGCGATGGCGTTCACGCGAGTCCGCGGAGCCAGCTCCTTGGCCAGGGCGCGGGTCATGCCCTCGAGCCCGGCCTTGCTGACGGTGTAGTGCGAGTAGCCCCCGACGGGCCGCTCGACCTCGACGTCCAGCAGGTTGATGACACAGGTCGGCGCCAGCTTCTGGATGAGGAAGTACGGCGCCCGCGTGTTGAGCGCCTGCATCCAGTCGTAGGTCTCGGGTGTCACGTCGGCGAGCGGCACCTTGTCCCAGCCGGCCGCGTTGTTGACCAGGACGTCAACCTGACCGACCTTCTCGCACAGGGCCGACAGCGAGTCCATGTCCGTCAGATCCGCCTGGACGGGCTCGCCGTGGTCGGGGACGGACCGGTTGTAGTGGGTGAAGACCGTCGCGCCATCGGCCAGGAACGCCTCGGCGATGGCCCGCCCCAGCCGGACGCCTGCACCGGTGACCAGGACCGTCGTCAAATGAGGTCCTCGGACGCGCTGATGGTCGGCGCTCCACCCTGCAGGGCCAGGAGCTCGGGGTCGAGCAGGTGGGTGCCCTTGATGTTCCGCAGCGCACTCATCATGTTGCCCTTGACCGCCGGGTTCTTCGTCGAGAGGTCCGTCAGCATCGCCTTGATCTGCTGGCGCTGCATGTTGTCCTGACTGCCGCACAGGTTGCACGGCAGGATGGGGAAGTCGACGAGCTTCGCGTACGCCGCGATGTCCTCTTCCGCGCAGTAGGCGAGCGGCCGGATGACGACGTTCTTCCCGTTGTCCGCGAACAGCTTCGGCGCCATCGACTTGAGCTGGCCCGAGTAGAAGAGGTTCAGCAGCACGGTCTCGATCAGATCGTCGCGATGGTGCCCGAGCGCGATCTTGTTGCAGCCCAGCTCCTGGGCCGCCGTGTACAGGATCCCGCGACGCAGCCGCGAACACAGCGAGCAGTACGTCTTCCCCTCGGGGATCTTGTCCAGGACGATGCTGTAGGTGTCCCGCTTCAGCATCTTGTAGGTGTAGCCGTGGTCCTTCAGCCAGCCCTCGAGCAGGTGCGCGGGGAAGTCGGGCTGACCCTGGTCGAGGTTCACCGCGATGAGCTCGATGTCCAGGTTCGCCTTGACCTTGATGCGCTGGAGCAGCTGCAGCATGGCGTAGCTGTCCTTGCCGCCGGACATCGCCACCATGATGCGGTCGCCCGCGCTGATGAGGTCGAAGTCGCCGTTCGCCTTGCCGATCTCCCGCATCAGCTTCTTTTCCAGCCGGATCAGGGGATTGGTCCCCTTGAACTTCGTCGTGGTGGTGGCTGCGCTCATGAGGACCTCGGGCGAGCGGGCCGTCTAACCAGTTAGACCGCGCGCGATGCCTGACGGTGACCCCAATACCCGGCCCCACCTGGACGCCGCCTCGGACGAGCTCATCGAGCCCAAGGGCTGCTTCGCGTGGATCCAGAGCCTGGGCCTCGCCGCGTACGCGCTCCTGTTGCTCGCCATCGCCACCAGCGCGTTGCTGTGCGCCATGGGCAGCATGCAGGGCCTCATCGAGAACGCGATCAGCCCCCACGAGCTGGTCGGCGGCGTCGTGATCGAGACGTGGCGCGTCGAGGAGCTGCGGCGCCGGGAGATCATCCCCCCCGACGGGCTGCCGGACCTGTACCACGACCACTCCAGGCTGGGCGATGGCTCCAGCGGCTGCCTCGTCATCGAGGGCGAGGTCGTGCGCTTCGAGCTGTGGACCGAGGAGGCCCGCGTGCCGATCCACGGAGCCACGGTGACCGCGTACGGCGACATCGAGAGCCCGACGGTCACCACCACGCTGGGCGAGCTGACCGTTAACTGCCCGTTCGAGGACGGCGAAGGCGGCGAGCGGTTCGCGCGCATGCTCCAGGCCGAGTCCGCCATGGAGAGAGAGTGAGCGTCCCTGTCCTGGTGAGGACCGACACCGGCAAGTCCAAGCCAGGAACGGCCACGCTCATCGAGCACGACGTCTCCAAGCGAGGCCCCAAGGCCGCGGCTCTCGCCATCGGCGGCCTGGTCGCCGGGGCCTGCTCGGCGTTCATCCCGGTCGTCCACTTCGTCGCCACCTGGGCGCTCCCGCTTCTGGGCTTCTTCCTGGCCTGGCGCGTCTGGAGCACCGCGAGCGAGCTCGTGCGGATCGGGACGACCTGCCCCGGCTGCGACAAGACCGTCGAGCTGCCCGGCGGACAGTACGGTGGGGGTCGGATGGAAGAGCAGTGCCCCGACTGCATGCGCCCGCTGACCGTGGAGCGGACCTCGAAGGAGAGCGACTGATGGCCAAGGGACGAGACAAGGACCAGGCGCACAAGGCCGCCGTCGCCGCGCTGGGCAAGAACCTGTCGCGCCGCGCGAAGAGCAAGTGCGAGCTGTGCGAGACGGGCGGCAAGCTCGTCGTGACCGAGGTCGCCGGCCCGCGCCCTGAGGCAGCTGGTGACGACCCGAGCGAAGACTGGGCGGCGCTCCTGTGCGACCGCTGCATTGACCTGGTCGCTGGCAAGAAGGTCGACACCTCGGCCCTGCGGTTCCTGGAGACCGCGATGTGGAGCGAGCTCCGGCCGGTCCAGATCCTGGCGGTCCGCGCGCTGCGTACGGTCGACACCGCCTGGGCCCGCGAGGCCAACGACGGGCTGTACCTGGACCCCGAGGTCGAGGAGCTCCTGTGACGTCGCTGCTCCTGGGGCTCGCCTGCACGGATGCGCCCGAGGACTCCGCGGTCGAGCTGCCCGAGCTCGGCGAGCTGATCCAGGTCGTGCCGAGCGCCGGGATCCCAGCCCAGGTCGAGGTCCTGGACAGCGCGAACAACCTCGACGTCGTCGAGTGGCAGGGCGAGACCTGGTTCGTCTTCCGGACCGCCCCCGACCACTTCGCCAGTGATGAGGTGCATCTCTACGTGATGCGCTCGAGCGACAAGGAGACGTGGGAGCTCAGCCTGCCCATCTTCATGGCGACCGACCTGCGCGAGCCCCGGTTCCTCGCGATGGAGGACGAGCTCATCCTCCACTACGCCGTGCTCGGAACCGACCGGCTGGCGTTCGAGCCCCAGGGCACGATGCGGACGGTGTTCGACGGGTCCGAGTGGTCCGAGCCCACCTGGATCTTCGACGATGGGTTCATCCCCTGGCGGACGCGCTGGATGGACGGCGAGCCCACCATGGTCGGCTATACCGGCGGCGGCGAGATCTACGACCAGGACGGCTACCCGCAGCTCGAGGTGAAGTGGCTCACCAGCGAGGACGGCCTCGACTGGGAGGGTGACGTCGTCATCACCGGCGGAGCGAGCGAGACCGACTTCGCTCGCCTGCCCGACGGGCGCGTCATCGCCGTGGCTCGGAACGAGGCCGGGGACGCCGACGGGTTCGGCTCGCTGATCTGCCGCGGCGAGGCGGACAGCGACCGGGACTGGACGTGCAACCGGGACCTGAAGAAGTACGACAGCCCGCTCGTGTTCGAGGACGCCGGCCGCATCTGGCTGGTCGGGCGCCGGAACGTGACCGAGAGCGGCCATTTCGATCTGCAGTCCGAGGGGATGGACCACGAGGACGCGTTCCGCTTCTACAGCGTCGACTACTGGCAGCACCCCAAGCGGTGCAGCCTGTGGGAGGTCGACCCGGACGAGCTCGTCGTGAGCTGGGTGCTGGACCTCCCCTCCGCGGGCGACACCTGCTTCGCAAGCGTGCTCGGCGGCGACGGCTCCTACGAGGTCTGGAACTACAGCTCGGACCCCGACCAGCCCGACACGAGCTGGCTCGACGGGCAGAACGGCGTGACGCGGATCTACCGGCAGACGCTGCGATTCGGAGACGGGGACTGACACTCCGGTGACGGCGCCGCGCAACCGGATTCGCCGTCTGGACTCCCTACATTGCCGACATGCTCTACGCGCTCCTCGGTTCCGCCCTCGCCCAAGACCCCGACGTCCTGGTGTTCGTCCTGGACACCATGCGAGCGGACCACCTGGATCTCGAAGGGGACGCCACGCCCGAGCTTCGCGCCCTCGCCGAGTCGGGGGTCGTCTACACGAACGCCCACTCGGTCAGCTCGTGGACACCGCCAGCGGTGATGAGCCTGATGACCGGCCAGTACGCGACGACCCACGGCGTCGTCGAGGGACCCATCCCGGCCCGTGCTCGCGCGGAGGAAGAGGGCCGGACCGTGCTTCCCCTCCCCGTCCTGGACAAGAAGACGTCCACCGTCGCCCAGCGGTTCCGCCGCGAGGGCTACCAGACCGCCGGGGTCACGACGAACCACCTCATCGACGGTCCCCAGGGGTTCAGCCGCGGCTTCACCCTGTACGAGAAGCTCGGTGTCGACGACTCGATCGTGCACGACGGCCCCGAGCACGTCGACGAGGGCCCCCAGCAGTGGAGCCTCGAGGCACGCGGGATGGCGCCGGCCCCGGCCGAGGTCGTGCATGGCCAGCTGATGGACTGGAAGGACGAGCTCGACACCGACGCTCGACCGGACTTCGTCTGGGTGCACCTGATGGACGCCCACATGCCGTACCGCCGCCATGGCGACCCCGACGCGGACCTGCAGACCGCCTACGCCAGCGAGATCGCGTACATGGACCGCTGGATCGGCCGCATCGTGCGCGACCTGGAGATGCAGGACGCCATCATCGTGGTGGTCTCGGACCACGGCGACGCGTTCGGCGAGCACGGCGCCTGGGGCCACGGCGGAGACACGCGGACGTACGCCGAGGTGAACGACGTGGTCCTGTTCATGACCGGCCCCGGCCTACCAGCGGGCGAGATCGTGCACGAGCCGGTCAGCCAGGTCGATGTCGTGCCGACGCTGGCGTCGCTGGCCGGCCTCGAGAAGCACCGGAACGGCGTCGAAGGCGTCGACCTGACTCGCGGCCTGCCCGAGCGCCCGGTCTTCGGGTACCGCGGCGGCCTGACGAGCGTCGATCAAGGCAGCTGGATGGTCGTCCGCGACGACTGGAAGCTGATGGAGTGGAACGGCGGGAGCGCGCTCTACCGTGACGGCGACGAGACCTCCTCGTTGCTGGTGCAGAAGCCCGACCTGGCTCGACGGCTGGGCGCCGACCTGGACGACTACCGGTCCAGCGTGGTCCTGCGTGAGCCCGACATGGTCGAGGTGGACGCGGACGAGGACACGCTCCAGGGACTCAGGGCGCTGGGGTACCTGGACTGAGGGCCGTCGTCGGTCCTCAGCGCGACGCCACCAGCGCGTCGACGACCCCCTCGACGCCCAGCTCCTGGGTCTCCAAGTGCAGCTCCGCGAGCGCGTACAGCGGTGACCGCGAGCCCAGGATCGTGGTGAGCTGCCCAAGCGGATCGGCCCAGCCAGCCAGCGGGCGGAGATCGCCCTGGGCACGCACGCGGTCCAGGTGCTGCTGTGGCGAGGCCCGCAGCCACACCACGCGGCAGGCGGCTCGCAGAGCGGCGTAGAGCTCCGCGTCGTGGACCAGCGAGCCTCCGATCTCCAGGACCGAGGCCCCCGGTTCGGAGAGGGCCTGGTCGAGAGCACCTCGGGCCAGCTCGCGGTAGCGCTCGGCGCCGTGGAACTCGAAGACCTCGGACAGGGACATGCCAGCCAGCTCCTCGACGCGCCGATCCAGCTCGACGAACCGGGCCCCCGTTCGAGCCGCCAGCGCCTGTCCGATCGTGCTCTTGCCGGCTCCGCGCAGGCCCACGAGCGCGACCTTCTCGCGGACCTGGCCCCTCAGACGGAGAAGCAGGCGACGGCGCGTCCGGATGTCCAGGTCGGCCGCGTGGGTCGCGATCTCGTCGGTCGCGTCCTGGGGACCCAGGCCCGTGATCAGGGCGGTGACGCTCACCTCGAGCGCCTGGGCGATCTCGCTCAGTCGGGAGATCGACGGGTTCGCCTCGCCGCGCTCGACCTGCACCAGGAACCGCGGACTGACGCCGGCTCGCTCACAGAGCTGCTTCTGGCTCCATCCTCGGCGTGTGCGGTGCTCGCGCACCCTCTGTCCCAGTTTGGTGAGGTCCATTCAAACCGCACTATAATGCACCAGATCGGACTTGCAAATGTGTGCATGCGCACTATGGTGCGTCCCGACCTGCGAGGTATCCCACATGGCAAAGGCACCCGACACCCCGGTGAGCTTCGACACGAAGCCCTACGACTGGACCCACTGGAAGCTCGAGCTCGACGGCGACGTCGCCACGCTCGCGATGAACATCCAGGAAGACGGCGGCATGCGCCCCGGGTACGAGCTCAAGCTCAACAGCTACGACATGGGCGTGGACATCGAGCTCTACGACGCCGTCTGCCGCGTCACGTTCGAGCACCCCGAGGCCAAGACCGTCGTCGTGACCAGCGCGCTCGACCGGGTGTTCTGCTCGGGCGCGAACATCTACATGCTCGCCAGCAGCAGCCACCCCTTCAAGGTGAACTTCTGCAAGTACACCAACGAGACCCGGTGCTCGCTGGAAGAGCCCGAGATGCCGACCTTCATCGCTGCGCTCAACGGCGCCTGTGCGGGTGGCGGCTACGAGCTCGCGATGGCGTGTGAGCAGGTCTACCTCATCGACGACGGCTCCAGCGCGGTGTCCCTCCCCGAGGTCCCGCTGTTGGGCGTGCTCCCCGGGACCGGCGGCCTGACCCGCCTCATCGACAAGCGGAAGGTCCGCCGCGACCTGGCCGACGTCTTCTGCACGAAGGCCGAGGGCTTCCGGTCGCGCGACGCCGTGAAGGGCCGCTTCGTCGACGGCAGCTTCCCGCGCAGCAAGTGGGCCGACGGCATCACCAAGGTCGCTCGCGAAGCCGCCGACGCGTACACCGGCCCGACCGGAACGGGCATCGAGTGGACCCCGCTGGTGGACACCGTGACCGAGACGGGGCTCATCTGGGACCACGTCACCCTCGAGATGGACCGCACCGGTCGCACGGCCACCCTGACCGTGAAGGCCCCCACCGAGGTGCCTCCCGCCGATGCCGACTCGCTGCACGCCGCGGGCGCCGCGGCCTGGTCGCTCGCCGCCTTCCGCGAGCTCGAGCGCGCCATCTTCCACCTGCGGTTCAACCACCTGGACCTGGGCCTCATCCTGATCAAGACGACCGGTGATGGCGCCAACGTCGTCGCCTGGGACGAGAAGTTGGCCGAGCTCGCCGCCGGGGGCGACTGGCTCGCCATCCGCACGCTGGCCTTCCAGCGCCGGACGCTGCGCCGCCTCGACAACATGAGCCGCTCGATGTTCGCGCTCATCGAGGAGGGCAACGCGTTCAGCGGCGTCCTGTTCGAGCTCGCGCTGTCGGCCGACCGGTCCTACATGTTCCTCGACGACAACGGCGAGAACGCGGTCACGCTCGGCTCGGCCAACCACGGCCGGCACTCGATGAGCAACGGCACGAGCCGCCTGGCGAACCGCTTCTTCGGCGAGCCCGACACGCTCGCCGAGCTGCTCGAGAACACCTCGCCGATCGACGCCGAAGAGGCCGAGGAGCTGGGCCTCGTCACCATGTCCCCCGACGACATCGACTGGGAGGACGACGTGCGCATCGCCATCGAAGAGCGCGCCAGCATGTCCCCGGACGCGCTGACCGGCATGGAGCAGAACCTGCGGTACTGCGGCGGCGAGAGCATGGACAACCGCATCTACGGCCGCCTGACGGCCTGGCAGAACTGGATCTTCCAGCGCCCCAACGCTGTCGGCGACGCCGGCGCACTCACCCTGTACGGCCAGCCCGAGCGCCCCGTCTTCGACTTCCGGAGGACCTGATGAAGGCCATCGACTACGAGTCCCGCATCCCCAACAACGTCGACCTGGGCGGCGACCGTCGCCTGCAGCGTGCGCTCGAGAAGTGGCAGCCCGCCTTCCTCGACTGGTGGGGCGACATGGGGCCCGAGGGCTTCCAAGGCAACGACGTCTACCTGCGAACCGCGGTCAGCACCGACCCGGGCGGCTGGGCCAACTTCGGCCACGTCAAGATGCCCGACTACCGCTGGGGCATCTTCCTGTCCGAGGCCGAGAGGGACCGGGTCATCCCCGCGGGCGACCACGCCGGCAAGCCCGTCTGGCAGACCGTCCCCGGTGAGTTCCGGAACCAGCTGCGCAGAATCATCGTGACCCAGGGCGACACCGAGCCCGCGTCGGTCGAGCAGCAGCGCTGGCTGGCCAAGACCGCGCCGTCGCTGATGGACATGCGGAACCTCTTCCAGGTCAACGTCGAGGAAGGCCGGCACCTGTGGGCGATGGTCTACCTGCTGCACGCGCACTTCGGAAGGGACGGCCGCGACGAGGCCGATGCGCTCCTGGAGCGCCGCAGCGGTGACGCCGACAAGC
Source organism: Pseudomonadota bacterium (assembly GCA_024228935.1). Taxonomy (GTDB): domain Bacteria; phylum Myxococcota_A; class UBA796; order UBA796; family CAJQPC01; genus JAAESX01. The sequence continues at coordinate 16,642 of JAAESX010000196.1, forward strand.
CCCGCATCCTGGACGCGTTCAACCAGCCCTGCCCGGACTGGCTCACGTTCTTCTGCTTCACGATGTTCACGGACCGCGACGGCAAGTACCAGCTCGGCTCCCTGGCCGAGTCGGCGTTCGACCCGCTGTCCCGCACGTGTCGCTTCATGCTCATCGAGGAGGCCCACCACCTGAGCGTCGGTGAGCTCGGCCTCGAGCGCGTCATGCGTCGCGCCTGCGAGCTGATGAAGGAGGACCCGAACGGCGACGTCCGCGACAACGGCGGCATCGACCTGCCGACCATCCAGAAGTGGATCAACCACTGGTTCTGCTACAGCCTCGACCTGTTCGGCAGCGAGATCAGCAGCAACGCCGCCGACTACTTCAGCACCGGCATCAAGGGCCGCTGGCGCGAGGCGAAGGACTACACCGACCACTCGTGCATCAACGAGGTCTACCAGATGGACGTCGTCCGCGACGGCAAGGTCACGGTCGAGGAGGTCGCCCTCCGAAACGCCATGAACGAGGTCCTGCGCGACGACTACGTCAAGGACTGCGAGCGCGTCGTGAAGCGGTGGAACAAGGCCATCGCGGCCGAGGGCGTGGACTTCACGATGAAGCTGCCCAGCACGAAGTTCTTCCGCCGCCAGGGCATCTACGCCGAGCACGCGTTCGACCCCGAGGGCAACCTCATCACGCACAGCGAGTACGAGGCGAACGTGGCCAACTGGCTGCCCACGCCCGAGGACCGCGAGTACGTGGACAGCCTGATGATCGCGGTCACCGAGCCGGGCAAGGTCGCGAACTGGATCGCCGCGCCCAAGCGTGGGATCAACAAGCAGGACTTCGGCTTCGAGTACGTCCGGGTCTAGAGCGCCACGATCTCCGCGCGGCCGAACCGGCTCTTCCGCTTCGACCGCCGGCTGATCTCCCCGACCGGATGCAGGGCTGGGCCCACGGGCTCGGCCAGCACCCACTTGATCCCATCCGACCGCCGCGTGTCGTCGCCCGACTCCGGCTCGAGGCCGACCGCGGCGTACGCGTGGCCCTTGATGTAGACGATGCCCAGCTCCATGTCCGGGTAGGCCTCGCGCATCAGCGCCAGGAACAGCGTCGCCTTGCTGTCGCAGTCGCCGCGGTTGCGACCCACCAGCGACAACGGCCGTCGGTACCGGTCCCGCTTCAGCGAGGCCTTCTCGTACGGGATGGTCTGCACGAAAGACAGCGCCAGGTCCGCGAAGACCCGAGCATCCTTGGTCGGACCGCCGAGCGCCTCGACGATCGGCGCCACGTCCGAGGCGTACTGACGCGCGTGTCGCGTGTGGTCGGGCACGATGGCGCCGTCCAGCGTCGTGAAGCCGCGCTCCTTCAGCTCCCGGTCGCGCGCGCTCTCGAGCTGGACCTGGGCGTCCTTCAGCACCTGCCGGGCGTCGTCCCCGGACACCGAGATCGACACGCCGTCCTTCGTCCCCTTGGCCTTGACCTTGGTCCCCTTCTGCTTCTTCCCCCACGCGTTCACGGACTTGGCGACGTCCTCGTGGAACGGCTTGGTCTTCAGCCGCAGCGGCTCGTCCAGGTCCGCCTTCACCTCGTCGGCGGGCAAGGAGAACTGGGCTCGGTGCTTCTCGCCCGCCGCGTCCTTCCACTTCACGTCGAACGACCACTCCGAGCTGGTCTTGTCGACGTCCCGGGAGATCTGCTGGGCGGAGGCGAGCGAGAGCAAGGCGAGGAGCAGCGTCATGTCGAGAGCCTACGTGCGCGGACGCCAGCCCATTCAGAGCACCAGCTCAGAGCTCCAGCGAGGCCTCACTCACGAGCCCGCGGGCGCGAGCCTCGACGACCAGCACGCTCCCGCGCATCGTCCCGGGGTCGATCGGGATCTCGTGCAGCGTCACGCGCTCGTCGATCCAGGGCCCCGTCTCCAGCACCTCGTTGTGCTGGTCGGGCGCCTGGAGCCCCCAGGACAGCGTCACGTCGCCGTCGAACGTCGCCGGCCGCACCTTGTTGTCGATGGCGGACATCTGCACGCGCACGCGGTGCAGGTCGCCATCGCTCACCGGGATCAGGGTGATCTGGATTCCGGCGATGTCCGGAGGGGCGGCATCGGGCTCCTGGACGTCGGACGCGACCTCGGCCACGTCCGAGTCCAGGGTCGGTTCCTCGACGAGGTCCTGTCCGGGCTCGGGCGTGGGACGCGCCACCACGACCACCACCAGCACCGCCGCCAGCGCCACGAGGAGCACGGCGATGCCGGCCTTCTTGCGCCCAGGCCGCTTCAGGCTGTGGCGGCCGTACCGCTCGAACACGATGCCGCAGCTGCCGCACTCCAGCGCCAGCTCGCCGTTGTTCGCCCCGCAGTGCGGACAGTCCTTCGTCAACACGCCTACGAGCGTACCCGACGATCCACCCATACATTCGGGCGATGCTGTTCCTCCTCGCCTGCCAGGGTCCCGGCGACCCCGCTCCGCCGCCCGATCTCACCCAGCGACTCGGCCCGAACGAGGTCCTTGCTGGCGTCGTCACCGACGAGTCCGCGCTCTTCGCCGGCGTGTCCGCCGAAGGCCGCGCTGGAGACGTGAAGATCTACAACGACCGTGTCCAGTTCGTCATCCAGGGACTGCGGCCGGGCCACTACTACATGGACCACCCGGGGATGGTCGTCGATGCAGACGTGGTGCGGCCCGGGGGCCACCTGGGGCGAGACCTGGTCGACGACTGGGGGACCATGGCCGGCGTCGGTCGGATGCTCGAGGCGACGACCGTCCACGTCGTCGACGACGGTCGGCTGTCGGGGCGCGCGGTCGTGCGCATCGAGGGCGACGAGACCCCCATGCGCATCCTGGTCGGCGCCACCGAGTCCGAGGGCATCGTTCCGGACTTCGGGCTGCACATCCGGACCGACTACGTCCTGGAGCCCGGATCGTCCTTCCTCGAGGTGCACACGACGGTCACCGCGACCGACGGAGATGCCACGTTCGCGGCTGGAGATCTCCTGCAAGGCAGCCTGGACGTGGGCAAGCCCTGGACGCCCGGAAGCGGCCGAGACCAGCCCGGCACCGGCACGTACGAGTGGATGGGCTTCACGAGCAACGCCGGTGACGTGGCGACCGGAGTGTTCGCGCTGCCCGGCGAGGAGCTGAACCTCGACGCGGCCGCGAGCCTGGTGAGCTCGCTCGCCGAGATGGTGGTGGCGTTCGGACCGAGCCAGACGCTGGCCGAGGGCGAGTCCGTGAGCTGGAAGCGGCTGTATGGCGTCGGCAACGATATGGGCGAGCTGTCCACCGCCTGGCTCGAGCTGGGTGGCACGACCGACACCGTGAGCGGGACGGTCACCGCGGACGACGGACCGGTGGCCGGCGCGTACGTCGCGGTCCTGGCCGACGGCGAGCCCTACACTACGGCCCGGACGGACGCCGACGGCAACTACGAGATCGGCGTGCCCGCCGGCGCCTCGACCGAGGTGGTCGTGGCCGGCACGGGCGTCGGCCACAGCGCCGACCACGCCCCCGGCTGGGCCAGCTACTCGGCCTACGCCGCGGAGACGGTGCGGACCGACGTGCTCGCGGCGCTCGACGGCGGCGCCGAGTCCCTGCCTCCCGCAGCGGGCCGTGGGGTCAGCGAGGACGGCGCCACGCTGGGTACCCCCGGCTACGTCACCATCACCGCCGACCAGGACACGTTCGAGGTCCAGCTCACCGGCACCGTCGACGCGATCGACGAGGACCTGTTCCCCGGCCGCTTCAAGGGCACCGCCGCGACCGGGTGGGCCCGCGGTGGCGACATCACGCTCGCGGTCGCCCCCGGCACGTACGGCGTGCTCGCCCACAAGGGCATGCGCTACGAGATCGCCCAGGACACCGTCACGGTCACCGCCGGCGAGACGGTCACCGTCGAGGTCGAGCTCCCCGCGGCCTACACGCTCTCCGACCACGTGCTCGGCGACCCCCATCAGCACGCGGCGCCCAGCCAGGACGGCGAGTGCCCGATGGAAGACCGCATCGCCATCTCGGCGGCGCGAGGACTGCAGGTCCACTTCGGCACCGACCACGACCACAGCGCCGACTACCGGCCGCTCTTGGGCGCCATGGGGCTCGACGGCGAGCTGGCCAGCGTGGTCGCTTCCGAGATCAGCCCGGTCACCCGAGGCCACGTCAACGCGTACCCGCTGGTGCCTGTCGACAGGGAACAGAACGGCGGCGTCTGGGTCTGGTACGAGCACCTGGTGCAGTCGACCCAGGAGCAGTTCGACCTCATGGCCGAGCAGCACCCGGACGCGATCTTCCAGCTGAACCACCCGATGGACTCGGGCGTCGGCGAGATGGCCAACTGGGCTCCGGGCACCATCGGCCGGCCCGACCGGTTCACCGAGGACTTCCAGGCCATCGAGGTCCTGAACTCGGGCTCGTACTCGGACTACCTCCCCTTCTGGATGGACCTGGAGCTCCGCGGCCTGCGCTCCACGCCCACGGGCACATCCGACACCCACGGGCACACCAGCGGTGACCTGGGCATGTCCTCGACGTTCTTCGTCTCGCCCGGCGGCTTCTCGGGCTGGAGCGACGACGTCCTCGTCGACAACATCCAGTCCGGCAGTACGGTCGTCACGCGCGGTCCCTTCCTGGAGACCTCGATCGTCCCGGGCAGCACGCTCGGGGGCGGCGAGAGCCTCGAGGTGACGGCGCTCTCGCCCAACTGGATCCAGGTCGATCGGCTGGTGCTCTACATGGACGGCGAGCGGATCGAGGAGGTCGAGGGGACCACCGCGACATTCTCGCTGGACGCAGACGCCGACGCCCACTTCGTGGTGATGGCCGAGGGCGACGCGCCGATGAGCCCGGTCTCGAACAACCTGCCCTGGGCCATGACGGGCGCCTACTACGTGGACCTGGACGGCGACGGGTGGGAGCCACCCCTGCCCGCTCTGGACTACGGTCAGTAGGAAGTGTTGCTGACCCTCCTCGCCTGCATCGAACCCGCCGAGCAGGTCGTCGACACCGCGCCCGAGTCCGCCGTCACGGACACGGCCCCCGACAGCACGTACGAGACCGCGTGGCCGGACGACAGCGACTCGGACAGCGACACCGACACCGACGACCCAGGCCCGCCCGACGAGGACGGCGACGGCTACGACGCGACCGAGGACTGCGACGACGACGACGACGACATACACCCCGGCGCGACCGAGGTCTTCGACGGCATCGACAACGACTGCGACGACCGGATCGACGCCAACGGCGACTACAAGGGCTCGCTGACCGTCACTGCCGAGGGCTGGTACGAGGGCACGAAGTACACGCTGACGCCGGACTGTCCGATGACGATGGTGCGGGGCCTGACGAACGCCGCCTGGGTCGTGACCTGCACGACCGAGGCCAGCGACACCTACGGTCGACTGCTGCTGGGCGAGACCCTGACCATCACGCCCGACGACGACTACCTGTGGGAGCTGGACACGTGGTCCGGCACCGCGGTGTTCGAGAGCTCGGACGGCTGGGACACCAACGGCACGGGCACGCTCTCCTGGAACGACATGGAGAAGGCGACGCTCGTCATCGCGCTGGACACCCAGTGGCTCGACGTCACAGGCAGCGGAAAGCTCCGTGAAACCGAGTGAAATACAGACTGGAGCCTCCCGACCGTGGAGTGCGTACGGAGGGAGAAGTGAGACCCACCCGCATCCTGATCGTCGACGACGAGGAGCTCATCGGCCGCGCTCTGGTCCGCCTGCTCCGCCACGACTGCGATGTCGACTCCGTCAGCTCCGTGGACATGGCCCTCGAGGTCCTCGACGACCAGGACGCGGACGTCGTCCTGTGCGACATCAAGATGTCCGACCAGGGCGGGTTCGAGCTCTACGAAGAGCTCGTCGCGCGGAACCCCGAGATGGCTCGCCGCATGGTCTTCATGACCGGTGACCTGTGCTGCGAGAGCACGCGGGTGTTCCTGGAGACCGTCCCGAACGAGCGGATCGAGAAGCCGTTCTCGCCACAGGAGCTCGAAGCGCTCGTCCGGAGGGTTCGCGCAGCCTGAGCGCGATATCGAGGGTGGGTGAGCGACCTCGTCCTCGATCTGACCGTCAACGGAGACCGCCAGCGGGTGCTGGTCCGGTCGAACACGACCCTGCTCGATCTCCTGCGGGACCAGCTCGGCCTGACCGGCACGAAGGCCGGGTGCGACATCGGCGACTGCGGAGCCTGCACCGTCCGCGTCGACGGCGAGCCGCGCCTTTCGTGCATCACCCTCGCCGCCGAGGTGGATGGCCGAGCGGTGACCACCATCGAGGGTATCGGTGGACCCGAGCTGCACCCCGTCCAGCAGGCCTTCCACGAGCACGTCGCCGCCCAGTGCGGGTTCTGCACGCCCGGCTTCGTGGTGAACCTGGTGGCGCTCTTCGAGGAGCACCCCGACGCGACCGACGAGCAGATCACCGAGGCGCTCGGCGCCAACATCTGCCGCTGCACCGGGTACACGAAGATCCTGGCCGCGGCACAGCAGGCGCGCGACGCGCAGAAGGCCCCCTCGTGAAGCTCGGCGAGCGCGGCGGCAAGATCGACGGACTGCCCAAGATCACCGGAAGCGCGGTGTTCACCGGCGACCTGTCCCTGCCCGGCATGCTGCACGCGGCGTTCCACCGGAGCCCGCATCCCCACGCTCGAATCGTGTCGATCGACACGTCGAAGGCGCTGGCCGTCCAGGGCGTCCACGCGGTGCTGACGGGGGCCGATCTGCCCGTCAACTACGGGGTCATCCCGGTCGCGCAGGACGAGCACGCGCTGGCGACGGAGAAGGTCCGCTTCGTCGGCGAGGAGGTCGCTTGCGTCGCCGCTGTCGACCGGGCCACGGCCATCGCCGCCGCCCGGTTGGTGGAGGTCACCTACGAGCTGCTCAGGCCGGTGCTGTCGATCGAGGACGCCCTCGACCCCGAGAAGCCGGTGCTGCACGACAAGCGCCGCAAGGCCAGCAACATCCTGCGGCGGGTCCACCAGAAGTACGGCGACCCCGACGCGGGCTTCGAGCGCGCCGACGTCGTCATCGACGCCGCCTACGACTACCCGGGCAGTACGCACGTGCCCCTCGAGCCGCAGACCGCCGTGGCCATCCCCGACGCGCAGGGTCGGCTGGAGCTGTGGTCGAGCACCCAGATCCCCCACTACCTCCACCGCACGGTCGCCCGTGTCCTCGAGCTGCGCCCACAGGATGTGCGGGTCCGCAAGCCGGACGTCGGCGCGGGGTACGGCGGCAAGTCGGACCCGTTCGCCAACGAGCTCTGCGCCGCCAAGCTGGCCCTCGTCACGGGCCGACCGGTCCGCTGCGTGCTGGACCGCGAGGAGGTCTTCTACGCCCACCGCGGACGGCATCGCACGAAGATGACCCTGTCGATGGGCGTCACGAACGACGGCGAGATCACCGCGGCCCGCTTCACCGCGGACGCCGAGGGCGGAGCCTACGCGAGCTACGGCGTCGTCACCGCCTACTACTTCGGCGTGTTCCTGCCCCTGCCCTACAAGCTGGACCACTGGCAGTTCACGGCGCGTCGCTGCTACACGAACCACCCGCCCTGCGGCCCCAAGCGAGGACACGGCGCCATCCAGCCGCGGTTCGCGCTCGAGCTGCACATGAACAAGCTCGCGGACGCCATCGGCATGGACCCCGCCGAGCTGCGACGCCGGAACTCGGTCGAGCCCGACACCGAGACGAGCAACGGCCTGCGCATCACGTCGGTGGCCCTGAACGAGTGCCTGGACGCGGCCATGGAAGCGAGCGGGTACCGCGAAAAGCGCGGCAACCTCGGACCCAACCGGGGCATCGGCATCGCCGCGAGCGCGTACATGTGCGGCGCGCTCCACAGCATCTACAAGAACGAGATGCCCCAGTCCGCCGTCCAGATCTGCGCGGACCGGTCGGGCCTGGTGCGCATCTTCAGCGGCACCGCGGACATCGGCCAGGGCAGCAACCACATGCTGGCCCACCTCGTCTCGGGCGAGCTCGGCATCCCGGCCGAGGACTGCCCGGTGCTCGAGGCCGACACCCACTTCACGCCGGTCGATCTGGGCAGCTACAGCAGCCGCGTCACGTTCTTCGCAGGCAACGCCGCGCTGAACGCCGCTCGGAAGCTCAAGGAGGCCATCACCTCGAGCTTCGATGGCGACGTCCGATTCGAGGACGGCCAGGTGCACGTCGGCCAGGGCGACGACCTGAAGTCCATGCCGTTCCGCGACGCCGTCATCCACGCCGAGGGCGTCCACGGCACGCTGGGCTTCGTCGGCCACTACACGCCCCCGAAGATCGGCAGCCGGTTCCGCCGCCAGTCCGTCGGACCGTCGCCCGCCTACTCGTTCACGGCCCAGGTCGCCGAGGTCACCGTCGACCCCGAGACCGGGTTCGTGACCATCGACCGCATCTGGTGCGCTCACGACTGCGGCAAGGCCATCAACCCGACCATCGTCGAGGGCCAGATCGAGGGCTCGGTCTACATGGGCGTCGGCGAAGCGCTGCTCGAAGAGCACGTGTTCACCGGGCCCAAGGGCCACGGCGGACTGCATCGGAACCCGAGCATCCTCGAGTACAAGATCCCGACGATCCACGACACGCCGCCCATCGAGGCCATCCTCATCGAGTCGAACGACCCCGAGGGGCCCCACGGCGCCAAGGAGGCCGGCGAGGGTCCGCAGCTCGCGACCGTCCCGGCCATCGCGAACGCCATCCACGACGCCTGCGGGATCTGGCTGGACGCGGCTCCGTTCACCCCGGACCGGGTCCTCCGAGCCCTCGAGCGCGCGGAGAGGGGGCGCCGATGATGCTGCCGCTCCCCGAGTTCGATCTGCTCGTCCCCACCTCGCTGGACGAGGCGGTGTCGCTGCTGGCCGCTCACCCCGAGGCCAAGCTGGTGGCCGGCGGCACGGACCTCATCCCGTCGATGAAGCAGCGCCTCTTCACGCCGCCGACGGTCATCTCGCTGTCCCGGGTGCCGGAGCTGCGCGCATCCGGTGACGGCTTCCTCGGCGCTGGCGTCACTCTCCGAGAGGTCGCCGCGATGGAGCTCGGCGCCCTGTCCAGCGCGGCTCGCGGCGTGGCCACGTCGACCATCCAGCGCATGGCCACGCTCGGCGGCAACCTGATGCTCGACACGCGGTGCCGCTACTACAACCAGTCCGAGTTCTGGCGGGGCTCCCTGGGCCAGGACCAGTCGGGCTGCCTGAAGTGCGACGACGCCGGCATCTGCCACGTCGCCCCCACAGGGACCGGTTGCTACGCCGCCCACTCGGCGGACACGGTCCCGGTGCTCATCGCGCTCGGCGCCGAAGTCGAGCTGGTCTCGCCACGCGGCCCCCGACGGCTGGCGCTCCAGGACCTGTACGAAGAGGACGGGCGGACCTGGCTGACCTCGGCCCCGGACGAGATCCTCACCCGCGTGTTCCTCCCCGCAGACCCACCCGACGTCGCCTTCCGAAAGCTCCGCGCACGCGGCGCCATCGACTACCCGTTGCTGCTGGTCGCCGTCACGGCGGAGCGCGCGGTACTGAGCGCGATCGGCCCCCGGCCCATCGAGGTCGACATCGCCGGAATGACCCCGGAACAGGCGGGCGAGGCCGCCTTCCGTGCGGCTCAGCCCCTGTCCACGCACGTGTGGTCGGCCCTGTGGCGCAAGAAGATGATTCGGGTGGAAGTGAAACGAGCGTGCACCGACCTGCATCGAGGCTCCCGGCCCGCTTGACACGTCCACGGTCCTGTCTTGTAGGGTCGGACCCGCCCAGAGCCCGCAGCACGTGCTGCGTAGGAGTTTGAAATGACGAAGATCCCCAGCACGCTCGCCCTTGCTGCCCTCTCCGGCCTCGTCGCCGGTTCCCTTGTCGCTTGTGGCGGTGAGGAGGAGGCCCCGGCGCCCGAGGTCAAGCCCGAGCCCAAGGCCGAAAAGGAAGCGCCTGCGGAAGCCGAGCAGCCCGCCGCCATCCCCGAGCACGCCTGCAAGGGCATGAACGAGTGCAAGGGCCAGGGTGGCTGTGGCGTCGAAGGCGCCAACAGCTGTCACGGCGCCAACGACTGCAAGGGAGCCGGTGGCTGCTGCACGATGTCCGAGAAGTCCGAGTGCCCGCCGCACGACGCGCCCGCCGAGGCCGCGCCCGAGGGCGAGGGCAACCCGGAGGGCCCCACGAAGAAGGCTGACGTCGACGCCGCCGCTGGCGTGGCCGGTCCCGCAGGCACGAAGAAGCTGGACGGACCCGACAAGGCCGGCAAGGCCGGCGCGAAGAAGTAGCTCAAGCCGAGAGAGAGAAACCATGGGACCCCACGCCGTCTCGAAGTTCGGTCTGCCGGACCTCGGTGTCGGCGTGGGGTTCCGTGTGCCTCACTACCGCCAGGTGATCAACGAGCTCCCGGCGATGGACTTCTTCGAGGTCATCTCCGAGAACTTCATGGGAGACGGCGGCAGCCCCCGCTGGCACCTGGACCAGCTCAAGGCGCACTACCCGGTCATCCTCCACGGGGTCTCCGCTTGCTTCGGCGGCCCCGAGAACGACGAGCACACCGCTCGACTCCTGGGCCTGGTCGACCACGTCGATCCGCCCTGGATCAGCGACCATCTGTGCTGGACGGGCTCCGCCCACGCCCAGTCCCACGACCTGCTGCCGCTGCCCTACACCGGCGAGGTGGCCGACCACACAGCGCGCCGCGTCCGCCGCCTGCAGCACATGGTGGGCCGTCCCGTCGCCATCGAGAACGCCAGCTCGTATGCGACCTGGAAGGCCTCGACGATGACCGAGTGGGCGTTCCTCACGCGCGTGGTCGAGGCCGCGGACTGCGCCGTGCTGCTGGACGTGAACAACGTCTTCGTCAGCAGCGAGAACCACGGCTTCGACCCGATCGAGTACCTGGACGGGCTGCCGCTCGACCGCGTCGTCCAGATCCACCTCGCCGGTCACTCCGTCCTGCCGACCCACCGCCTGGACACCCACGACCACCCCGTGTGTCCCGAGGTCTGGGCGCTCTACGCCGAGGTCATCCGCCGTATCGGCTCGGTCAGCACCCTGATCGAGTGGGACGACCGGATCCCCAGCTTCGAGCGGCTGCAGGAAGAGGTCGAGACGGCCCGCTCGGTGCGCGACAAGGCGCTCGCGGAGCGTGCCCGTGCCTGAGCTCCCCAAGGACTGGCGGCAACAGGTCGTGGACATGATCCGCGGCGCCGCCCCCCTGTCTGGCGAGCTGTTCGCCGGCGGCACGGGCCTGGACCCGCTCGAGCAGATCGCGGTGTACCGCGCCCAGTACACGATCCGCCTGCCCAAGGCGCTGGCCGAGGACGCCCCCGGGCTGATGCGCCTGGCCGGTGACGCGTGGCCGGACATCGTCGAGCGCTACCTGCTCGCCCACCCGCCTAACAGCTGGTCGCTGGACCACCTGGGCCGCCACCTGGAGCGCTGGCTCACCGCCGACGGCGCGCCGACCGAGTACGTCGAGATGGCCTGCGTCGACGAGGCCGTCCAGCGCGCCTTCGTCGCGGCCGAGGGGCGCATCCCCCGCCCCGAAGACCTGGTCAGCCTGCCGCCACTGTCGCTCCAGCCCTACGTCGAGCTCGTGCGCGTGAGCCACAGCGTGCACCGCTACCGCGCCGAAGCGCTCTCGGACGAGGCGCCCGCGCCGCTCGAGCCCGGGGACTTCCACCTGGTCATCTACCGGCGCGACCGGCGGGTCCGACACATCGAGATGCCACGAGCAGCCTGGTGGATCCTGGAAGGGATGCACCTGGGGCCCGAGGCCAGCATCGAGCGGGCCGCCGCGCACGCGGAGCCGGGCGAGCTGGAAGAGAACCTGGCCGACTGGTTCCGCCTGTTCGCCGAGCGGCGTCTGCTGCAGCTGCGGTGAGGTACCTCCTGACGCGGGAGCTCGGCGCGGGCCCCACGATCTGCTTCGTGATGCTGAACCCGTCGACGGCCGACGCGACGACGAACGACCCGACGATCCGACGCACGATCGGCTTCGCACGCCGCGAAGGGGCCGGCCGCCTGCTGGTCGTGAACCTCTGGAGCCGCCGCGCGACCCGCCCGGCCGACCTGCGCCTCTTGCTCCGACCGGGGGGCGGCGCGAAGAACGATCGAGCGCTCCTCGACGCCGCCGACGCCGCCGAGCACGTGGTCGTCGCGTGGGGCGTGCACGGAGCCTGGCGTGGCCGCGATCGCACGGTCGCTCGCATGCTCGACCGGCCGCTCCTGTGCCTGGGGACCACCCGCGACGGACACCCTCGACACCCCCTCTACGTTCGGGCCGACCAGCCCCTCGTCGCCTGGGATATGCCCCACTCATCGAAGGAGACCGGATGAAGGACTCGCTCATCGCCGCTCTCGGCCCCGTCCTGAGCGTCGTGAAGACCATCGACCCCTCGGATCCCGGGGCGAAGGCGAAGCTCGACGCCGCCCTGCCGCTGTCGTCCCTGTCCGAGCTCGCCGCCCTCGTCCGCAAAGGCGTCGCCGAAGGCTGGCTGGCCGAGCGCGGGGACCTGCCCGTGAAGTGGGGACGCGTCTCGAAGACCGACCACCCCGCCACGACACCGCTGTCCATCGACTGCGTCTCGATGACCGGTCCCGGCCCCGGCCACGAGCACCCCCAGGGCGAGATCGACCTGTGCTTCGCGGTCGACGGCGAGCCGACCTTCGACGGCAACGCGCCCGGCTGGACCGTCTATGCTCCCGGCTCGTGGCACGTCCCGAGCGTCTCGGGCGGCCAGATGGACATCCTGTACTTCCTGCCCGGCGGCGCCATCCGCTTCGGCCCACGCGAGGGGTGACCGCTCCCCCCTGGCTGAAGAGTGCCTGGCCGAACCTGCGCGCGGCGTTCGTCCTCTTCCACGTGGTGGCCCTCTTCCTCATGGCCATCCCCGCGCCGGGCGGCGGGATGTCGAAGAGCGCCTGGGCCGATCCCACGGTCCAGGGCGAGTTCCAGGCCTGGACCGAGCGCCTGAACGACATGGGTGCGGACATCACCGTCGAGGAGCTCGAGGACCGACTCTGGTCGCTCGCGACGGTCTACATGGAGAAGCGCAAGACGGTCCTCGACCCCATCGCGCCCTACTACCGGTACACGGGCACGACCCAGTCCTGGCGCATGTTCGTGGCGCCGCACCGCTACCCCGCTCGGCTGCACATCGAGGTCGAGGAGGGCGGGACCTGGCGCGAGGTCTACGTCATGCGCAGCGAGGAGCACGCCTGGCGCGCCGAGCAGCTGGACAACGACCGCATGCGCGCCGCCATCTTCCGCATGAGCTGGCGCCCGTACCGCCGGATCTGGGTCACGTTCACCGAGTGGGCCGCCGACCGGGCCGCCGAGGACTTCCCCGAGGCCACGCGCATCCGGCTGCGGTTCTTCAAGTACAAGACGCAGGGTCCCAAGGAGATCGCCGCCGGCAAGGAGCTCGACGGCAACTGGATCCAGACCGTGATGCTCGACCTCGAGCAACGCCGATGAAGCTGTGGTCCCGCTGGGTCGGACTCCTGGGCGAGCGCGAGCCGGCGCTCGGGCTGGCCCTGTTCCGCATCGCGCTCGGGCTGTGCGCCCTCTACACCATCGGGATCGTCGTCCACGACGGCATCGTCGAGCTGATCTGGATGGACGCCGAGTACGGCGGCTACCGAAAGCTCTCCAAGGGCCCCTGGCTCGTCGAGCTGCTGGGCGGCATGTCTCCGGAGATGACCTGGGCGATGGTCATCGGCAGCCTCGTCACGGCCGCGCTGTTCACCATCGGACTCGGCGGGCGCTTCTCGGCGCTGGCGGCGCTGTGGCTCTTCATGGGGGCGTCCGACCTGAACGGGCAGTCCGGCGGCAGCTACGACGAGCTGCTCACCTGCGGAATCTTCCTCTGCGTGCTCGGACCGTCCACGGCGACGCTCTCGGTCGACTGCCGGATCCGAAGCGGGCTCTGGCACGACCCGACCGCCACCGTCCCGGCCTGGGTGCGCTGGCTCGGCATCTTCCAGGTCATCCTCGCCTACTGGTCGACCGGGATGCAGAAGCTCTCGGCCTACTGGACCCCGGTCGGCGGCTACTCGGCGCTCTTCTACATCCTCCAGCAGCCCAGCTGGCACCGGTTCGAGATGACCTGGGTCGCCCCCTGGTACCCCCTCACCCAGGTGGTGACGGCGCTGGTCTGGGTCTGGGAGGCCTTCGCCCCCATCGTGTGGCTCTCGTACTGGTTCAAGCGCCACCCCCAGCCCGGCTGGCGCACCTGGGTCGCCAACTATCGGTGGGTCTTCTTCGGCTTCGGCGTGATGACGCACCTGGGGGTGTTCGCGCTGATGGAGGTCGGCTCATTCACCTGGGTCACGCTCACGTTCTACCTGTGCTTCGTCCATCCGGACGAGTGGAAGCGTGCCTGGGCGTGGTGCCGCGCCCGGGTCGGTTAGTCACAGGCCATGTTCCGAACCGCCCTCGTAGTCGGTGCCAGCAGCGGCATCGGCGAGCAGATCGTCCTGAAGCTGGCCGCCCGCGGCTGCAAGGTCGCCGCCATCGCCCGTCGCCAGGAGCTGCTGGATGCGCTCGTGGAGAAGTCCTCGGGCCAGGTCATCGCCCACACGCACGACGTGACCGACTACGACGCCGCCCCCGCGCTCTTCGACGAGCTGGTCAGCGAGCTCGGCGGACTCGACGTCATCATCTACTGCGCCGGCGTCATGCCGTCGGTGGACGAGGGCGAGTACAACTTCGCCAAGGACCGCGCGATGTTGGAGGTCAACCTGGTCGGCGCCGTGTGCTGGCTGGACCTGGCCGCCGCTCACATGGAGTCCAAGCGGGCCGGCACCATCGTCGGCATCTCGAGCGTCGCCGGGGACCGCGGTCGCCGAGGCGCTCCGGTCTACACCGCGAGCAAGGCCGGCATGAGCGCGTACCTGGAGGCGCTCCGCAATCGCTGCCATCGGTACGGCGTCCAGGTCGTGACCGTGAAGCCGGGCCCGGTGCGCACCCCCATGACCGAGGGGATGGAGCTGCCGTTCATGATCGACGCGACCGAGGCCGCCGACGGCGTGCTGGCCCTGGCCCAGAGCGGAACGGGCGAAGGCTACGTGCCCAAGATCTGGTGGCCCATCATGAGCATCATCAAGGCCGTGCCGAGCTTCATCTTCCGGAAGACGAACGTCTGATGGGACTGAAGGCGGAGCTCCCGCGACGCGTCTTCGACGGCTTCGGCCTGGCCGCCGTCGGCATGTCCGTGTTCGCCCAGCCGCGCACGACCGCCGAGGTCGCCGCTCTCTTCAAGCGAGCCAGCGAAGAAGGCGTCCACGTCGCGATGCGTGGCAGCGGGCGCAGCTATGGCGACGCCGCGCTGAACACCGGCGAGCTGGTCATCGACATGCGCTCGATGGACAAGGTCCTGGCCTGGGACGGCGAGACCGGCGTCATCGAGCTCGAGCCCGGCGTCACCATCCAGTCGCTGTGGCAGCACATCCTGGCCGACGGCTGGTGGCCTCCGGTCGTGCCCGGCACCAGCGCCCCCACGCTCGGCGGCGCCATCGCCATGAACGTGCACGGGAAGAACCAGTACAAGCTGGGCGGAATCGGGGACCACGTCCTGGAGCTCGACCTCGTGACCCCGGGCGGCGAGACCCTGACCTGCTCGCGCGAGGTGGAGTCGGAGCTGTTCCATGGCGTGATCGGCGGCTTCGGCATGCTGGGATGCATCACGCGCATCCACATGCAGATGAAGCGCGTCTACGGCGGCCGCCTGCTCGTGCAGCAGTGGGCCGTCCCGTCCCTCCAGGGCCAGTTCGACGCCTTCGCCGAGGGCGCCCAGGACGACTACTTCGTCAGCTGGACGGACTGCTTCGGGCTCGGCGGCTCACCCGCCGGGCGCGGCCAGATGCACCGGGCCTGCTACGTCAAGGAAGGCGAGGACCCGCTCGCCGCCGAGACGCTCGCCGTCGACAAGCAGGCGCTGCCCAAGACGATGATGGGCGTGCCGATGCCGCTCGTCCCGACCGTGCTGAAGGTCATGTACAGCAGCAACGTCGGCGTGCAGTTCACGAACCAGGTCAAGTACACGGCCTCGAAGTTCGGCAGCACCAAGCCGTTCTTGCAGGCCCACGCCGCCTTCCACTTCCTGCTCGACCAGATGCCGGGGTTCCGGAACGCGTACGACCCCGGCGGGTTCATCCAGTACCAG
>JAAESX010000197.1 GCA_024228935.1 Pseudomonadota bacterium
CCTGGTGGTCATCGGTGGGTTCTCGGCGTGGACGTACGACGAGCGTGTCAACGAAGAACTTCCCCCCGAACTGGTGGAAGAGATGGAGCGACTCCGTGCCGAGGCCAAGGAGAACCCGGCGTTGGCCGCGACCAACACCAGCAAGGTCACGTCGCTTCGCAACAAGTTCCGTCGGAACGCGCAGACGATCACCGACGGCTACAGCGACCAGGGGGCTGGGCTGTCCCGGTTCGCCATCGCGGTGGCGGCCATCGGCGCCCTCCTGACCATTCCGTCCTCTGGGCTTGTGGGATTGGACGAGAACAGGAGATGGAGGTGGAGCGCCGCGGTGGCGGCCGCCGGCGGCGGCCTGGCGCTCATCGGTATCGTCTGGATCGCCAGCCTGGCCCGGGTCTCGGACCTGAACGTGGTAACTGGTGCCGGAGCGTTCCTGACGATGTTTGCCGGGGCCATCCTGGCGGTGACCTCCAAGAAGATCCTGCTGGAGTTCCGTCGGAACAAGACCTACGACGACGTCGAGGCGGCCGCAGTCTGACAAAGCCGATGGTGGCCGTAGCATTGTGCTGACCGGCCCCCGTCGGCTTTCTCCCTGATCGGAACCCCGTGACAGCCACCACCGAGTCGTTCGAGCTGGTCGCCAGCGCCGAGCCCGAGATCGTCCGTCTCATGGACGAGCATCGGGAGCGTCGTCAGCACTGGTACGCCCACGACGTGGTGCCGTGGGAGATGGGTCGCAGCTTCCGTGATGAGCCGTGGGACGAGTCTCAAGCCA
>JAAESX010000198.1 GCA_024228935.1 Pseudomonadota bacterium
AACGTCGCCGCTGCCAAGACCATCAGCGACGAGATGAAGTTCGGCCTGTACGACCAGGGCGACTACCCCGACTTCGCGGCGGTCAAGGCCGCCTTCGAGAGCACCTACGACTGCCTCGGCATCACTTGCGCCGACGTGGGCGGCCTCTCGCCTGGCGGCGTGGCGGCGGCGTGCAACGAAACGAGACCTTGGCCCGACATCGCGGGCTACACCCCCGGCTCGGACGTGACCAAGCACGCCAACCTCGACCTCGACCAGCAGGCGCTGGTGCGGGCGCTCGAGCACCCAGACCCGCCGCCGCCGCCGACCTGGACACAGCCTTTCGAGTGGATCGGCGTCTTCGATACCAGCGGCGACACGACGCACACCTGGCTGGCGCAGAAGGTCGACGGCAAATACGCCGACCCGACGATGAAGCTCGTGATGATCGCGACCCACACGCCGACGGCGGCGACGATGGAATCGCTCAAGGGCGATGCTGCGGTCCTGTTCGAAGGCAATTGCACAGACGTCTCTTCGGGCGCGACGCTGACGCCGACGACATCGGGAGTGTGCTACAATCTCATGTTCGATTCAGCCAGCGAGGACTCGACGTTCACGCTGAACACCGCGGGCGTCGCCGGCATCGTGTTTGCCGCTGAGCACGAGCCGACCGAGTTTGAGCGCGACACCCACTACTTGTACGACTCGGCGGGCGCCGACATCGAGCCCATCGCGCAGGATTACGACAAGCGGTACGCGACCTTCGGCTGCAGCTTCGACTCCGAGAGCGGCTCGCTGCTCGTGAGCTACGGCGAGGAATGCACCGACGCCGCGTGCGGCGACTGCGCAGTGAGCGCGACGAACGTGCCGAACGGTGCTTGCTACATGGCCGGCGGCCACGTGCACTATGCTACGTGCGACCCGACGGGCTCGAATGTCACGGTTGAGATCCACCAGACCGCCGGCTGGGATTGCACGACTGACGTCACGGGCGCGACGCCCGACCAAACGCACATCGAACCGGCCGCAGGGTGCAAGGTGGAGGAACACGAACACGAGGGCGATGGGCGCCGACTTTCCTTCTCCAACCAGGAGTTCTCGGACTCGTTCGGGCCGGACAGCCCTCAGTACAAGGCGGTGCACGCGTGGGACGAGGGCGTCGCCTTCTACGCCGGCTCGCTCGAGGGGCCGAACGTGGGTGGCAGCTCGGCCGGCGAGATGGTCTACCGGCTCGCGGAGAAGCGGTGCGCCAACTTTGGCACCTGCGAGTCGGGGAGCACGGGGCTGTCGAACGTCAACAAGAAGCTGCTCGCGGAGTTCATCGCGGGCGAGGCGTACCTCATGGACGGCAACTGCTCCGCCGTGCGCCCCATCGTCGACACGATCATCAAGCAGATGACGGTGCCGCTCGTGCAGGGCTCGCTCCGCTACGCGTACAAGGTCGGCGAGTCGATCTCGGGCGAGGCGAAGGTGGGTACGGATCGGTCGCAGAAGAACGCGGCGGAGGGCGCCGTCTTCACGGCGGCCGTGCTGCCCCTCGTCCACGAGTGCAACGTCGCCGCTGCCAAGATCATCAGCGACGAGATGAAGTTCGGCCTGTACGACCAGGGCGACTACCCCGACTTCGCGGCGGTCAAGGCCGCCTTCGAGAGCACCTACGACTGCCTCGGCATCAC
>JAAESX010000199.1 GCA_024228935.1 Pseudomonadota bacterium
ACCGGGGGTACCAGCAGCCGCGGTGGCGGCGGACAGGTCACCCAGCGTGATCGCGTCGGGGTCGGAGGCGTCGGCGGGGGCCCACTCGGAGCCGTTCCACACGAGAGCCTGACCGGTAGTCGCGGCGGGGGTGGTGTCCACGTCAGCCATGTCGCCAATGGAGGCGGCAGCGATCTGCGTGTCGGCGGCGCTCTGCGCTTCCGCAACGAAGTCGGTGACCTCGGAGGCGGTGTGCGTGTGCGAAACCGGGGTACGTGCGTCAGTGAGACGCGAGTCGTCGCCCTTGACGACCTCACCGGAGCCTGCGTCACCGGAGGCAGCCACGTCGAGCGCAGCGGCGGTACCGGAGTCAGTCACGTCAGCGAGGACATGGGTGTGGGCAACGGGGGTACGCGCGTCAGAGAGGCGCGAATCATCACCCTTGACCAGCTCGCCCGAGCCTGCGTCGCCGGAGGCGGGGGCATCGAACGAAGCGGCCGTACCTGCGTCGGTCACGTCGGCGAGGACGTGCGTGTGCGAGGCAGCGGCAGCGCCCACGTCGGTGGGTCCGAGAACCACAACCCCAACCTGTCCGTTGACCGAGTCGACGGGGGCGGAGGGAGTAGCAATCTGGGTCCAGTCCGAGTAGGAGGAGCCGTTGTTGGCGGAGATGATGTAGGTCTTGCTCTCATCGGTACGGATGCACCAGTCGCCGACCTCACCCGTGAGGCCGGTCTGCGCGGCCTGCGAGGCAACCGAGCCGAGGAACTCGCTGATAGCGATGTCCGGGAGCTGCGAGGTCGGAACCTTGCCCGCGACGAGGTCAGCCTTGGCGGCCAGATCCGTAACGAGGTTGGTGACTTCCGACTGCGCATGAGTATGCGAGACAGGGGTACGCGCGTCGGTCAGACGGGTGTCGTCGCCCTTGACAACCTCACCGGAGGCGGCGTCGCCGGAAGCGGCAACGTCGAGACCAGCCGAGGAGCCCGCGTCAGTCACGTCAGCGAGGACGTGGGTGTGCGCGGTCGGGGTACGAGCGTCAGTGAGGCGCGTGTCGTCACCCTTCACCACTTCTCCACTCGCGGCGTCGCCGGAGGCGGCCACGTCGAGACCAGCCACGGTACCGGCATCCGTCACGTCCGCGAGGACATGCGTATGGCCGACATCGGACTTGCCCGAGAGATCGGTGGGCGTGAAGTCGAGGACACCGGTGGCGTCGTCGAACGTCAGCGCGTTGGTACCAGCGGCCTGCGTGGTGACGGAGATGTCACCGAGCTCGGTCGGGGTAGCCGGGGTGAACGCGGAGCCGTCCCACGAGAGCACCTGACCGGAGGTCGGGGCAGCCGTGGAGATGTCAACGTCCGTCACGTCGTCGATGCTGGCCGCAGCGATGCGGGCGTCAGCACGGGCGGCGGTGGCGGTCTCGTAGTCAGTCACGTCGGCGACCACATGGGTGTGGCCAACGTCGGACTTGCCGGAGATGTCAACGGGCTGATAGTTGAACTGCGAGGAAGTGGAGTTCCACGTGAGAGCGCCAGTGCCAGCGGGGAGGGTCGTGATCGTGATGTCGGCAGCCTCGAAGAGGTCGACAGTCTCGAACGCGGTTCCGTTCCACTTGACAGTAGCGCCAGCAGCCACGGAGGACAGGTCCACGTCGGACATGTCGCCCACGGAGGCGGCGGCGATTCGCGCATCGGCGGCGGCGTCGAAGTCAGTGACCTCGGCGGCGACGTGCGTGTGCGAGACGGGAGTTCTGGCGTCGGAGAGACGCGAGTCGTCACCCTTCACAACCTGACCCGAGGTCGCGTCACCCGAGGCAGCCACGTCAAGCGGGGCAGCCGTACCGGAGTCGGTGATGTCGGAGAGGGTGTGGGTATGACCGACGTCGGACTTGTCGTCCATGTCGGCCGGGGTGAACGAGAACAGCCCGGTGGTGTTGTCGTAGGTCAGCGTCGCGGCGGCGGTGCCGGGCGTGCCGATCGTAGTGACAGAGATGTCGGTGAGTTCGATGGCGTCGAGGCCGCCGATCTCATCAACCGGGGTCCACGCCGTGCCGGACCACTTCAGGACCTGACCGTTGGTCAAGCCGGAGGTGTCGACGTTGGCGAGGTCTTCGATGTTCGCCAGCGCGATGCGGGCGTCAGCGACTGCGACCGACTCAGCGGCGAAG
The DNA here is from genome assembly GCA_024228935.1 of Pseudomonadota bacterium. Taxonomy (GTDB): domain Bacteria; phylum Myxococcota_A; class UBA796; order UBA796; family CAJQPC01; genus JAAESX01. The sequence goes on from JAAESX010000199.1 coordinate 2,150, forward strand.
TCC
>JAAESX010000200.1 GCA_024228935.1 Pseudomonadota bacterium
ACCTCCTCCTGCACCAGCGTCACCAGCGCCGCCTCGCGCTCGGACTCCGGGAGGGCCGACAGCCGCTGACGCAAGGCCGTGGCCGTCACCGCCGCCGCACCCACCCGGCGCAGACCGGGGCGCAGTAGACGACGCAGCAGGGCAGGAACCGCGGTGGACTCCGGTAGCCCACGCTGCATCCGAGCCAGGTCCATCCGCACCGGCACCAGCGTCGCGTCCGGATGCGCCATCGACGCGTCGAGCAACGCCATCCCCTGGGACACCGACAGCGGAGAGAGCCCCTGGCGGGACATCCGAGTCAGCTCGGCCGCTCCCAGGTGCGCCGTCATTCCCACACCCTGCTGCTCCCACAGACCCCAGGCCAGGCTCTGGCCCGCCAGGCCCTGCTGACGACGGCTGGCCGCCAGCGCATCCAAGAAAGTGTTGGCGGCTGCGTAGTTCGCCTGACCGGGGCCGCCCATCACCCCGGCGGCCGACGAGAACAGGACGAAGGCCGACAGGTCGTGCCCTGCGGTGAGCGTGTGCAGATGCCAGGCCCCATCCACCTTCGGCGCCAGAACCCTGGCCACCCGCTCGGCCGTCAGCTCCGTCACCACCCCGTCGTCCAGTACGCCCGCCAGGTGGAACACACCCGTCAGTGGATGGTCCGTCTCGAGGGTGTCGAGGACAGCAGCGACGGCCTCCCGGTCCGACACATCGCAGGCGGCCACGGTGACCGTCTCTGCTCCCAGTGAGGCCAGCTCGGCGACCAGCACCTCGGACCCCGGGGTCTTCTCGCCTCGGCGCGAGGTCAGCACCAGGTGCCGAACCCCGTGGACCGCCACCAGGTGACGCGAGAGCGCCTGGCCCAGCTCGCCCAGGCCGCCTGTCACCAGCACCGTCCCGTCGGACTCCAGCGCCCGAGGCGGCACCAGCACCAGCTTGCCCACATGACGCGCATTCGCCATGTGCTTGAACACCACCGGCGCGTGCCGAAGGTCCGTCGCCGACAGCGGAAGCGGGCAGAGCACGCCCGACTCGAAGAGCGCGCCCAGCTCCGACAGCATCGACCCGATGCGCGCTGGACCCGCCTCCATCAAGTCGAACGCCTGGTAGGCCACACCCGCATGCGCTTCGGCCACCTCGGATGCATCCCGGATGTCCGTCTTGCCCATCTCCAGGAACCGACCGCCCCGAGGAAGCAGGCGCAGAGAAGCGTCCACGAACTCGCCCGCCAGCGCGTTGAGCACGACGTCCACGCCCTCGCCGCTCGTCGCCGCCAGGAACGCGTCCGCGAAGTCCGTGTCCCGGGAGCTCGCCATGTGGTCTTCGGCCAGCCCCATCGCCTCGAGCGCCGGCCACTTGCCCGGACTTGCCGTCCCAAAGACCTCCACACCCCAGTGCTGCGCCAGCTGCACCGCAGCCATCCCCACACCACCGGCCGCCGCGTGCACCAGCACCCGCTCTCCCGACTGCAGCGACCCCAGGTCCTGCAGACCGTAGAGCGCCGTCAGGAAGACCAGCGGGACTGTCGCCGCCTCCACATCCGTCAGACCCGCTGGGGTCGGCGTCAGCAGCCGCGCATCCGCGGTCGCCAGCGTCGCGAACGTCGCACGCCCCAGCCCGAGCACCCGCTGCCCCACCGACAGCGAGGTCACGCCCTCGCCCACCTCGACCACCACACCGGACACCTCCAGACCCAGCCACGGAGCGGGTACCATCCCCAGCGCGTTGAGCACGTCGCGGAAGTTGATGCCCGAAGCGCGCACCTCCACCCGAACCTCGCCCGCAGCCAGCGGCGCCAGCGCCTCGCCCGCCTCGATGCCCCGGAGGTGCTGCAGGCTTCCCCGCTCCGGCAGGTCCAGACGCCAGGCCTCCTCCGAGGG
>JAAESX010000201.1 GCA_024228935.1 Pseudomonadota bacterium
CGTCGAGCAGGGCGACCGCGCCGAAGTAGGCCGAGTAGGGCTCGATCCCGTAGTCCGAGACCAGGAAGTCCAGCTCGCCCGTGGCGAGGAACTCGGTGGCTGACGCGCTGACGGTGGCCTCGACGGCGACTGTGCGCGCCTGTCCATGCAGCCTCAGCTCGCCGTCGAGGGTGACCGGCCCGGTGGCCGACGAGCAGCCGGTGAGCTCGAAGCCGATCTCGGAGTAGGCGTCGCCGTCGAGCTGCTCGGGGGCCAGCATGCTGTCCTTGACCTCGGCCCGGTCCGAGTCCGACAGGGAGCCCTCGAGCCCCGCCTCGTCCCGCATCGCGTCCTCGTCGACCGCGAGGTCGTCGACCGGCACGGTGATGGACGCGGAGCAGGCGCTCGGGTCGTCGAGGTCCCAGGTGGCGGTGCCCGTCCAGCCGACGGCCCGGACCACGTGGTCGTGGGCGTAGTCGGCGCCCAGCGTGTCCGGGTCCTTGTAGGTCACCAGGTAGAGCGTGCCTTCCAGCTCGTAGGTGACCGGTGCGGCCCCCGCGCTCCCGGTGTCGCCGGTGTCGCCGTAGAAGTGGTCGTCGTCGTCGGCGATGTCGTCGGGGGGCGCCTCGCCGGTGTCGTCGGCGACGGGTGCCTTCGCGATGCAGGCGAGCAGCAGCAGGTTCACTTGGCCTCCGGGCAGCGCCGGTAACCGAGCTACTCCGCGCCGACCGCCAGCACGGGTCCCCAGCCGCCGGTCCCGGGCAGCTGCACCGAGGTCCCGTCCGCCCAGAAGACCTGGGGCCCGCCGGCGAGGTTGCTCACGAGCAGCTCCTCGAGCCCGTCGTCGTCGACGTCGGCCAGGCCGAGCCAGGTGGCGCCCGCGGTGTCCAGCGTGGTGACCCAGCCGTTCGCGTACAGCACCAGGGAGTCCCCCGCCTCGGCCTGCTCGTC
>JAAESX010000202.1 GCA_024228935.1 Pseudomonadota bacterium
CAACATCGACTTCGGCACCGTCGACTTCCAGACCGACGCCTGCATGGACTGCGCATGTGACGACCACTGCGCGGGGACCGACGTCACGCTGACCAACAAGGGCGACAGCGACCTGAACGTGTCGCTGCCCGAAGGCTGGGACGGTGAACACCTCTGCCTGGTCGGCTTTGAAGAACCAGACGCCGAGCTCGTCTTGCCCAGGCTCAAGCCCGGGTCCTCCTACGTCTTCACCTTCACGGTGTGCGGCTACGTGGTGGGTGCCGGGCGCAGCGAGCTGACCACGTTGGTCGAAGGCGAGACCGTGTTCCACAGCGACGGCGAACAGGCGACGAGCTCGTTGACCTGGAGCTTCACGCCGGTGCGGGACATGAGCTCGAACGACACCGGCGACACGGGCCCCTAGGGCCGACGAACCGAGGAGACGACATGAAGACCATCTGGATGCTGCTGGCGCTGAGCACGGCTGCCGCCGGAGATCTGCGGAGCGAGGTCCTCGACCAGCTCGGCGCCTACGAAGGCACCGCGTCCGCCCAGCAGCTCGCCGCGCTCGGCGACGTCGGCCCCGTGCTGCTCGACATCGCCCAGGACGACGCCGTGGCGTCGAGCCGTCGGGGGCGGGCCATCACCGCCCTGGCGGACTTCCCGAGCGACGACGCCCAGACCTGGCTGACCAGCACCCTGGGCGACGCCGAGGGCACG
>JAAESX010000203.1 GCA_024228935.1 Pseudomonadota bacterium
CCATGGTCCCTATATCTCCTACTACCCCAACGGCCAGAAAAAAAAACAACTCATCAACGCCAGGGGGGCTGTGAAGGGCCGCTACCTGGAGGTCCGCTACGAAGACCTGGTCGAGAGCCCCGAGCCCACGATGCGCAAGGTCTGTGCCTTCCTCGGCGAGAAGTGGGACCCGGCCATGCTGAAGCACGAGCAGGCCGACGTCGCCCAGAGCGCACGGGAGAGCAGCACCGCCGCCGTGTCCGAGGCGGTCCACACGCGCGCCCTCGACCGCTGGCGCAAAGAACACGGCGACATGGCTGGGAAACTGGACTCCGCCGCCGTCTCACTGCTGTCCCGCCTGGGCTACGCCAACACCGAAGCGGCCTGAGACAGCCCCCAACGACAAAGGCACGCCCGAAGACGTGCCTTTGGACCACAAGGGGCGCTGCCTTACTCGGCGACGCGCTCCTTGAGGGTCTTGCCGGCGCGGAAGTACGGGTACTTCTTCGCGGCGATGTTGATCTTGGCGCCGGTCGCCGGGTTGGTACCCGTGCGAGCGGCCCGGCTCTTCGTACCGAAGGTACCGAAGCCGGGGATCGTGACCTTGCGGCCGGCGTCGAGCTCGACGGCGATGATGCCCTCGCCGCTCTTCGCGCTGAAGATGGTGTTGATGACCTCGAGCGCCTTGGCCTGCGAGAGACCGGTCTTCTTGGCCAGCTTCGCGGCCATTTCCTTCTTGTTCATGTCCAACTCCCGAAAAGGTGTGTTCTGGGGTGATGTCCGTGCCCAGGTGCCCCCGGCACGGGGACTTTCCGCATAGCCGGGTCGTTCCTGGCTGCCACCTGCTGAAAGCGCAATTTTTCCAGTGCTGGCCTGCGTCCTTGCGCAATACGGGAGCGGGCCCGGGCGTAGCATGGGCACGATGTCGGGTGTCCGCTTCTGGATACCCTCGGTTGGAGGCCGATTTCCCATGCCTGTCACTCGCACCGAGGTCCGTGAGCGCCTCACCAAGGTCGACACCGCCCGTGTCCAGGCCGTCCTCTCTGCTGGCGCCGTCCGGGGATCCGATTCCAACGATCCCCAGGAGCTTGCTGATCGCCTCGTGAAGGCCCTTTGGTGGCGTACGCACTCCCCGGTCGGCCTCGTCGTCCTGCAGGACGACCTGGACGACCTGGTGGATCGGACCGCCAAGCGCCTCGATGTGGACCTGCCGGAAGGGGATGCCTGGAAGCGGCTGGACGCTCTGACCCGCAAGCTGGTCCCCGGCGACAAGCCGATTCGTCTTGACGAGCTGGACCCCGAGGTCATCGACAAGCTCGAGTCCGCCAACTGGACCACGTGGCTCGGCGTGGGGACGGCGGGCGGCGCAGCCGGGACCAAGGTCGTGGCCGACGCGATCGTCGAGCTGCTCAAGGGTCCCATCGGCGATCTGCTGCCGTACATCCCCAAGGTCGGGCCGATCGCCATCGCGATCAAGAAGGGAGCCCAGATCGCCGCCAGCGTGGCCGGGCCGGTCGGAATCGGCGTCACGATGCTGACGATCAACGACGCGCTCGGGTCCGACTACGACGAGGCCGCGCCCCTGTTGTTCGGGCTCGGACTGCTGATGCGCGAGCCGCAGGGTCCGGCGATCTACGACGCGGCGGAAGAAGAGGCGCCCGAGGACGTGACCGACGAGCCGACGGTCGACGAGGAGCCCGCAGCGGTCGACGACGAGCCCGTGGTGTCGGAGGTCGATGCCGAGGACATCGTCGAGGACGTCGTCGAAGCGCCCGCCGAAGACGTCGTCGAGGAGTAGCCGAGCACCCGCAGCATCGTCTGCGCGTCGGCGTCGAGCTGCCGGTCCTCGGTCGGACCCCAGCTCGCGCGCCAGCCATCGACGGCCGACGTCCCCACCGGACGGAGCACGGCCGCGGTCGAGGACTCGAGGCGGCTCTGCTGGACCCCGGCGCTCGTGTGGTCGAGCACCGCGTCGCTCCAGCGCTCGCCCAGGAAGGCGAGGACCCGGCGCATCGTCGCCGCGGGCTCGCTGACCAGATCCTCGTAGCGGATCTCCAGGTACCGGCCGGACACGGCGGAGGACTGCTGGCGGATGCTCGCCACGACCTGGGCCCAGTAGCGCGAGGCCCCGGTCAGGTTGGCGCAGTACCAGACCGGCTTGCCGGTGCTCGGGTCGGACCAGGCCTGGCGCGTCAGCGAGCGGGAGACCGCGCGCCCGTCGCGGACGACGTGGATGAAGCGGGCTTCGGGGTACAGGCGGCCGAGCGTCTCCATGTGGAGCAGGTCGTGTGGAGTCTTCTCGGCGATGCGCTGGCCCTCGGGGGCGACCGCCTGCAGTAGAGATGTGACGAAGCCTCGCACCGCCGCGTCCAGGACGGTCTCGTCGACGCCGGCCGCCTCGAGGTCTCGGCCCATGCGCTCCCACCAGGAGTCGCGGAGCTCGCAGATCGCGCTCACGAGCTTGAGCTCCGGGCCGCACCAGATGTCCGGGTGGGCCGAGAGCATCGTGCGGAACAGCGTGGTGCCGCTCCGCCCCGCGCCGCCGATGAAGACGAAGTCGGGCTCGCCGTCGTCCGACAGCGTGATGCCGTGCGCGTCGAGGTGCGCACGGACGCGGGCCTCGATGCCGGGGAGCAGCTCTTCGGCGCGGCGCTCGAACAGAGGAGCGAGCTCGGCGGCTCGGCCCAGCCGGACGAGGTTCAGGGCGATGTGCTCGAGGCCCGTCGCGTCCTCGGGCCCCTCCTCGGTCGGACGGTGCTGGAGAAGGTCGATGAGTCGTCCGACGGGTCCGCGTCCAGGGAGCGCCCGGCCGCTGTAGATCGCGCGCTCTTGCATCAGCTGCACCAGCTGTTCGCGTCGGTGGGGTGCGAGCACCCCTTCCTTGGCATGCGCCGTGGCCTGGCGGGTGAGGAGCGAGACCTCCTCCAGCCGACCGAGCTGACTGCAGGCACGGGCAGCCAGGATCCACGCGTCCGCAATGGGCTCGGCGAGCAGCCTCTCGACCCGCCCGAGCGCCGATGCGGCGAGCCCGTTGCCCAGGTCGGCTTCGGCGAGACCCAGGTGCGCCTCGGCGTCCTCGCCGTCGAACTCGAGCGCGCGGATGAAGCAGCTGGCGGCGGCCTCGTGGTGGCCCTGCAGCAGGCGGATCGTTCCCAGGCGCGTCCACGCCACGTGGGTCGTCGCGCCCGGGATCAGCTCGGCCGCGGATGTGCCCGTCCAGCCGGCGGCGGCCCCGTAGCGACGGCCAGCCTCCTCGAGCGCTCCCTTCTGTTCCGCCAGGAGCCCGCCCAGCAGCGCCAGGTTCGGGTGGGTGCAGCCTCGTTCGTCGCACCAGGCGAGGGTCTCCTCCGCCCGCGCGGCATCCCCCCGCGTCAGCGCGTCGTGGGTCCGGAGCGTGGCCAGCGAGACGTATGCGGGACGGGCACCCGCGCGGATCGCCGCGGTGAGCGCGGACCAGCCGGTCTCGATGGCCTGGGTGGTGCCCTGGGCGTCTCCGGCGTCCATCCGCTCGCGCGCCAGGTAGCCCCAGGCGACGGCGTCGGTCGGGTCGTCGGCGCAGCGGCGCTCCAGCAGGCTCCGGTTCCGCTCGCCCTTCTGTCGCGCGTCCCGGATGGCGGGCACGTTGCCCAGGTGGATCAGCGCGCAGCCCAGGGTGCGTGTCCGGGGGCCACGCTCGAGCCACGCTCTGGGCGTCTCGTGGACGATTCCTTCCCAGCGCAGCGTCGGGTCTCGACGGAACAGGCGCGGGAGGAGGACCGGCTCGCCGCGACGGGCGCTGCCGGACAACACCTCGGCGGCGCACGCATCCAGGCGGTCGGCGTTGTGGAGCGCGATCAGGCCCAGATCGAGATCATCGGCCGAGATCGCGCGAGCCAGGACGTCGCCGTCGATCAGGCGCTCGTCGGCGTCCAGGACGAGGATCCAGTCGCCCTGGCAGGCGTCGAGCGCGGCGTTGCGTGCGGCGGCGAAGTCGTCGGCCCAGGTGTGCTGGACGACGCGAGCGCCGTGGGCGCGGGCGACCTCGGCCGTCGTATCGGTCGAGCCGGTGTCGACGACGACCATCTCGTCGACGTGATCGCGGACGGAGTCGAGGCAGGCGCCGAGCAGGTCGGCTTCGTCACGGGCGATGAGGCAGAGGGACAGCATGTGGCCGTCATCGGACGCTTGCGCCCGAGCTTTACCTCCCTGTTCTCTCCAGCACCCAGGAGACGCGCTCCTCGAGCTCCGTCAGCTCCGGGACCCGCAGCAGGCCGCCGGTCCGGCGTTCCGCGTGGAGACCGGACATCAGAAGGTGGACCTTGCGCTGCAGCCAGGTGTTGCTGCTGCGGAAGCCGTCGGCCTCGATCGGGAGGACACCGAACGGGAGCAGGACGATGTGGTCGTACGCCCGCGCGTGGGCCAGCGCCTCGTCGACGAACGCGTCGGGGCCGTCCTCGGGGCGGGTGAAGCCGTACCACATCCAGAAGACGGCGAAGTCCACGGCTGACCGGTCCGCGACGAAGCCCCCGGCCTCGCGAACGGCGCGCTCTTCGGCGGCCAGCTGCTCGGCCCAGAGCTCACGCAGCAGCGCGACCATCTCGTCGCGCGACAGGTCGTGCAGGACCAGCCCCGCCTCGAGCCGCGTGCGCATGCCCTCCTCGATGAAGGGGAGGTCCAGCTCCTTGGCCAGGCGGCGACCGAGCGTCGTCTTGCCGATGCCGGCGCTGCCGCTCAGGGCGATCCGCGGCCGCACGCCGATGCGGTTTCGAGTGACAGCTCCTGCGGGTCGCTCGCCGAGGATGTTCAGCACGGCGCCGGCCTCGGCCAGCAGGAGGTGGGTGTGGCTCGCTCGAGCGGGAGCCCAGCGCAGCGCCTGGTCGAGCGGCACGTCGAGCGCCTGGCACAGCAGAGCCCGAACGACGCCGATGTGGGTGACGACGATCCAGCGACGGCCGGCCAGATCGTTCGCCCCGAACCAGGACTGGACCCGCTCGGCCATCTCGCCCCAGGTCTCGCCGCCCGGTGGACGAGCGCTCAGGTAGTCGTCCCAGAAGTCGTGGATGGCTTGCGGGTCGGCCGCGTTCAGGTCGGCCCAGGGCACGCCCTCCCAGTCCCCCATGTGCTGCTCGCGCAGGCTGGCGCTCTCGACGAGCGGGACCCCGAGCGCCTCGGCCAGAGGACGAGCGAGCGCGGTGCAGCGGGCCAGATCCGAGCTGATCACGCCGTCGGGCCGCGGCAGGTCCCGGGCGAAGGCGAGCAGCGCCTCGGTCTCGGCCCGGCCCGTCGAGGAGAGCGGGATGTCGGTGTGCCCGTATGCGAGGCGTCGCGTGCCGGTGTCGGCATGGCCGTGCCGGAGCAGGTGCAGCTCGGTGACGACCGTGCTGGGGAGCTCGCTGTGGGTGACCGGGTCGAACGCCATGGGCCGGACGTTAGTCTCCCCGGATGTTCTTGACTCTCCTCGCCTGCCAGTCGAAGGCGCCGCTGGTGCTCCTGGTGAGCATGGACACGACGCGGGCGGACCGGATCGGGGCCTACGGACACCCGGACGCGGGCACCCCGAACCTCGATGGGCTCGCGGAGCGCGGCGTCCTGTTCGAGACCGCGCTCGCGCCGAGCTCGACGACGCTCCTGTCCCACACCGCGGTGTTCTCAGGGCGCGACAGCCACAAGAGCGCCGTCGTCCGGAACGGCTACCCCGTGCCCCACGGGCTCCCGCTGCTGGCCGAGCGGTTCGCCGAGGCCGGCTGGGACACGATCGGCGTCGTCGGCGCGACGCCGCTCGAGGAGTCGATGGGGCTGGCCCGTGGCTTCCGCGTCTGGCAGGACCACGGCCTGCTCGCCTACCTGGGGACGGGTGAGGTGCGCGGCGATGTCGTGAACGAGCGGGTCTTCGAGGCCCTGGATGCGGCGGACTCCGACGACCCGACGCTGCTCTTCGTGCACTACTACGACGCCCACATGCCGTGGAACTCGGCGCCCCGAGAGACCGTCCGGCGCTTCGTCCCGCCGGAGTCCAACGGCTTCGTGGTGGGTGGGCTGTTGCCCGACGCTCGCCGCTTGAGCGAGATGACCGACGTGGACCGGGCCGAGGTCAACGCCCGCTACCAGGCCGAGATCAGCTGGACGGACAGCCAGTTCGGCGAGCTGCTGGCGGGCCTCGAGAAGCGCGACCGTCTCGAGGATGCGCTCATTGTCGTCTTCTCCGACCACGGCGAGACGATGGGGGACAACCCGACGTCGCTCCATCCGTATGGCCACGGCCACGGCCCCGACGTCGACATGGACATCATCCACGTGCCGCTGGTCATCGCCGGGACGGGTGACTTTGAGGTGCCGGTGGGTCAGCGGATTGCGCGTCAGGTGCGGCTGCTGGACATCGGAACGACGGTCTTGGGCCTGACCGAGCTGAGCGGAGCGCTGGGGGACGGCGAGGACCTGGCGCCCCTGTGGTCCGGGTCGATCGCTCCGGCACCCCCGTCCTTCGCCGAGGCCACCAAGCCCATCCCGCGGGAGGCCAAGAGCGCGTGGAACAACCGGCCGTTCCAGCGCAGCGTGGCCCACGAGGGCGAGCTGCTCGTCATCACGCCGCTGCAGGGGACCTCTTCGCTCCGGGATCTCCGAGAGCGGACCGAGCTCACCGACGAGGCGCGTCGAGCTGAGCTGACCGCGCTCCTTCGAGAGTGGGACCAGAACGCTCCTCCGCATCGCGAGCCGAAGATGTCGGACGCGACCATCACCGCACTGAAGAAGCTGGGGTACCTGGAATGAACGGACTGGCCATCGTCACCGGCGCGAGCCGCGGCATCGGGGAAGCCATCGCGACCGAGCTCGCACGTCGCGGGGCCGAGGTCGTGCTCGTGTCCCGAAAGGAGCCCGGCCTGCGCGAGGCCGAGGCCCGTATCGTCGAGGCGGTCCCTGGCGCCGTGCTGCACGTCCGGACCTGTCACGTCGGCCGCGGCGAGGACATCGAGGCGCTGTACGACAGCTTGCCGTCGACCCCGACGATGCTGGTCAACAACGCGGCGACGAACCCCTACTTCGGGCCGATGCTCCACGCCCAGTACGCCGCCTGGGACAAGACCTTCGAGGTCAACCTGAAGGGCCCGTTCGAGCTGAGCCACCGCCTGGCTCGCCGACTGATGGCCGAGGAGCGTCCGGGGTCCATCGTGAACGTCAGCTCGGTCTTCGGGCTCGAGGCCGCGCCGTTCCAGGGCATCTACGGGATGACCAAGGCCGCGCTCATCTCGCTGACGAAGACGCTCGCCCACGAGTGGGGGCCCGCCGGCATCCGGGTGAACGCGATCGCCCCCGGTCTGGTGGAGACGAAGTTCGCCGCAGCCATCCTCGAGAGCCCAGAGCTGACCGAGCACTTCACGAAGCGGGCGGCCCTGGGGCGCGTCGCGACGCCCGAGGAGATCAGCGGCATCGTTGCGTTCCTGCTGTCGGACGAAGCCTCGTTCATGACGGGCCAGTGTCACGCCGTGGACGGCGGGTTCTCCGGGATCTGAAGCGACCGCGCCTGGGCGGCCAGCATCCCGCACGCCGAGTTCTGTTCGGCGCCGACCGAGTAGCGACGGACCACCGGGGCCTTCAGCGCCTGGAGCGCGTCGAAGAAGGCGTTCCGCTCGTCGTCCGTCGAGCGCCGGTAGTCCGGGCTGTTGACGTCGATGAGGTTGATCCGCAGCGGCAGATCGCCGAAGTGCCGCGCGATGCCCTCGACCTCGTCGAGCGAGTCGTTCACGCCGCCCAGCAGGACCCAGGCCAGCGTCTGGCGTCGTCCCTGCACCGCGTGAAGCGAGCGCAGCGCCGCGGCCAGCTCGTCCAGGCTCCAGCGTCCGGCCATCGGGAGCAGCTCGTTGCGTCGGTGCGGGACCGCGCTGGTGAGCGAGACGACGATGCGGAAGGGGTGCCGCTCGGCCGCGTAGCGATCCAGCTGGGGGACCAGGCCGACGGTGCTGATCGAGATGGCCTTCGCCGAGACACGGCCTCCGCAGGGCCGAGCCAGGGTCTGGGCGGCGCGAACCACCGCGTCGTAGTTGTGCAGCGGCTCGCCCTGGCCCATGAACACCGCGCCGGTCACGCGCCCGGGGGCTTCATCGCGGACGGTCAGGAACGTGCCGACGATCTCGTCGGCGGTCAGGTGTCGGGTCAGGCCCAGCTTTCCGGTCGCGCAGAACGTGCACTTCATCGCGCAGCCGACCTGGCTCGAGAGGCAGACCGAGAATCTGCCCGGCTTCTCCAGGGGGATGCGGACCGCCTCGACCACAGCGCCGTCGGAGAGCTCGAACAGGTACCGGACGCTCTTGTCGAGCCCGTCCTCGACCCGGTCCACGACCTGGGGACGGCTCCAGTCCAGCGCCTCGGCACGAGCCCGAACGTCCTTTCGGACGGCCTTCTTCATGCCGGCGAGATCGGCGCCGCCCTCGCTGACGAACCGGGCCAGGATCCGCCTGGCCGAGCCGAGGTCGCAGTCGAGCCTCTCGGCGAGCTCGTCTGGGGTGGCGCTGATCACTCGGCGCCGTCGGGCTTGGACCCGCCTCGTCCTGCGCCGTCGCGGAACCGGGCCGCTCCGACGACGGCCTCGTCGAGCACCTCGAGCCCCAGGTCGAACTCGTGCGCCAGGGCGCTCTCCAGCGACTCGCCGGCTTGCTCGTAGACCGAGCGGCGGTCGCTCAGCATGCAGGCCTGGGGATGGGAGGCCAGCAGCTCGGCCAGCTCGAGGGCGCGCTCGAGCGCCTCGCCCGAGTGCACGACGCGGTTCACCAGACCCATCGAGAGCGCCTCGTCCGCGAGGACCGGGCGCCCGGTGAGGATGAGGTCGAGCGCCCGGGACATCCCGATGAGGCGAGGCAGCCGGACCGTGCCTCCGTCGATGAGGGGCACACCCCAGCGCCGACAGAAGACGCCCAGGACGGCGTCTTCGGCCGCCACGCGCAGGTCGCACCACAGCGCCAGCTCGAGACCACCAGCGACGGCGTGGCCCTCGATGGCCGCGACGACCGGCTTGGACAGCGCCATGCGCGAGGGCCCCATCGGACCGTCACCGTCTCGCTCGAGCCGGTTGGGCTCGCCCGCTGCGACGGCCTTCAGGTCCGCGCCCGCGCAGAACGTCCCGACGCCGGTCAGCACGGCGACGCGCGCGGTGTCGTCGGCGTCGAAGTCCCGGAAGGCGCGGGCGAGAGCCGCGGCCGTGGCCCGATCGACGGCGTTCTTCACCTCGGGTCGGAACAGCGAGATGACGGTCACGCGGCCCGTCTCGACGCGGATCACGCGTCGTCCTTCGCCGGCTCGTCGAGGTGCATGCAGTCCGCCGGCTCGACCACGCCGCGAGCGACCTCGGCCACGAGCGCCCGCAGGAAACGATGTCCGGCGTCGTGGCGGTAGCGCTCGTGCCACAGCTGGCGGATGGTGAAGGTCGGCAGCTCGAGCGGGGGCGGCATGATCTGGAGTCCCAGCATCGGCGCGAGCTTGCACGCCAGGCGGCTGGCCAGCGTCAGCACCATGTCCGTCCGGGCCACCACCATCGGGGCCACGACGAAGTGGGGGACACGCAGGGCGACCCGGCGCGACCGGCCCTGCTGCTCGAGGAAGTGGTCGACGACGCCCGGGCCCCGGCCGCTGGCCGAGATCAGGACGTGATCCAGCTCGCAGTAGGTGTCCAGGTCCAGACCGTTCTCCAGAGCCGGGTGCCCCTCGCGGGCGACGCAGACGAACCGGTCTCGAAACAGCGCCTGCTGCACGTGGCCGGCCGGGACGTCGCGAAAGACGCCCAGCGCGATGTCGAGGCCGCCTCCCGAGAGCGCGGTCCGCGGCAGCTCCGAGCCCATGGGGCGCACGGTCAGGTCGACGCCGGGCGCGCGCTGGCTGATGAACTCGGTCAGCCCGGGGAGCAGCACCATCTCGGCGTAGTCCGTCGACGCGATGCGAAAGGCGCGCTTGGCGGTCGTGGCGTCGAACGAGGCGTCGTGGTTCAGCGCCCGGTGCAGCGTGGCGAGCGATGCGCGGATGGGTCCGTGCAGCTCCAGCGCTCGCGGCGTCGGCACCATGCGGCCGCCGGCACGGACCAGCAGCTCGTCGCCAAGGGCTCCGCGCAGGCGCTTCAGGGCGTTGCTCATCGCGGGCTGCGAGATCCCGACGACCCGGGCGGCTCGGGTGACGCTGCCCTCCTGGAGCAGGGCGTCGAACGCGACGAGCAGGTTCAGATCGAGCTCGGAGAGCTGCATCAGGGTGCCCAGGTGTCGATGGCGCGGGCCATCTTCAGGTCCAGCTCGGACAGGCCGCCGACGTCGTGGGTCGCCAGCGTGACGTCGACGCGGTTCCAGACGTTGAACCACTCGGGGTGGTGGTTCAGCTTCTCGGCCAGGAGCGCGACCTTGGACATGAACGCCCAGGCGTGACGGAAGTCCTTGAAGGTGATTGTGCGCGCGATGGCCTCGCGGTTCTCGACGAGGGACCAGTCGGGCAGCGCGGCGAGCGCGTCGGCGCGCTGCGCGTCGTCGAGTCGGGTGGCCATGCGGGAACCTCCGGGGAGCGGATAGGCTTAGCCTGTGCTCGCACTCCTCCCCATCACCGCTGCACACGCTGCGCCGACAGGCAAGGAGCTGCAAGCCGCGTGGGAGGTCCACGCCGATGCGCTGACCGAGCACGGACGTGTGCCAGTGCCCTCGCTCTCGGCCGAGCAGTGGGACGACGTCAGCTCGGGCGACGTCGTGCGCTGGCGGCAGGAGATCGAGGGTGCGGTCGATGGCGCCGTCGGCGTCGGCTGGCTCCCCTATGCGAACGAGCACATCTGGGTCGGCGCGCTCGACGACGTGCACAACCACCTGGCCGACGGTCTGACCGAGGTCTGGCTCGAGGGGACCTCGCCCGGCCACAAGGTGCTCTACCAGCACTACGACGTCCCAGCGCCGTTCGCGGATCGCCACTGGGTCGTCGTCGTCGAGCACAACCCGGACCTGTACGAGGCCACCGATGGCGTCGTGTGGGAGCGGGTCTGGGACCTGGACGAGCGCGGCAGCAAGGCGCTCTCCGATGTGCCCGAGGACACCATCGACAACCCCGACGAGTCCTTGTGGACGCCGGTCAACCAGGGCGGCTGGACGCTCGTGCCGGCCGGCGAGGGCGCCATCGTCGTCTACCAGGTCCGCTCGGACATCGGCGGCAACGTCCCGGACGAGCTGGTCGTGCGGTTCGCGATGACGTCGCTCGGGCAGATGGTCGACCACCTCTCGCAGCTCGCCTCGGGCGTCGAGGAGCACTACGTCGGCGACCACTTCCTCATCACCCGGCCCGATCTGCAGGAGCTCCCGACCTACTGAGCGTCGCCCTTCGTCGCGACGACCATGTGGAGGCGGGAGAACGGCGCCGGGAGGATGCCGGTCTGCACGTCGACGGTGAAGCCCTCGGCCTCGAGCAGCGCCGTGCTCGTCTCGGTCGTGAAGCCCAGGTAGTACATGACGAACGGCGGGTCGATGACCGCATTCCGGACGAGCATCGCGGCGTTGAACAGCCGGTACGGGAGCGCCTTCACATCGAACTTCGAGATCTCCGGGTGCGTCACGTACGCGAACCGTCCGCCGGGCTTCAGGCACTGCTTCACACCGGCGACCAGTTCCTTTTCCTCACGCGGAAGGAAGTGTCCGAAGGCCCCGAAGCAGGTGACGAGGTCGAACTCTTCGTGAAAAGGGGGTGCGAGAGCATCGCCTTTCACGCATTCGTTCGGCGCGATTCCGGGGGCGTTTGCGCAGTGCTTCGCCGCCTGGTCGAGCATCCCCTGAGAGCCGTCGAGGCCGACATTTCGATGCCTCGCCAGCCGCCGATTCCAGTACATCGCCGCGCCGGTCCCGCAGCACATGTCCAAGGTCGAATCGACACTCTGCTCGCCTCCAAGGTGGTTCGACACCGCCTCGAGGATGACGTCCGGTGTACGGAACGGGGTGGCGTCGAACTTGGGGGCGAGCTTGTCGTATCCGTCCTCCAGATTGCAGAGCGATTGGTCGAGCAGCTCCCAGAAGGTCGGGCCGTCAGGTTGGAACATGTGGGTCTCCTGACCGCCGGGTCACGTGACGAAAAGGTACGTCGTGGTTAGTTGCGAACGGCCTTTCTATTGCCTGAGGGAGATTCATGGCTTGGCGGATGTCCTGCCCCAAGTGCTACTCGGCGAACCTCGAGCTGGAGCGCGACCGTCGCGTTGCCGGAATCCGGGGTCCGCACCAGGTCCAGCTCCACTGTTTCACGTGCGGATTCGTCCTGTACGGCGAGAAGTCGGTGCAGGAGGAATGCGACAAGCAGTACGCGGAATACCTGCGGAACGGCAACGTCGACCCGGACCCGCCGAAGCCCCCTGTTCCCGCGAAGACCCAGACCACTCCGGCGGCCGAGGCTCCGCGCGCTGCTGAGACGCCCGCTGCCAAGGCGGAGTCGAGCTCGGCCGAGGGCGACGCCGCGATGCCGGCCTCGGGTGTGCAGATGTGCATGTGGGCGGGCTGCGGAAAGCAGGCTCGTCCGCGCAGCAAGTACTGCTCGCGCAACTGCTCGAACAAGAATGCTCGGGCCCGGCACGCGGCGCGCAAGAAGTAGCGAGCCGAGGGTCAGACCTCGATTCGCACCCACTTCCCTCGCTGCCAGAAGGCGGCGAGGATGCCGGCCTGCAGCAGGCGGTAGCCGATCTGCGCGATCCAGATGGCGGTCAGGCCGAGGCCCAGGACCGGCCCGACCAGCGCCGCGACGGGCAGGAAGAGCCCCCACTGGAGCGCTGTGGCGGTGATGGCCACGCGTCGGGCGTCGCCCGCACCCGGCAGGGCGTTCATCAGCACCAGGCCCACGCCGTCGAGCGCGATGAACAGGCCGAAGATGCGCAGCGGATTCCGCGCGGTGTCCAGCGTCTCGGGCGTCTCCAGGAACGGGGACAGGAAGACATCGGGCACCGTGGTCATCGCCAGTCCGAGGACGCCCATCACGACGATGGCTACCTTGACGACGTCCCAGCCCCACCGCTTGGCGTCCGCCACGTCCTTGCGGCCCAGGGCCTGGCCGGCGAGCGAGGCGCCGGTGATGCCGAGGCCGAGGCCTGGGAGCAGGGCCACGAGCATGACGTTCACCAGGACCGCCGCCGCGGCGCCGTCCTGGGTGCTCATGCGGGTGATGATGGCGAACAGCGCGACCCAGCCGGCGGCGAACAGGAACTGCTGGATGCCGCTGGGGAGCGACAGGCGCAGCATGGTCTTCATCGTGGCCGCGTCGGGCAGACCACGCAGGAAACCGCCGTCGCGGGCCAGCCCCAGCGCCTGCGCGATGTACAGGCCCGTGCCGAACCAGGTCGCGATGGCCGAGGCGATGCCCGCTCCGACCGCGCCGTACTCGGGCAGGCCCAGGTTCCCGTAGATGAGCCCGTAGTTCAGCCCGATGTTCACGATGTGCATCGCGACGAGCGTGCGCAGGTAGATGGGCGAGCGGTTGACGCCGTTCCAGTAGCCCCGGAACGCGAAGTTCATGCCGACGGCGACCATCGCGCACAGGCGGGCCTGCAGGTAGGGCACGCCCACGGCGGACACGTTGTCGTCCGGTGCGATGAACGGGAATGCGTACGGAGCGACCCAGAGGAAGAACGCCGAGAGCGGGATCGAGAGCGCGATCGCGGCGAGCAGGCCGCCGTTCAGGGGAACCGCGAGCTCGGCGGCCCGCCGCTCGCCGAGGCGTCGGGCGGCCATCGCCTGGACGCCCGAGCTGAGGCCCATCACGAACGCCACGCACATGAAGTTCGCGAAGCTGGCGGCGCCCACCGCGGCGAGCGCGTCGTCGCCCATGTCGCCGACCATCGCCGTGTCGACGAGGTTCAGGACGTTCTGGCTGACCATCCCGCCGATGATGGGCAGCGCGAGCACGAGGATCTGCTTCGTGCGGGAGCCGGCCACACACGGAGCTATCACTGGGATAGGGTTCGCGCGTGAAGCTGGCAGCGACCATCCGGGGCCACAACTGGACGTTTTCGGACGTGCGCGAGGTGCTGGCCAAGGCCAACCCGCCGAAGAGCGGGGACGACCTGGCAGGGGTGAGCGCCCGGGACCCCGTCGAGCGGGTCGCTGCGCGCGCCGTGCTCTCGAACCTGACGCTGGCCCAGCTGCGCGAGAACCCAGTCGTTCCCTACGAGATCGACGAGGTCACCCGGCTGGTCGAGGACACGCTGGACCCCCAGGCATTCGCTGCGGTGAAGCACCTGTCGGTCGGCGAGTTCCGGCAGTGGCTCCTCGACGACCGGACCACCGGCGAGATGATGCGTTCCATCGCGATGGGCCTCACGCCGGAGATGGCCTCGGCCGTCTGCAAGCTGATGTCGAACATGGACCTGATGGTCGCGGGCGCCAAGGCCCGGGTTGTCGTCCGCGCGAACAACACGCTGGGCCTCCCCGGTCGGTTCTCTTCCCGGCTCCAGCCGAACCACCCCACCGACGACGTCGACGGCATCCTCTTCTCCATGCGCGAGGGGCTCTCGTATGGCTGTGGGGATGCGGTCATCGGGGTGAACCCCGCGACGGACTCGCCCGAGTCGACAGCCGAGATCCTCCAGGCCATCGACGCGGTGATGAAGCGGAACGCCATCCCGACCCAGCACTGCGTCCTGTCGCACGTGACGGTCCAGATGAAGGCGCTCGAGCTGGGCTGCCCGATGGACCTGATGTTCCAGTCGTTCGCTGGCTCGGAGAAGGCGAACGAGGCCTTCGGCATCTCGGTCTCGCTGATGGACGAGGCGCACCAGCAGATGAAGGCGATGGGCTCGACCCTGGGGCCGAACTGCATGTACTTCGAGACGGGGCAGGGGAGCGCGCTGTCCTCAGACGCCCATCACGGCGCCGACCAGCTCACGATGGAGGCGCGCTGCTACGGCTTCGCTCGCCGCTACGACCCGTTCCTGGTGAACACCGTCGTCGGCTTCATCGGGCCCGAGTACCTCGAGGACGGGCCGCAGATCACGCGAGCTGGCCTCGAGGACCACTTCATGGGCAAGCTCATGGGCCTGCCGATGGGCGTGGACGCCTGCTTCACGTACCACGCACGCATGAGCCAGGACGAGCTCGAGAGCCTGAAGGTCCTGCTCGGCGTGGCCGGCTGCAGCTACCTGATGTCCATGCCGGTCGGCGACGACATCATGCTGAACTACCAGTCCACGAGCTACCACGACGTGCCCAGCGTCCGGGCTCTGGTGAACAAGCGCGCCGCACCCGAGTTCGATGCCTGGCTCAACCGCGTCGGCATCCTGGACGGAGACCGCGTCGGCGAGCGCTTCGGTGACCCCGGGGTCATCGCATGAGCCGCACTCGAGGACTCGTCAGCGAGCTCCGCACGGAGCTGGGCATCCAGGCGCCGATGGCTCCCGCGCAGCCGCCGCTGGAGCCGATCCAGCTGCCCCCGGCCAAGGTCATCGCCCGAAAGCCGTACAAGCCCGAGCGCTTCGCTCGCCAGGCCGCCGAGGTCACCACCGCGCTGGTCGGTGTGGGACGCGTCGGGACCCGGTACGCGACGAGCGTCGTGCTGCAGTTCCAGGCCGAGCTGGCCGTGGCCCACGGTGCTGTCGGCGCGGTCCTGCCGGATGGCTGGGCCGAGGAGCAGGGCATCGCGTTCGTGAAGAGCCGGGTGGGCGACCACCGCGAGTTCCTGTTGCGTCCGGACCTCGGTCGGCGGCTCTGTCCCGACTCGGCCAAGGCCTGGGCCGAGAGCTGCAAGAAGGACGTCGACGTGCAGCCCATCCTGGCCGATGGTCTGTCGGCCGTGGCCTGCCAGGGCGCCGGACCCGAGCTGCTGGCGGGCTTCATCGCCGAGTGCCAGGCGCTCGGGCTCACCGTCGGCACGCCCGTCGTCGCGCAGTTCGCGCGGGTGTGGCTCGAGGACGAGATCGGCGAGCTGGCACGGGCCCGCGTCTCCTGCATCCTGCTCGGCGAGCGGCCGGGCCTCGGCACGGGTGACGGGTTGTCGGCGTACATGGTCTTCAAGCCCGAGGTCGGTCGCAACGACGGCGAGCGGAACATGATCAGCAACATCCACGCGCGCGGGATGCTGCCGGCGGATGCGGCCCAGCGACTCGCTCGTCTGGCCAGTGGGATGCTGGCCCAGAAGACGAGCGGCGTGGACCTCGACCTGGCGGCCATCCCAGGCCTGGGCGGGGCCGGCGGGACGGCGCTGCGTGAGCCCCAGGTGCGCAAGCAACTCGTGGAGGTCCCGTGAGCAACGTGCTGGAGCCCATCTACCCCAAGGTGCTGTCGGTTCGGCGCATCCCGGACGCCGCGCCGGCGCTGCTGAAGGCCTATGGCGCGGACCCGGACAAGCACCGGTCGCTGGGGCTCATCACCTGCGACCAGGACGACCCGACCTACGTCGCGCTCGACGAGGCGACCAAGCACGCCGCTGTGGACGTCGTGTTCGCGAAGAGCTTCTACGCCGGCGCCGGTCACGCGAGCGGGCCGCTGTCGGGCGAGATCCTGGGCGTCATCGCGGCGTCCGACCCGGACGAGATCGACGAGGGGCTTCGCGCCATCGTCCGCACGCTCGAGCACGACGCCTGCTTCTACGCGGCCAGCGAGGACGGCGAGATCGCGGTCTTCCCGCACGTCATCGGGTCCGTCGGCCACTACCTGGCCGCCGAGGCGGGCATCGAGGTCGGGGACGCGATGGCCTACCTCGTCGCGCCGCCGATGGAGCACACGGTCGCGCTGGACGCGGCGCTCAAGGCGGCCGACGTCGAGGCGGTCATGGTGCTGACTCCGCCGTCCGAGACGAACTTCGGAGCGGCGTTCCTGAAGGGCTCGCTGGCCGACTGCGAGGCGGCTGCGATGGCCTATGCCCGCGCCGTCATCGAGGTCGGCGTCAACCCTCGCGAGAGGTAGCGAGCCAGCCCACTCGCCTCAACCTGTGTCGCCGGAGTCCCACCCGCTGTCCGGCGAGCTCCGCAGATCCTCGGGCCGGACCGCGCCGTGGTCGGTCTGCCATCGGATGGTCCACACGATCGACTCGTCCGTCCGCAGGACCGTGTCCCAGCGTCCGTGCGCAGCGGTCTGCAGGATGACCCGGATGTCCCCCACGTCCGCCGGCACGCCCGAGATCTCGAAGTAGCCGTCCGGGTAGACCGTCGCCTGACCCCACGGAGCGGTGAGCAGCCAGGCGTCCAGCTCGAAGTCGGCGTCGATGTAGCCAGAGACGATGTTGTCCTCGGGCTGGACGGCCCCCACGTCGACGGTCTGGCCGGCCTCGACGGTGAACCAGCCGGTGTTGCCGGCCTCCTCCTCGAACCAGTCCACCTCGACGTTCCAGGTCCCGGCGGGCACGTCGAGTCGGAAGCTCCCGTCCGGCTCGCACCCGGCATCCGCCGAGCGGGCCCAGACCTCGCTCGTCGCGAACACCGAGCACGGCCTCTTTCCGGTCCAGTGGCCGACGATGGTCCCCTTGCGCAGGTCCAGCGTCATCTCCGTCACGCCGGGCTGGACCTCGGCCAGGCGCATCCCGTCGCCCTCGATGAACGACAGGGCCGGCAGACAGGTGCAGTCCCACCACCCGCCTTGCCCGCGGCACGGGACGTCCTGGCAGGTCAGCTGCTCGGGACACAGGTCGCAGAGCAGCGTCACCTCGACCTGCCGGTCGGCGTCGATGGGCACGACGAACAGCTCGCCGTCCAGCGGGGTCTTCACGTAGCGGTCCTGCTGCCCGGGGATCTCGAGGACCAGCGTGGGGAGCGCGTGGTAGCTCGTGATGGCGAAGTGACCTCGGGCCAGCGCGTCGAGCGTCACGGCCTTCGTCGAGCGCTGCACGGTGACGTCCAGGGGCTCCAGCGTCTCGGCGTCGACGACGAGCAGCTCGCCGGAGTGGAGGGGCGGCAGCCAGAGCTCGAGCGCCTGCGGCCCGTCGACGTGCACCGTCTGCCAGGGCAGCCTCGCATCGGTGTCGGGGGCGTAGAAGCGTGCGGTCACCTCGCCACAGGGGCGAGGGATGTTCTGGATCCGTCCCTCGAGGTCGGTCTTGGTCGACCCGGCATAGCCCTGCAGCGACACGCTCCAGTCGACCGCCGGACGACCGTCGGCGTGGCGGAGCAGGATGTCTCCGTCGCAGGGGAGGACCACGGGGATGACCCAGTCCTCGCGCGGGCCGTGGACCATCGGCTCGTTTCCGTTCGCCGAGCGGTGGGGCAGGTGGATCTGCAGCACCTCGCCGATGCGCCCGCTGAAGCTGGCCTTGCCGTCTCCGCCGGTCTGGGTCTCGCCGTCGCCCAGGGACAGCGTGACGTCCGGGACGGGCAGGCCCTGTCCGTCAACGACCGTGACGAACACGGGCACGCTCGACACGAAGTCCCGGGTCTGGTCGATGGCGCGCCGCGACCCCGCGTCGCGCGCCGCCAGCTCGTCGGGGGCGAGCGGCTGGGGGGCCGTGGCCGTGGATGGCCAGAACACCCAGACGAGGGCCGCGACGACGAGCAGTCCGACGACGACGAGGAGGCGCTTTCTCACCCGGACAGAGTCGCACGGGTTGCCGTCGGACCCGCCGGTGTCCATCCTCGGTGCCCTTGGCTCCCCCCACCCCCACCAACGACGACGTCGGCTTCCTCCAGCGCAGCCTGGGCGTCTTCCAGTACACGGGCCGAGCGGTCGACCTTGTCTGGACCACGAACAAGAGCCTGTTCGTCGCGCTGCTCACCCTCACCGTGGCCGGCGGGCTCATCCCCGCCAGCATCGCCTGGGTCGGCAAGCTCATCGTGGACGCGGTGGTCGCGGCCGCCGCGGGGGACGGGTCCGCTCGCGAGGCCCTGCAGTGGGTCGCCGTCGAGGCCGGGCTGGTCGCGCTGCGAGCCGGGACCCGGCACGGGCTGAGCGTCACGAACCAGCTCCTGCGTGCGCAGCTGGGCCATCGCGTGAACGTGCTCATCCTCGAGAAGGCCCAGACGCTCGACCTCGTCCACTTCGAGGACAGCGAGTTCTACGACCAGATGACGCGGGCCCGGCGCGAGGCCAGCAGCCGCCCGCTCGGACTCGTCCAGAAGAGCTTCGGGGTCGTCCAGAACGGCATCTCGCTCGTCAGCTACGCGGGGCTCCTGCTCGCGTTCTCGCCCTGGGCGGTGCTCCTGCTCACGGTCGCCAGCATCCCGGCGTTCATCGCGGAGACGCGGTTCGCGGGTCGAGCGTTCCGCATCTTCAAGTGGCGCTCGCCCGAGAAGCGCAAGCAGATGTACCTGGAGACCGTGGTTGCGCGCGAGGACTTCGCCAAGGAGGTGAAGCTCCTGCGGCTTGGCCCGCTGCTGGTCCAGCGGTACCAGGACATCTTCGACAGCCTCTACGACGAGGACCGGGATCTGACGGTGCGTCGGGGAGCGTGGGGCTACGCGCTCGGCCTGCTCTCGACGGGGGCGCTCTACGGGGCCTACGCCTGGATCGTCCTGACCACCGCGGCGAAGACCATCAGCCTCGGCGACATGACGATGTACCTGCTGGTGTTCAAGCAGGGCCAGGCGGCGTTCTCCGCCATCCTCCAGGCCATCGGCGGGATGTACGAGGACAACCTGTACCTCTCGAACCTGTACGAGTTCCTCGAGATCGAGGTCCAGAGCGTCGACGGGACCGCCACCGTGGGGGCCGAGCCGGGCGACGGAGTCCGCTTCGAGGACGTCTCGTTCCGCTACCCGGACGCCCAGGCCGACGCGGTGAGCGGGCTGTCGCTGCACATCCGACCGGGCCAGCGGCTGGCGCTCGTCGGCCACAACGGCTCGGGCAAGACGACGCTGATCAAGCTCCTGACGCGGCTGTACACCCCGACCGGGGGACGCATCCTGCTGGACGGTACGGACCTGCAGGACTGGCAGGGCGAGGCCCTGCGTCGGCGCGTGGGGGTCATCTTCCAGGACTTCGTGAAGTACCAGTTCCTGGTCGGCGAGAACATCGGCGTGGGCGACGTCGACCGCATCGAGGACCAGCCGGCCTGGTCGGATGCCGCGGACAAGGGGATGGCGGCGCCGTTCATCGAGGACTTCCCCGACGGCTACACGACGCAGCTCGGCCGGTGGTTCAAGGGCGGGCGCGAGCTCTCCATCGGCCAGTGGCAGAAGATCGCGCTCTCCCGGGCGTTCATGCGGACCGACGCCGACGTCCTGGTCCTGGACGAGCCGACCTCGGCCATGGACGCCGAGGCCGAGGCCCAGATCTTCCAGCGCCTGATGGACCTGACCTCCGATCAGATCGCGGTCCTGATCAGCCACCGCTTCAGCACCGTCCGCATGGCCGATCACATCGTGGTCCTGGATGGCGGAGTGCTGGTCGAGCAGGGGAGCCACGAGGAGTTGATGGCGTCCGAAGGTCCCTATGCGCGGCTCTTCACGCTCCAGGCGGCGGGCTACCTGTAGGCGCGTCAGGAGCGCAGTTCTCCGAGGCTGACGGTCACCCGGCGACTTCTGCGTCGTGAGGCGCCGCGAGCCACCGACGATCCAGCCATCGACCCGACGACGAACCAGAACGTGGAGCCGAGATTCCGGAGCTTCCCAGCCCGCTTCCAGCCCCTCTTCACAATTCTTTATTGAACAGTCAGTAACTATGGTGTACTTACTGACTGTTCAATAAGGAATGACCATGGTCGGACGTCCCCGAGAGACATCGGACGAAGAGATCCTCGACGCCGCGCGTCGCCTCTTCCTCGAGCACGGACCCCAGCTCGCCACCTCGAAGATCGCCGCCGCGCTCGGGATCTCCGCGCCGGCGCTGTTCCACAGGTTCGGCAACAAGCGAGCGCTGCTCATCGCAGCGATCTGCCCGCGGAGCTTCCCGATCTCGGGGCTCGTCTACCAAACCGACCAGCCCATCGAGGAGCAGCTCCTGATCTTCGCCCGGGCCCTGCGGCAGTTCTCGCGCATGCTCCAGCCGGTGATGAGCCTGGCCAAGGCGGCAGGGATCGACAATGCCGAGATCTTCGCCAGCTACGACACGCCACCGCCCATCCTCCTGCTCGAGAAGCTCGACGCGTTCTTCGTCGACGCCCAGGCCGCTGGCGTCATCCGGGAGTGCCCCCCGCGAAGCCTCAGCCTGGTCCTCATCGGCGCGATCCAGGGCCCCATCTTCCTGACGTTCCACCTGGGCCAGCCCGTCCACGACGACTTCGACGCCTACATCGAGGACCACGTCGCCAACTTCCTGCGAGGCGCAGCCGCATGATGCTCTTCACCTTCCTTCTGGGCTTCACGGGGCGGACCGAGGTGGTCGTTCCTGTCCAGGAGTTCAGCGAGACCACGGCGGGCACCGCCTCGCCATCGTGGTGGACCGACTTCGGCGACGCCACGCTGTCGAGTCTCGTCGACCAGGCGCTCGAACAGAACCTGGACCTCGTCGCTGGGGACCATCGCGTGCGCTCGGCGAACGCCCGGTCCTGGCAGGCTGCTGGCCCGGCGCTCCCCTACGCCAACCTGACCGCGTCCCGGGCCCTGACGCCCTGTGAGACCGCACAGTTCAACCTCTGCGAGCCCATCGCGCTGGTCGAGGGCGAGGACACGCCCGACGCCTACACCGTGCAGTCGTGGGCGCTGAACGCAGGCGTCAACGTCGACGTCTTCGGGGCGACGACGAACTCGGCGCTCGCCACCCGCCTCGAGGCCCAGGCCGCCGAGGGGGACGTCGCCGCGCTCGAGCTGGTCGTCAGCACGCGGGTCGCCAGCACCTGGTTCCTGGTGACCTCTGCGCGCGAGCAGCTCGCCATCACGCAGGAACAGGTCGCCCTCCAGGAGGACCTGCTCGCCATCAGCGAACTCCAGCTCGAGCGGGGGCTCGCCACCGGGCTCGACGTGCTGCAGCAGAGGCAGGCGGTCGCGCAGGTGAACGCGGGCCTCCCGAGCGCCGAGGCGGGCGTCCGCAACGCCGAGCTCGCCTTGGCGCTGCTGCTCAACGACGACGTCGTGGCCGCGGACTTCCCGGCGGGTGGGCTCCCCGAGCTGCCGCCGACGCCGCCCACCGGGACCCCCGAGGACCTGTTGACGCGACCGGACGTCGCGGCCTCGGTCAAGCGCCTCGAGGCCGCTCGGCGTCGTGAGAAGAGTGCCGCTCGCTCGGCCCTTCCGACCCTGGGACTCTCGGCCAGCACCGGCGAGCAGACCACGTTCATCCTGGACGAGGAGACGACCACCGAGACCTGGTCCCTCGCGGCCGGGGTGACCGTGCCCATCCTCAACGGTGGCCTGCACGCGACGAACACGATGGCCTCCAGGGCCGAGACGGACGCCGCCCGGGCCTCGGCCCAGCAGGCGCTGCTGACCGCCATCCAGGAGGTCGAGACCGCGCTCGCGAACGAGGACGCGCTGGTCGACCAGGTCGCCGCGAGCGCTCTCCTGCTCGACGCCGCCGAGCTCGCCTACACGCAGGCCGTCGAGCGCTACAGCGCCGGTGACGTGCCCTACATCCAGGTCGCAGCGGCTGCCAACAGCCTCTACGCCGCCCGCCTCTCCGACCTCTCCGCCCGCCGCGCCCAGCTGGACGCACGCCTGGCCCTCCACTCCGCCCTGGGACGCTGACATGGACCTCAAGAACATCCTGAAGAACTGGGTCCTCCCGCCCATGGTGGTCGTGCTCGCCGTCGGGCTCACCGCCACGATGGTGATGCTGAAGCCCGAAGAGGCCCGCTCCGAGCCGGACAAGAAGGCGACGCTCGTCACCGCCGTCGAGCCCGCGACGGGCGCGTTCCGTGCGGTCGTCGAGACCACCGGCGTGGTGCAGGCGAGCCAGCAGATCACGGTGATGCCGCAGGTCTCTGGAGCCATCACCTCGGTCAGCGCCGAGCTGGTCCCGGGTGGCCGGTTTGACAAGGGCGACACGCTCGCTCGCATCGACAGCCGGGACTACAAGCTCGCGCTCGACGCCGAGGCCGCTCGGGTCCGGCAGGCCGAGCTGGCGCTCGAGCTGGAGCGGGGCCGCCAGGACATCGCGGCCAAGGAGTGGGAGCTCCTGGACGGCGAGGGGGAGCCCGACCTCGCACTCCGTCGACCCCACCTCGCGAGCGCCGAGCAGGACCTGCTCAGCGCCCAGGGTGGCTACCAGCGGGCCGAGCTCAACCTGTCCCGCACGGGGCTTCGAGCGCCGTTCGACGCTGTCGTCTTGACCGAGTCGGTGGACGTGGGTCAGGTCGTCGGATCCGGTTCCCAGGTGGCGACACTCGCCGGCACCGACAGTGCGTGGGTCCGGGTCTCCGTTCCGGTCGTCGAGCTCTCCGGGCTCGAGATCCCGGGGGCTCCGGCCACGCTGACCAGCACCACGGGTGAGCGGACCGGCCAGGTCGTTCGCCTCGAGGGCCAGCTGGACACGAAGTCCCGAACCGCCACGCTCATCGTCGAGCTGCCCGACCCGCTGGACGGCGACGTGCCGCTGCTGTTCGGCACGTTCGTCGACGTCCAGCTCCTGGGCGCCGAGACCGATGCCACGCAGGTGCCGCGCGTCGCGGTCGCCGAGGACAGCGTCTGGGTCGCCGACTCGATGGACACTCTCCGCCGACGGGACGTCGAGGTCGGCTGGACCGACGGCGAGCACCGCTACCTGACCGCGGGCCTCGAGGATGGCGACCGCGTTGTCACGCAGGGCCTGCGCTTCCCGGTCGAGGGCATGGAGCTTCGCGTCGGGAGCGCCAAGTGAATCCGCTCACCGGAGATGCGCTGAAGCGCTTGATGAAGGGGCCGATCGCCTGGATGGCGAACAACCCCGTCGCCTCGAACCTGCTCATGCTGGTCCTGATGCTCGGCGGGCTCGTCGGCATGGGCCGGGTGACCCAGGAGGTCTTCCCCAGCTTCCAGCTCGACGCCGTCAGCGTCCAGGTGGCGTACCCGGGGGCCAGCCCCGAGGACGTCGAGCAGTCCATCACGCGGGCCGTCGAGGAGCGCCTTCGCGCGGTCGACGGCATCAAGCGCATCAGCTCGAGCTCGGGCGAGGGTGTCGGCTCGGTCACCGCCGAGTTGCAGCTGGACGCGGACAAGCAGCAGGTCCTCGCCGACATCGGCACCGAGGTCGACCGCATCCGCTCGTTCCCGCTGGACGCCGAGGAGCCGGCCATCCAGTTGGTCTCCGCCCGGCGCGAGGTCATCTCGCTCGTGGTCTCGGGCGACCAGGACGTCCGCACTCTCCAGGCGCTCGCCGAAGAGGCCCGCTCTCGGATCCTCGCGACCGGCGAGGTCACCCAGGTCGACGTCTTCGGTGTGCCTCCGCTCGAGGTCGCGGTCGAGATCGATCGGGCATCGCTGGACAGCTACGACCTGACGCTCGACGAGGTCGCCCGGCAGATCAAGGCCGCCAGCGTCGAGGTGCCCGGCGGTGAGCTGGACACCAGCAGCGGCAAGGTCCTGGTCCGTGTGGCCGACCGCGCCCGCACCGCCGACGAGTTCGCCGACATCCGGATCCGTGGCAGCGCCAATGGAGCCGAGGTGCGCCTGGGCGACGTCGCCACGGTGACCGATGGCTACGAGGACAACGACTACGCCACCTACTTCAACGGCAAGCGAGCGGTCCGCGTGACCGCCTATCGGGTGGCCGACGAGACCCCGACGAGCGTCGCGGACGCCGTCAAGGGCGTCGAAGCCGAGCTCACCGAGGAGTGGCCCGGACAGGTCGATCTGACCATCTGGAACGACACCAGCGAGCAGCTCGAGGGCCGCATCGATCTCCTGGTCCGGAACGCCCAGCTCGGGCTCATCCTGGTCTTCATCATCCTGGCGTTGTTCCTGGATCTGCGGCTGGCCTTCTGGGTCGGCCTGGGCATCCCCATCAGCTTCCTGGCGACGTTCTTCATGATGCCGGCCATCGGCGTCACGGTGAACATGGTCAGCCTGTTCGCGTTCATCGTCACGCTCGGCATGGTCGTCGACGACGCCATCATCGTCGGCGAGAACGCGTACTCGAAACACCAGTCCGGGCTGCCACTGGACCAGGCCGCCGTGGCCGGGGCCAAGGAGATGGCCACCCCGGTCACCTTCGCCATCCTGACGACGACCGCCGCCTTCGCGCCGCTGTTCTTCGTCCCCGGCTTCATCGGCAAGATCTTCGGGATCATCCCGGCCATCGCCGTCACCGTGCTCGCGTTCTCGCTCATCGAGAGCTTCTTCATCCTGCCGGCGCACCTGTCCCACGACAGCCCGTTCTGGAACATGCGCATCTTCCGGCCCATCCATCGGGCGCGCGAGATCGTGTCCGGCGGCCTCGAGCACGTCATCCGCGACCGGTTCACCCCGTTCCTGCGGAAGGTCATCGAGTGGCGTCGCGTCAGCGTCGCGGCGGCGGTGGGCATGTTCGTCCTGTCCATCGGCATCGTGGCGAGCGGAGCCGTCCCGTTCTCGTTCTTCCCGAAGCTCGAGGGCGAGCAGGTCACTGCATCCGTGCGGCTGCCGTACGGAGCCCCGCTGGACCAGACCCTGGGTGTGCGCGAGCAGCTCGAGGCGTCGCTCGGCGAGACCGTCGCCGAGTACCCCGAGGGCGTGGTCGAGGGGGTGTTCACGACCGTCGGGCAGGCCGCTTCGGTGGACGGACCGGGCGGTGGGCCCGGCGCCGTCGGCAGCCATCTCATGAGCATCCAGGTCCAGCTCGTCGGCAGTGGGGAGCGCGATTTCTCCAGCATCGACTTCGGCGAGGCCTGGTCGACCAACACCGAGGAGATCGCGGTCGTCGATGCGCTCTCGTTCAACGCGAGCAGCGGCCCCGGTGCGGGCGCGGCGGTCGACGTCGTCGTGAGCCACGAGGACGAGGACACGCTGGCCCAGGCCAGCGCCGAGATGGCGAAGATCCTGCGGACGTACGAGACGCTCGACCAGGTCGAGAACACGTACGCCGCTGGAAAGCCACGCCTCGACCACAGCCTGCGTGGCGAGGGCGACCAGGTGCAGCTGACCTCACAGGAGGTCGGACGGCAGATCCGCTCGGCGTTCTTCGGCGCCGAGGCCCTGCGTGAGCAGCGCGGCCGGCACGAGGTCAAGGTCATGGTTCGGCTGCCCGAGGGTGAGCGCGACTCGATCGAGGACCTGGAGCAGTTCCGTGTCCGGACGCCGGGTCGAGGGCTCGTCCCGCTGGGGGCGGTCGCCGAGTTCGAGGAGAGCAAGGCGCCCACCTCGATCAACCGCGAGGACGGTCGGCGGAAGGTCAACGTGAAGGCCGAGCTGGCGCCCGGCGTCAGAAGCAACCAGGCCGTCGTGGCCTCGCTCGAGTCGGACGTGTTCACCCAGCTGAAGGAGCAGTACCCGGGCCTGGAGCTCAGCTTCGCCGGCACCCAGCGCTCGCAGGAGGAGGTCGGCGCCAGCCTGGGGCCGAACTACCAGCTGGCGCTGCTCGCCATCTTCGCGCTGCTGGCCATCCCGTTCCGCAGCTACAAGCAGCCGCTCCTCATCATGGCGGTCATCCCGTTCGGCTTCGTCGGCGCGGTGCTGGGACACCTGGTCATGGGCTTCGAGCTGTCGATCATCTCGATGTTCGGCATCATCGCGCTGACCGGCGTCGTGGTGAACGACTCGCTCGTCCTCATCGACGCGGCGAACCAGAAGACCGCGCAGGGTGCGTCTCCGCTGGAGTCCATCGTGTACGGGGCCACCCGGCGCTTCCGACCCATCCTCCTGACGTCGCTCACGACGTTCTTCGGGCTGGCTCCGATGATCCTCGAGACGGACTTCCAGGCGCGGTTCCTCATCCCGATGGCCATCTCGCTGGGCTTCGGTGTGCTGTACGCGACGCTGATGGTGCTGCTCATCATCCCGGCGCTGTTCATGCTCATGGACGACGCCGACAAGAGGGTCAAGTGGCTCTGGAAGAAGGTGAAGCGGCTGTTCGGAGGGCGCACGCCGGTCCAGGCAGAAGAGGTGACCGAGGTCTGAGCGGGCGGCCACCGGCTGGCCGCGCGTTAGCCGGTGGAAATGTCCGACACCGAGCTCGAGAAGCGTGTCCGAGCAGCCGTCGAGCTGCTGGGGGAGATCCACGAGGACCGGGGCCTCCTGACGCATCTGGACATCGAACTGCGGCAGGAGATCCTCATGGCCGCGGGGAGGGTCGCGCGGCCTGACGCCAAGGCCCAGAAGGACTTGTCGCGGGCGCGGAAGGCCAAGACCCGGGACCGTCGGCGACGCAAGGTCGAGGCGCTCTTGGATCAGACCCAGATCCGTCGACTGCGCGAGAACCCCCTGTTCCAGACCCCGCGTCGCCGCCGAGGGCCGGACGTGGCACCGCCCCCGCCTGTTGGCGACGTCGACGACCCCCGGGCCTGCTACGTCTGCCGCGCTCGCACCACCGCGGTCCACGGCTTCTACGACCAGATGTGCCTGGAGTGCGGCGACTTCAACTTCAAGAAGCGCCACCAGACGGCGGACCTCCGCGGGCGAACGGCGCTCCTGACCGGTGGCCGGGTCAAGATCGGGTACCAGGCCGGCATCCTGATGCTGCGGGCAGGGGCTCGGCTCATCGTCACCACCCGGTTCCCCAAGGACGCCGCCCGCCGGTACGCGGAAGAGGCGGACTTCGCGGACTGGGGGGACCGCCTCGAGATCTATGGGTTGGATCTGCGGCGCTCATTGGACGTCGAGCGGTTCTGTGACCACCTTGATCAGACCCACGACCGCCTCGATCACATCATCAACAACGCGTGCCAGACCGTGCGTCGTCCACCGGGCTTCTACGACCACCTGATGGCGGCCGAGCTCCGCCCGGACGCGCTGCCGGACAAGGCCGCCCATGTGCTGGCGCCTGCCCAGCTGAGCGACGGGAGCTCAGCCGAGTGGTCCCAGCTG
Organism: Pseudomonadota bacterium; assembly: GCA_024228935.1. Classification (GTDB taxonomy): domain Bacteria; phylum Myxococcota_A; class UBA796; order UBA796; family CAJQPC01; genus JAAESX01. The sequence goes on from JAAESX010000203.1 coordinate 27,707, forward strand.
CCGTTGGTTCCGGATGACCTGCTGCCTGCGGAGACGTTCTTCCCAGTCGGTCGCCTGGACGCCGATGGACAGCAGGTGGATCTGCGTCGAATCAACAGCTGGCGGCTGCGCCTGGACGAGGTCCCGACGGTCGAGCTTCTCGAGGTGCAGCTCGTGAACTCGGTCGCCCCGTATCTGTTGAACGGGCGGCTCCGTGGGCTGATGACCCGCACGGACAATCGGGACAAACACATCGTGAACGTGTCGGCGATGGAGGGGCAGTTCTATCGGACCTACAAGTCCGACCGGCACCCCCACACGAACATGGCGAAGGCCGCGCTGAACATGATGACCCGCACCTCGGCGCCGGACTACGTCCAGGATGGGATTCACATGAACAGCGTGGACACCGGCTGGGTCACAGATGAGGATCCGGTCGATCTGGCGGCGACCAAGCGAGAGATGCATCGCTTCCATCCGCCGCTGGACATCGTGGACGGAGCGGCTCGGATCGTGGATCCGATCCTGCACGGAAAGAACACAGGCGAGCACCTGTGGGGTCACTTCCTGAAGGACTACCGGGTCGTGGACTGGTAGCGGACGCCGGGCTCCGACCTCTACGAACCCCGGTACGTCGAGTACCCATACGGTGCCAGCAGCAGCGGCACGTGATGATGACTGTCGTCCACCACGCGGAACACGATGGACGCGTACGGATAGAAGCCCTCGAGCCCTTCCGCTTCGAACCAGGCGTCTGTGTCGAATGTGATCCGGTACACACCGACCGCGGTCGTGACGTCGCTCAGGGCTGGCAGTCGACCGTCTTCGTTCGTTCTTCCCTCGACGACGCTCGTCCACTCGCCGTCCAGTCGCTCCAGGAGGACGGGGACGCCGACGGCGGGGCCGCCGCGGGCCTGGTCCAGGACGTGGGTGCTGATGCTCATGCGATGCCCTCCAGCGCCGACTCCAGGCGCAGCCTCATGATCTTGGCTTCCTCGCCGCACGCGACCTGGAACTCCAGGCGCTCGCCGTTCTCCATGCGGTGCTGCAGGATGTCGAACATCTGCTGCGCGGTCTTGCCACTCGCACACACCAGGAACAGGAAACCGTAACGGTTCTCGTATTCTACGTTTGCCGTGGCCAGCAGGTGCAGCAGCTCTTCGCTCGCCGAGTCGACCCCGGCCTGCTCGGACGCTGCGCGCGCCTGGTACTTTTCCCGCAGGACCCCGACGTCGCCACCGATGTGCGGATGGGCGGCGAACGCCTCGAGCTGATCGGCGGGACGGAGCCGCCACCACTGTCGCTCGGCCTCGCCCAGGACGTGCTCGCGTGAGCTCCAGGTGCGACCGGCCATCGCCTCGGTCCACGCCGTCGAGCCGCAGATCCCGGTCACGTCGAGCTCGAACCCAGCGGTCTCTCGCGGCCAGCCCCAGGCCCGGAACCGGGCCACACCACCGTCGGGCTCGATGCGCATCCGAAGATGGGAAAGCAGACCGGTTTCAGCAAGTTGGCGGAAGAAGTGACGACGGTTGGCGCCCAGTGGGGCGGCCTCGACCACCGGGCGCCACGCGTCGGTGTTCATCAGGGCCCACGGCTCGGCGCCGGGCCACAACACGCCGTCCACCGCCACGGTCGACGGGTAGTTCCCCTTGAAGTGCGTGGTGGCGATCTCGATGTGCTCCAGAGCGCCGATGTGCCCCAGCTCCAGGATGACGAAGTCCTTGCCGGGCGGGCGGGACCGGCGGGTCTCCCAGCCTCCACCCATGTTCTCGGGTCCCTGGGGCCTGAGCAGGTTCGACATGGGGCTGAAGAACATGTCCGTGCAGCCCAGCGCTCGGCCGCCGTTCAGCAGGCCGGCCAGATCGATCGGGTCGTCGCCGCCGCGCAGCTCCTTCCTGGGCGAGCCGTAGACGCGCAGTCGGGCGATGCCCCCGGCGGGGACCATGTGCAGGCGCACATGCGTCGCTCGGACACGGGGCAGGCCGAAGAGGTTCGAGCAGCCTCGCTCGAGCGGGACCTGGGCCAGGACCTCGGTCCACTCGACCGTGTCCAGGGCGTTCGCGCCCGCGCCCGGCGCCCAGGCCACGTCGATCGAGGCGAACGGCGGGTGGTTCCCCAGGAAGTGCGAGGTGTCGATGTCCACGCCCTCGAGGACGCCCGGGACGCCCAGCTCGATGACCGCGACGTCGTGCCCGCGGACCCGGCGACGGCGGCTCTCCCAGCCGTCCATCTCCTTCCCGCGGTCGGTGTACGCGTCCGGGTCGAACACGGCCGGACCCGGCTTCAGCAGGTTGGACGCTTCGGCGAAGAAGTCGTCCGAGCTCCAGTGGACGACGCCACCGAGGTCGGCGCTCGACAGCTCGAGCAGGTGAGCGAAGGCCTTCATGTCACTCCCAGCAGTGTTCTTCCCGCGGGACCCAGAACGGTGTCCCCGTCGAACACACACTCTCCGCGTAGCCACGTGCGGTGGACCACGCCTTGCATCTCGGCGCCGAGGTACGGCGTCAGGGTGTGCCGGAACCGCAGCCCGGCTCGGTCCACGGTGAACCGCGCGTCCGGATCCCAGGCGACCAGGTCCGCGTCCAGCCCGACCTCGATCGCACCCTTGCGTCCAGACAGGCCGGCGAGTCGTGCGGGCTCCCTGCTCATCAGGCGCGCCAGGTCGGCGAGTCCGTGCCCCCGCTCTCTCGCCTCGGTCCAGATCGCGGGGAGGCCCAGCTGCAGCGATGCGATGCCGCCCCACGCGTCGTCGAACGTGCCCTGCTTGAGCCCCGGCGTGCACGGCGAGTGGTCCGACACCACCTGGTCGATCACGCCCTCGTCGAGCCCGGTCCACAGCAGGCGGCGGTTGGCCTCGTCGCGGATCGGCGGCGCGCACTTCCAGTGCGTGGCGCCGTGCGGGACGTCGTCAGAGCGAAGGCACAGGTAGTGGGGACACGTCTCCACCGACAGCGGCAGCCCCTCGGCCTTGGCGTCCGCGATGAACGGCAGGGCGGTGCCCGAGGACAGGTGGACGATGTGCGCGGGGCAGCCCGTCTCCCGGACCAGCTCGATGACCAGCTGGATCGCTGCGTCCTCGAACGAGCGTGGCCTGGCCGCAAGCCACCTCGCGTACGACGAGGCGTCGGTCGGCAGTCCGGAGACTTCGCTCTCGAGCTCGGCGTGCACCAGCAGGGGGACCCCCGCCGCGCTCAGCTCGGGCATGGCGCGCAACAGGTCTCCGCGCACGACGTTCGGGAACTCGTCGATGCCCGAGTGGCACAGGAAGGCCTTGGCGCCCAGGACGCCGCCCTCGACGAGCGCCGCCAGCTCTCGGTCGTTGCCGGGGACCACGCCGCCCCAGAACCCGACGTCGACGTGGAGCTGGCCTTTCGCGGCTTCGAGCTTGGTGTCGAGCGCGGCCCGCGTCGTGGTCACCGGCTGGCAGTTCAGGGGCATGTCCACGAGCGTCGTGACGCCGCCCGCTGCCGCCGCCTGTGTTGCGGTCCAGAAGCCCTCCCACTCGGTGCGGCCCGGCTCGTTCAGGTGGACGTGACAGTCGACCAGGCCCGGGGAGAGCACCAGGTCGCCCAGGTCCACGGCGTCCGGGTGCTCGTCCACCACCGCCGCGATCCGTCCGTCCCGAACGATCACGACTGCCGGGCGGACCCCATCGGGGAGCACTACACGCGAGCTTCTCAAGACCAGGGCCATGCCCGGATCCTACGCGCCCGATACGCTCTAGACCCCGGAGGACGCGTGTCGACCCAGGACCCCGCCGACACCTTCGCGCGCGAACACGGGCTCCAGGACTCCGTGGCCGCGGCGCTCAGCCAGCTCCTGAAGGAGCTCGCGGTCGACGAGCCGAAGAAGACCCCGGCGCCGGTGCCGGACCCCGCGGCGCGGGATCGGTACGAGGTGCTCGGGGACATCGGCAAGGGGGGCATGGGCGAGGTGCGTCGGGTCCACGACCCCGACCTCAAGCGCACGATGGCGATGAAGGTCATCCGCCAGGAGATGCTCTCGAACGCCGAGGCGGTGGCGCGCTTCGTCGAGGAGGCCCAGGCCACCGCGCAGCTCGATCACCCTGGAATCGTTCCGGTTCACGAGCTGGGAAAGCTCTCGGATGGCCGGCTCTACTTCACGATGAAGGAGGTCCACGGCGACACGTTCGGCACGGTCATCAAGGCGCTGCATGTCGTCTCCGACGCCGACGCCTGGGGCTCGATCGAGGGGTGGACGTTCCGGCGCGCGGTCGACGCGTTCCACGCCGCGTGCGAGGCGGTGGCCTACGCCCACAGCCGAGGTGTGGTCCACCGGGACATCAAGCCCGCCAACATCATGGTCGGCAGCTTCGGCGAGGTGCAGGTCATGGACTGGGGCCTGGCCAAGGTCGGCACGGGGCGCCCGGATCCGTTCTCGGAGTTGGGGCCGGTAGCGACCGATCGGTCGGCCGACCGGGAGCAGGCCACCATGGTCGGCACCGTCGCGGGGACCCCCTGGTACATGGCGCCTGAGCAGGCCCGGGGGCAGGTCCATCGCCTGGGACCGCCGGCCGACGTCTACGCGCTTGGCGCCGTGCTGTACACGCTCTTGTGTGGCCGCCCGCCGTACGAGGGCAAGGACGGGACCGAGGTCCTGCAGAAGGTGACGACGAGCTTCTACACGCCCCTGTCGAGCCGGACGACGCCCCCGCTGCCCGAAGGCCTCGTCGAGATCTGCGAGCGCGCGATGCGTCGCAACGACCAGGAGCGGTACCCGAGCGCCAAGGAGCTTGCGGACGCGCTGGCCGCGTGGCTCGACGGCGACCGGAAGAAGGCCCAGGCCCGCACGGTCGTCGAGCACGCCCAGGGTCTCGGCCCCCGGGTGGCCGCCTGGCGCGAGGAGGCCAAGGCGCTCCGCGAGCAGGCGCAGGGACTCCTGGACGAGGTCGAGGGCTGGCGACCGGCCGAGGACAAGCGCCGCGCCTGGGCGCTCGAGGACGAGGCCGAGGCGCTGGAGCGCCGAGCCGAGCAGGAGAAGCTCGAGGTCACGCAGACCCTTCATGCGGCGCTCACCATCGCGCCCGACCTGGCCAGCGCCCACGCGCTCCTGGCCGAGCGGTACCGAGAGGAGCACACCCGAGCCGAGGAGGCGCGTGACCGTCGGGGCATGGCGCGGGCCGAGGCCTCGCTGCGCGCGCACACGGATGCGCTACCGACCGGTCACGCCGAACGGGCCGCGCATGTGGCCTACCTGCAGGGAGACGGCCAGCTCACCCTGGCGTCCGACCCGCCGGTCGCCGAGGTCCGCCTGTTCGAGTACCGGCTCCAGGAGCGTCGGCTGGTGCCCGTCCTGGTGTCCGAGACGCTGGAGACGCCGCTCGTGGACCACGCGCTGCCGATGGGCAGCTATGTGGCGGAGATCGTTCGCGGAGATCGGCCTGTCGTCCAGTATCCGCTGGCCCTCGCGCGCCTCCAGGAGCTGGACGCCGGTCGCGTCACCCTGCCCGAGGAGCTCGGACAGGACGACTGCTACGTCCCCGCCGGTTGGTTCGTCAGCGGCGGCGACGACGAGGCGCTGGACCCGCTCCCGCGTCGTCGTCTTTGGTGCGCCGGCTTCGTCATGCGGCGACACCCGGTCATCAACCGCGAGTACATCGCGTTCCTCGATGCCGTCGCCGAGCAGAAGGGGATCGACGCGGCGCTCGCGTTGGCTCCGCGCGAGATCGGCAAGGACGGTGAAGCCGGCACGCTCATCTATGGACAAGACGCCGGGCGGTTCCGCCTCGTCCCGGACCGCGACGGGGACATCTGGGACCTGGACTGGCCCGTGTTCAACATCGACGTCGCCGGAGCCCGCGCGTACTGCGCCTGGCGGGCCGACGAGGACGGGCTGGCCTGGCGTCTCCCGGTCGAGCTCGAGTGGGAGAAGGCCTCGCGAGGGGCGGACGGCCGCTTCTTCCCGTGGGGCGACCAGCTCGACCCCAGCTGGTGCTGCATGCGCGAGTCGCATGTGGACCGGCCGCTTCCCGCCACCATCCACGCGTTCGAAGGCGACGTGTCGCCCTACGGGGTGCGCGGGATGGGCGGCAACGTCCGGGATCTCTGCGCCGACGCCTTCAAGAAGGAGGGCCTGGTCGATGGCGACCGCGTCGTCCTGACCGAAGCCGGCGTGGGGGACCGACTCGTCGCTCGCGGTGGCCGCTGGAGCGGTCACGCCCGCAGCGCGCGCGTCTGCTCCCGGAGCGGCGTCGCGCCGACTGCCCGCCTGTCCAACCTCGGCTTTCGCATGGCCCGGAGTCTCGATTGATCTGGCTTTTCCTCTCCTGCTCGGCGTCTGAACCCGTCCCCCTCACGGTGGGCGACACCATGGTCATGGCGTTGCAGTCCGACTTCGGCAGCCTGAACCCGGTCACCGCGCAGGCGGCTGTGGACCACGACCTGATCGACACTCTCAACCGGCACCTGGTCCGGTTCGGCTTCGACTGCGGGCTGACGTTCGAGCCCGACCTCGTGTCCGAGTGGACCTTCTCCGAGGACAGCACCGCGCTGCACATGAAGCTCCGCCCGGACGCGATGTGGTCGGACGGCACCCCCGTGACCTCGCGCGACGTCGCGTTCACGTACGAGCTGGTCGCCGACGACCAGGTGGCGAGCCCTCGGCGCGCGACGATCGAGAACATGGACCCCGACATGCGCGTCGAGGTCGTCTCGGACACCGAGTTCACCTTCCACTTCACGCATGCGTACGACCGGACGACGATGCTGGCCCACGCCTCGCTCGTTCGCCTGGTGCCCGAGCACGCGCTGAAGTCCGCGGACCGGGCGACGCTGCGTGGGCACGCCTTCAGCCGCGAGCCGGTCCTCAACGGCCCGTGGGACATCGTGACCTGGGAGCCCAACCAGCGCGTCGTCATCGAGCCCCGAGAGGCGTGGTGGGGTGCCGAGGAGGACACGCCCAAGCTTGCGCGCGTCATCTTCAAGGTCCTGCCCGAGTACGCCACGCGGCTGATGGAGCTCGAGAACGGCTCGGTCGACCTGGCGGCCTCGCTCGAGGTCGCCGATGCGGACCGTCTGGCGGTCGAGCACCCGGAGATCCGGCTCGAGCGCCGCGGCTGGCGCAGCACCGACTACCTGGCCTGGAATGGACTCGACGCGGCCAGCTACGGCGAGACGCTCGAGCGCATGGGGCCGGCGGACATGGACTGGGCCGAGGTCACCCCGCACCCCATCTTCTCGGACGCCGACACGCGGCGGGCGCTGTCGATGGCCATCGACGTCGACAAGCTCATCGCCGATCTGTTGACGTCCCAGGCCACGGGCGAGGTCTACGGAAAGCGCGCGGTCAGCACGGTCTCCCCCGAGATCTGCGCGTACCACAACGAGGACCTCGTCCCGACCCCGAACGACACCACCGCCGCGAAGGCGCTCCTGGCCGAGCGGGGCTGGGTCGACACCGACGGCGACGGCATCCTCGACCGGGACGGCCAGCCGTTCTCGTTCACGCTCCTGACCAACTCCGGCAACCCGCGCCGCGCCAAGGCCGCCATCATCATCCAGGCGAACCTGGCCGACGTCGGCGTCGAGATGAACATCGAGAAGCTCGAGTCCAACACCTTCTTCTCGCGCCTGCGGAAGAAGGACTTCGAGGCGGCGTTGTCGGGCTGGAGCGCCTCGACCTTCGTCGACATGTCGAACCTCTGGCACTCGGGCCACAGCTCGGGCCAGAACTACCCGAACTACGACAACCCGCAGGTCGACGCGCTGATCGAGGAGGCGCTGCGGACGCCCGATCCGGAGAAGGCCCAGGCGCTGTGGAAGCAGGTCCAGGCGCAGGTCCACGCCGACCAGCCCTACACGTTCCTCTACTGGCGGGACGATATCGTGGGCGTGTCCGACCGGTTCGAGTCCGCGGATGTCGACTTCCTGTATCCGTACAACCACCTGGAGCGCTGGGACGTGCCCCCGGACAAGGTGCGCTACCGCCGATGACCTGGTCCGACGCCGACCTCGGGCTCCTGCCGGCGCTGCCCATGCTCTATGTGGCGTGGGCGGACGGAGAGCTCACGGATCGCGAGCTCGACCTGTTGCGTTCCTCGTGCAATCTCGAGGGCTTGGACGCCTGGCTGGATCCCCAGCAAAGGCCGTCGGCCACCCGGCTGAGGCTGCTGTTGTCGCGCATTCGGGCGGCGGCACGCGACCTGGATCTGGACCAGCGCCACGACCTGGTCGACCTGGGGCTGGCCATCGCGCGCGTCGAAGGCGCGGACTGGGACCCCAAGGCCGTCGAGTCGCTGCGTGCGCTCCAGGACGCGCTGGGCTTCCACGGCGCCGAGGCGGTCGCCGAGTTCCTTCCGGCGGGGACCGAGGTCCCGTCGCCCGAGTCGGCCTCTGTGGTCGAGACGAGCACGCTCGCCCAGGCTCTCGACGAGCCTCGTCCGTGGGTGCGCCACGAGACGCGCGCGCTGCTCGAGGAGCCCGACTTCCAGCACGTCGGCGAGATCGGCACCGACGCCTACCGCACCAAGGTCTTCCAGTGGCTCCGCGTGCTGGCGAGCCGCGGCCTGGGTGGGCTGGCCTTCCCGACGTCCGAGCGGCATGACACCGGGGCCTTCCTCGCCGCGTTCGAGACGCTGGCGTTCTTCGACCTGTCCCTCGTCGTGAAGTTCGGGGTGCAGTTCGGTCTGTTCGGAGGCGCCATCCGCTTCCTGGGGACCGCCGAGCAGCAGCGTCGCTGGCTGCCCCAGGTCGCCTCGCTCGACGTGCCGGGCTGCTTCGCAATGACGGAGCTGGGCCACGGGAGCAACGTCCGCGAGCTCGAGACGCGCGCGGTGTACGACCCCGGACGCGACCAGTTCATCGTGACCACGCCGCGCGTCTCCGCGCAGAAGGACTGGATCGGCAACGCCGCGGTCCACGGTCGGCTGGCGGTGGTCTTCGCCCAGCTCGAGGTCGGCGGCCAGGACCACGGCGTGCATGCGCTCGTCGTCCCGATCCGAGGTCCCCGAGGCGGCGCCCGACGCGGCGTCCGCGTCGTCGACTGCGGCCTCAAGATGGGGCTGAACGGCGTGGACAACGGCCGGCTGTCGTTCCACCAGGTGCGCGTGCCGCGGGACCACCTGCTGGGCCGATTCGCATGGATCGATGACGAAGGCCAGTACCAGAGCCCCATCGCCAGCCCGACCCGACGGTTCTTCTCGATGCTCGGGACCCTCGTCGGAGGGCGCATCGCCGTCGCCGGTGCCTCGCTGTCGGTCGCCAAGGTCGCGCTCGCCGTGAGCCTGGGGTACGCCGGGCGCCGCCGTCAGTTCGGGCCTGGGCCGGGCGAAGAGGTCCGACTCATCGAGTACCCCTCGCACCAGGCCCGGTTGTTCCCCGCGCTCGTCGAGACCCTGGTGCTCCACCTGGCCGTCCATGCCCTGCAGCGGGACTACGCCGATGCGGTGGACCGGGGAGGGGAGCTGCGCGGCCTGGAGAGCGGCGCCGCAGCGCTGAAGGTCCGCTCGAGCCGGCATGGGGTCGCCACAGCCCGAGCGGGTCGCGAGGCCTGCGGCGGTCGGGGCTACGCCGCGGTGAACCGCTTCGCCGCATTGTGTGCGGACGCCGAGGTCTTCCAGACGTTCGAGGGCGACAACACGGTGCTCGTCCAGCTCGTCGCCAAGGACGTGCTCACCCGGTTCCGCGGCCAGTTCTCCGATGGGCGACTCCTGGGCCTGGCCCGTCACCTGGAGACGCTCGGTTCGCTGCTCCTGCGCGAGAAGAACCCCATCGTGCGCCGGCTGAGGAGTGAGGCGCACCTCGTCACGCGGGACCTCCACCGGGATCTGCTCCATGGACGCGAGCTCGAGCTCACCCAGCAGGTCGCTGGCTCGATCGCCTCGGACATGGCGCTCGGCGCCTCGCCGTTCGAGGCCTTCCGGGACAACCAGCTCGGCGTCCTGGCGTTGGGCGAGGCCCACATCGACCGGCTGGTCTTCGAGCAGGTGGAGCGGGAGCTCGAGCGGGTCGATGCGCCGGATGCCCGTCACGTGCTGGACCGCGCGCTGACGACGTGGGCGCTCGGGCGGCTGGTCGCGGACCGCGCCTGGTTCCTGGAGCACGGCTACCTGTCGACCGACAAGTCCAAGGCCCTGGTCCTCGAGCACAGCAGCCTGCTGACCGAGCTCGCACCGGACGTCGAGATCGTGGTCGAGGCGTTCGGGATCCCGGCGCAGGCGCTCGGCGCCCCGATCGCCGGATGAAGCCCTTCGTCGGCGAGACCCCGGACTGCGCGCTCTGCGGCGGGTCCGACTTCGAGACGCGGCTCCTGGGGGTCCGCGATCTGGTCTGGCAGAAGCCGGGCCACTTCCGCATCCAGGAGTGCTCGGCCTGCGGGCTCCTGATGACGCGCCCGCGGCCGAACCCCGAGGAGCTCGCCGGCTACTACGAGGGCGCCTACTCCGGCGGCACCGGCCAGGGTGACGCCAAGAAGGACGGCGCGACCTCGGGCCTGACGCGTCGCCTGGGTCGCTATCGGATGGACGTCATCGGCAAGGTCCGCCCCCTCCACGAGGACGACCGGGTCCTGGACGTCGGGTGCAGCTACGGCGGCTTCCTCAAGGTCGTACGGGACGAGGCCGGCTGCTCCACCTCGGGCATCGACTACGACGCGGGCTCGATCGAGGGGGCCATCGAGCCCGAGCTGTGCGACTACCGCTCGGGCACGCTCGTCGACGCGACCTACGACTAGACGTTCACGGTCATCACGTTCATCGAGTGCCTGGAGCACGACCCCACGCCGCTCCAGACACTGACTCGCGCTCATGAACTGCTCGCCCCGGGGGGCCTCGTCGCTGTCGAGGTGCCCAACTGGGACGGCGGCTGGCGGTCGGTCTTTGGTCGGTTCTGGCTGCCGCTCCTCATCCCGCAGCATCTCGTTCACTTCCGCATCCCCACGCTCTCGCGCATGGTCCAGGATGCGGGGTTCGAGGTCGTCCACAGCCAGACCATGTTCTTCCCGCTCGAGGGGGTCGCATCGCTGTGGCTCTGGTGTGTGGAGATGCTCGCGATCCCGCCGATGGGCACGCCGCCGACGTGGAGGACCCCGTTCCACCTGCTGGTCTTCGCCGGGATCGTGGCGCTCTGGTTCGTGGTCGAGCTCCCGTCCCAGCTCGTCCTGCAGTGGTTCGGACGGACCGGACACATCACGGTCGTGGGGCGGAAGGCCGAACAATCGTAGACTCCGGACCGGAGGAAACTCATGCCGTTGATCCTTGATCTCCCACCGCTCGAGCAGCCGGTCTTGATGGAGTCGTACGCCGCCGAGAAGTCGGGGAGCTCGAAGAAGTCCAGCTCGAGCAAGAAGAAGAACAGTGGGCCCCACTGGGAGCGTGACCCCTACGTGCGTGCGGCCGGTGGCGGTCAGGTGTTCGGGACCAACGGGAACAACTCGACGGCCGTCGTCGTCGGCGGTGAGGCCGGGTTCCAGTACGAGTACATCCAGAAGAAGTGGCCGCGCTGGGGCGGCACGACCCGCGTTGGAGGCTCGTACGTGGTCTCCGGGGACAACGCGTCGGGCATGGACCTGCGCGTCGGCACGTTCTTCGGGCCGCGCGGCAAGACGGTGGGCGCGACCATCGGGCCGGACATCTTCTACAACACGTGGTCGTACGGGCAGAACACGCTGCCCGAGGCGTTCGGTCTCGACGTCCCGCTCACGGTGACCGCGAACCTGAACAACTTCACGGCGTTCGTCGGCGGCATCGGGACGTGGACGAACAACGAGAAGCGCGCCCGGGACTGGGACGTGCCGATGCACGAGGCGGCCGGGTTCGTCGGCCTCGGTGGCACGCTCGAGGGCGTCGACGTCATCGGTCGGTACGAGTACCGGATGACGGCCGCGGGCGAGCAGCAGACCATCCTCCTGACCGCCACGATCGACGGTGGGACGATCTGGGATCTCCTGGACCAGGCGGACGAGAGCCAGGGAGGCAGCGGTAGCGGCACCAGTGGCGGGAAGAAGGATGACGACGACAGCGACTCCGGGACCGCCGGAGGCAAGAAGGACTAGATGGACCGCGTCGTCCTGGTCGATGGGACCAGCCTGATCTACCGGGCGTTCTTCGCGCTCCCACAGAACCTCAGGACGGCGAAGGGCCTGCACACCAACGCGATCTATGGGTTCGCGTTGATGTTCCGGAAGATCCTGGCCGGGAAGCTGCCCAGGTATGGCGCCGTGGTCTTCGATGCGCCCGGCGGAACGTTCCGCGACGAGCTCTACACCGAGTACAAGGCCCAGCGTCCCCGGATGCCGGGCGAGCTCGCCGAGCAGCTCGCCTGGATCGACAAGGTGGTGGAAACGCACGACTTTCCGAAGCTGTCCGTGCGGGGGTACGAGGCCGACGACGTCATCGGCACGCTGACGCGGCAGGCGCTGGAGGCCGGCCACGAGGTGCGCATCATCTCGGGGGACAAGGACTTCGCCCAGCTGATCGGCGAGCGGGTTCGCATGGTCGACACGATGCGCGACGTCACCTTCGACGTCGAGGTCGTCCGCAAGAAGTGGGGCGTCCGTCCCGAGCGGTTCGTCGACTACCTTGCGCTGCTCGGCGACAAGTCGGACAACATCCCTGGGGTGCCCGGAATCGGCAAGAAGGGCGCAGTCGATCTGCTGGAGCAGTTCGGCGACCTCGAGGCCATCCTGGCGGGGACCGAGTCGCTGAAGGGGCGCAAGAAGGCCACGCTCGAGGAGAACGCCGAGCTCGCCCGTCTCTCGTACAAGCTCGCGACCATCGACCAGCACGTCCCGCTGGAGCTCGGAATCGATGACCTGGTGCTGAAGCCGGTCGACGGACCCAAGATCAACACGCTCTTCAAGGAGCTCGAGTTCTACTCACTGATCGACGCCGAGGAGGGGGAGCACGACATCACGGCCGACGGGACGCTGACAATCGTGAGCGATCTCAACCAGTTGCGTAGTGTCCTCGCGAACGACAGCGCGGCGGTGTACCCGGTCCACGAGCAGGACGCGCCGCTGTTCGGGGCGCTGGTCGGCATCGCGCTGGCGCCGTCTCCGTCCGAGGCGATCTACGTCCCCATCCTCGGTGAAGACGGCCTCGGCCAGCCGGCGCTGGACGCCATGGAGCCCTGGCTCCGCTCGGCGCACAAGACCGTCCACGACATGCGGAGTGCCTCGTACGGGCTGAAGCGGGCGGGGCTGACCCTGGACGGCGTCGTCGCGGACACGGCGCTGGCGAGCTTCCTCGTCGACCCATCCGGGCTCATCCCCCATCGGCTCGACCAGTGCAGCAAGTGGTACCTGCACAAGACGGTTCCGCCGAAGAAGAGCGTCGTCGGGTCGGGCAAGACCGAGAAGCTGCTCTCGGAGTGTGCGACCGAGGACGTGGCCAACTGGGCGGGACTGTTGGCGATGCGCATCGCTGAGCTCGGACCCCTGTTGACCGAGCGTGTCGAGGCGGCGGGCCAGACGAAGCAGCTGCACGACCGCGACATGCCGCTCGCGGACGTGCTGGGCCAGATGCAGCTGGACGGCATCCGCGTCGACGGCGAGCACCTGCTTCACCTGCAGTCGGAGTTCGCGGCTCGGAAGGAGGTCGTCGAGGAGCGCATCTACGCCCTGGCCGGTCGGACGTTCAACATCGGGAGCACCAAGCAGCTCGGCGCCATCTTGTTCGACGAGCTGAAGCTCCCCGTGATCAAGCGGACCAAGACCGGGTACTCGACCAACGCCGAGGTCCTCGAGCGGCTTGCGCCCAAGCACGAGATCGCCAGCGAGGTCCTGGTCCAGCGTGCCCTCGCCAAGCTGATCAACACGTACACGGCCGTTCTCCACGCGGCCATCGACCCGCGGGACGGCCGCGTCCACGCCACGTTCCAGCAGACGGTCGGCGTGAGCGGTCGCCTGATCTCGACGGATCCGGACCTGCAGAGGACGCCGATCCGGACCGGCGATGGATGCCGCATCCGCGAGGCGTTCATCCCGCGCGAGGGGTGGACGCTGATCTCGGCCGACTGGTCCCAGATCGAGCTCCGGGTCATGGCCCACATCTCGGGGGACCCGCTCTTGAAGCGCGCCTTCGACAACGACCTGGACCTGCATCGGCAGACCGCCTCGTACCTGTTCGAGGTGGACGAGGACGCCGTCAGCCCGGATCAGCGAAACGTGGGGAAGACATTTAACTTCGCGACGATCTACGGTCAGGGTGCGACCGCGCTGGGCCAGCAACTCGGCATCCCGCGGAAGGAGGCCGTCGCCATGATCGATCGGTACTTCAGTCGCTACGCGGGGGTGAGGAGCTGGATCGACGCCACCGTCGCCCAGGCCCACGAGGACGGGTTCGTGGAGACCCTCCTGGGCCGCCGCCGGTACATCCCCGAGCTGACGAGCAACAACTGGAGCACCCGCGGCTATGGCGAGCGGGTAGCGGCGAACACGCCGATACAGGGCTCAGCGGCGGACCTGTGCAAGCTGGCAATGTTGGAGATCGCGAGCGGTCTCAGGGGGATGGAGACGCGCATGCTGCTCCAGATCCACGACGAGCTGATCTTCGAGGCCCCTCCTGGCGAGGTCGACGCGGCCTGCGCCCTCATCCGTCGCTGCATGGAGCACCCGCTCGATCTGTCCGTGCCGCTGAAGGTGGACATCGGATGTGGCGCCAGCTGGGCGGAGGCCCATTGATCCTCCTGCTGCTGGCGTGTGGGAGCGAGCCCGAGGTGGTGGTGGCGCCGCCGGAGCCGACGGGGCCGGCGGACATCGTCTTGCTCGTCGCCCCCGGGCTTCGCGCCGACACCGACGCGCCATTCGCCGAGGCCGCGCTGTACGAGGCGCTCGGGCAACAGCCGGCGCTGCGATTCACCGCCGCCTACGCGCAGAGCTGCTCTCCCTACACCTCGCTGGGCTCGATGCTCGCCGGCAACTACCCGAGCGCCATACCGCTCTGCGCCATGGCTGGGGGCAACGCGGCGAGCCCGGACACGACCGAGCGGCCCTGGTGCGCGACCGTGCCGGAAGAGGCCTGGACACTCCCACGCGTCGTGAACGCCTACGGCTATGCAACGGGCGCGTATGTGGCCGACGTCGACGGCGAGTCCCCCACGGATTGGGACGACCTGGTCGAGACCGCCGGGGCCTGGTGGGAGGCGAGCGCCGGGATGCCGCGGCTCTACCTCGTGGTCACGAGCGACGCGCACTTCGTCCAGTTCACTGATGTCGCCGGGTACGAGGAGCACGCGCCAGGCCACGAGCGGCGCACCGTCGAGGACTCGCAGGCGGTCCGCGCCGCCTACCTCGCCGCCGCCAGGGAGACCGGCGAGGGCTACCGACGCCTGCTCGACGCCATGCCCGCTGGGGACGCGGAGCGCTGGGTCCTGATGACCTCGACGAACGGGCTGTCCCTGGCCGAGGAGAGCGGGGTGGCGAGCAACCACCTGAAGGCGGTCACGCACTCGATCATCGTCGACCGGACCGTGCACGTGCCGCTGGCCGTGCTCGAGCCGGCCCAGGACGTCGCGGTCGTCGACGAGGTGGTCGAGCTGATCGATGTGCTCCCGACCGTGGCCGAGCTGGCCGGAGCCGTGCCACCAGCGGGCCTCCCTGGGCGGAGCCTGCTGTCGGAGCCCGAGCCGGACGGCGTCGCCTACTCGGAGTTCGGCGACATGCTGTCCATGCGCCAGGGGGACCTGCTGCTGACGCTCCGATTCTTCCTCCACAACGCGTCGTCGCTGGACCCTCGGATCACAGAAGGCCTGAAGAACGCTGGGCCCAACCACCTGAAACTACACGATGTCGTGCAGGATCCGATGCAGGAGTCCGACCTGGACTCGCGGGAGGATCTGCAGCGCCTGCACACCCGCCTCATCGAGCTGCGCGAGGGGCCGGCGTCGCCACCGATGGACAAGGAGACCGTCGAGCGTCTGCAGGCGCACCGGCTCGATGCGTCCGAGGGCTACTGGTAGGTCAGCGTGCTCGGAGCTCCATCTCGGGATGGGGACCCGAGCCCAGGTCGATGGGGCCTTCGTAGAAGGGCACCCCGTCCTTGGAGACGATCAGCGGGAGGCCCGGTCGGTACGCGCCGACGATGCCCTGGTGCATCCCGTCTCCGGCGACGCCGTCGCCCGCGGTCCCGTCGTCGTGGAGCGCGTAGACCTTGTCGCCGATCGACGCCGTGATCGACGCGCTGGGGCCCGCGCGCACCTTCAGCATGAAGCCACGCGAGGGGTCACCGGCGACGGCGTCCTCGGTGTGTTGGCGCTCCTCGTGCTGGTGCTCCTGATGGGTGCGCTCGGCGTGCTCGCGGGTGTCGTGCGGGACCAGCTCGGCGCTCCCGTCGACGGGCAGGACGCTGCCCTCCGCGCTGCCATCGGGGCTGCCGTCGGGGCTGCCTGCGGTGCCGTCGGTGTTCGGTGGCACCTCGACGTGCTCGACGTGCTCTGCGGGCTCGGGCTCCGCTCCCTCGGGCGGGGCCTCCACGACCGGACGGGTGCCGACCACGGTCTCGAAGCCCGACTCGCTCACCAGCACCCGCAGCGGCGCGCCCGTTCCCCGGGTCGCGGGGTCGAGCTCGGGGCTGTCCTCGGCCCAGGCCATGGCCAGGAGCCAGATCATCGGAGGTCCAGCGCCATCATCGCGCTGCCTTCGGAGACGTCCAGCGCGGGCTGACCCGACCAGACCGTCGCTCCGTCCGCCGTCAGCACCAGCTCGGTGCCCGCGTCGTACCGGCCGACGACCGCCGCGAAGATGGCGTCGCCGGCGGCCGCATCGGGCGCAGCCCCGTCGTCTGCGAGCGTGAACGTCGCGGTGCCGATGGCGGCGGTCACGGACTTCGCCGGCGTCTGGACGCGCAGGATGAAGGCGGGAGCCGCGCGGTCGTCGTCCCCGGCGTCCGAGTGGGGCGCGTCGGCGTGCTCGGGCTGGCCGGCGCCAAGCTGTGCTGGCAGCTCGTCACCCGGGTCACCCCCGAAACCGTCCGGTTCCTTGTCCTCGGAGTGAGGGACTTCCTTGTGCTCGCCGTCGGACGCCTTCCCGACGGGTGGCTGGCCCTCGGTCGCGTCGCCCTCGGGGTTGTCGGGATCGCCCTCGGTCGGGTCGCCCACGTGTGGCATCTCGACGTGCTCGTGTCCCCCCTCGCCGCCGGGCGCACCGGCGTCGGCGAGTCCGCCCGACGGCACGTTGACGTGCTCCTTGCTCTCGAAGGGCTCGGGCATCGGGGGTGTCTCGCCGACCGGAGCCTCGGCGCCGTCCTCGCCGGGTTCGCTTGGGCCACCCGGCCCACCCGGTCCGATGGGACCGGGGTTCGGTCCCGGGTCCGGGCCAGGGTCGTTGCCTTCGGGGCCGGCGTACGGTCCCGGACCGGCGGCGTGTTGCCGTTCTTCAGCGGGGGGCCCCGGCTTGCCAGCCGGCGCCTCGGGGCACGCAAGGAAGAGAGTCAGCCACATGCGCCGAGTCTACGAGATCAGAAGGACGAAGCGGCGTCTCGGATGGTCCCGTTGGAGCCCCAGCAGACCAGCTGGGCGTCCGCCTCGGTGATGCCGCAGTGGTAGCCCTCGCCCGAGTCGAGCGAGCGCATCGCGACGTCTCCGGGCCCGTCGTAGCTGTCGCAGGCGCCCCAGCAGTCCACGCCCGCGTCGGTCAGTGCGCAGGTGTGGCAGATGACGCTCTGGTCGCCCACACCTGCAGAGACGGCGCCGAACGAGCCGTCCGGCGGCGCGGCGTCCGGCAGGCTCCCGGACTCGTTCCAGCAGACCAGCGAGCCGCTGTCCTCGACGCCGCAGTCGTGCTCGGCGCCGACGGCGACGTCGCTGAACGTTCCAGCCGGTGGTCCGTCCTCCTGCCATCCCCAGCAGGAGACGGTGCCGTCGTCGGCGATCGCGCAGGACCGGTCGTTGCCCGAGTCCACCGCGA
This sequence comes from Pseudomonadota bacterium, assembly GCA_024228935.1. Taxonomy (GTDB): domain Bacteria; phylum Myxococcota_A; class UBA796; order UBA796; family CAJQPC01; genus JAAESX01. The sequence continues at coordinate 45,545 of JAAESX010000203.1, forward strand.
CGAAGGTGCCGGACGGTGGCGTGGACTGACCCCGCTCATCGCTTCCCCAGCAGGCAAGCGCTCCGTCGACGTCGATGGCGCAGGTGTGGGCCTCGCCCGCCGCGATGTCCACGTACTCACCCTTGGGCGGCAGGTGGCGTCCGTCTTCCTTGGACCCCCAGCACGAGATGGCGC
>JAAESX010000204.1 GCA_024228935.1 Pseudomonadota bacterium
AAGGAGGTCTTCACGGACATCCTTCGCATCAGCAAGGCCCGCGGGATGGTCAGCTACCTGGGCGTGATGAAGCGGTACCGCGAGGACGACTTCCTGATGAGCCACGCGCTCGACGGGTTCTCGATGGCGCTGGACTACCCGGTGACGCGCGACAACAAGGCCGCGCTCTGGCAGATGACCCAGGAGTTCTCGGACATGGTCATCGAGGCCGGTGGACTGTTCTACCCGGCCAAGGACCTCGTCATCCGCCCCGACCAGTTCCAGCGGGCCTGGGGTCAGGAGCGAGTGACGGCGTTCAGGACCCTGCGGAACCGGTGCGATCCGCAGAAGATCCTCCGAACGGACCTGTCGGCCCGCTACGGACTCGACGAGTAGCTACTCGCCGAAGGTCGCGCGGATGTAGGCCAGGGAGTCCTCCATCTGCTTCTGGTCCAGCGTGGTGCCCCAGGGCGGCATCATGCCGATGCTGCCGGTCATGCCGTCGCGGATCGAGGTGAGGAGCTCGTCGTCGCTCTTGGCGAGCCGGTCCTTGTCGGTGACGAAGCTCGCGGCCAGCATGCCGTTCATGCCGGTGCCGTCCGCCTGGTGGCAGGCCACGCAGTACTGGTCGTAGACGACCTTTCCAGCCTCGGCGTCGCCAGGCTTGGCGGCGGGGGCCTCAGCAGCGGGCTCGGGCTCGGGCTCGGGCTCGGGCGCGGGCTCGGCTGCCGGAGCGGGCGCGGCGGCAGGCGCAGCGGGCTCGGCCTCGGGGGTTTCACCGCCACAGGCGAGGATCGAGAAGAGGAGGGAGAGAGTCATGGTGTGCTCGGTACAGGTGGAATCTGATCGAAGGGGCTGGCCTGGACGCTCTCCCAGGCATGCAGCTCCAAGCCGAGTCGCGTCGCGACCTGGCGCGCCACCGCCTCGTCACCGAAGCTCAGCGCCGGGAGCCCCATAACCAGCGGGCGCTCCATTCCAAAGGCAAACCAAGCACTCTCGGCCGGAACCCACGGCAACGCAGCGGTCGAGTCCGCGGCGACATCGAAGTCGGCGGGCAGCGCCTCGACCCAAGCCTGCAGGACCTCGCCCTGCGGGGACGGCGCCTGCAGGGACGCGCGCAGGTCCCCGACGCCGCAGAAGTGGACGTGGGTCCCGTCGCCGTAGACGAGCTGGGCACGCGGCGACGGCTGCTCGGCCACGAACATCCCGCAGACCGCACACCCGGCCCCCGTCAGGGGCTTCGCCTCGACTTCGACCGAGGCTTGTTCGCTGCCCGTCGAGCACGCCAGCGCCAGCAGGAGCATCACGACGCCACCGCCGACCGCCGGGACAGGAGCGCCGCGCCCGCAACCAGCGGACCGACGATCCAGGCCGCCCACACCAGCGCACGGAGCTCGCGGCCCGGGAGCGAGATGACCAGCCCGAGCTCGGCCAAGGCGTCGGCCCCCATGAGCTCGGTCATCAGGCTGGTCCGGTACAAGCCAGCCGGGTTCAGCGTCACGAGCCAGGCCACCGCGTCCTGTGACAGCGCCCCGTCCGTGGCGACCATCGCCGACAGGAGCGCCAGGTCGTAGAACAGGATGAGCAGGAACCAGGTCACCACGGCCAGACTGGCTGCCGTCGCCACCTTGCGCGAGGCGACGCTCAACAGGACGCCGAAGGAGAGGAACGCGGCTCCGAGCAGGAGCGAAGGCGCCAGCAGCGAGAGGATGACCGGGCGCTGCGTCGCGTCCAGCCAGACCGCCGCGGCGGCGAAGCCGACCGAGACCGCAACCGACAGCGCGAGCACGCGGCCGATGAACTTCGCGACCAGGACCTCCCAGCGCGCGACCGGCAGCGACATCAAGAGCCCGAGCGTGTGGCGTTCCCGCTCGCCGACGATGGCGTCGTGGCCGAGGATCAGGGCCACCAGCGGCACCAGGAACGCGTTCAGCGTGACCAGGCTGGGCGCCGTGATCACCGAGGCGGCGTCGGCCGAGGAGTGGCCGTACGCCCCGATCCCCGTGGCCAGGAGAGCGAACAGGAGCGTCGTGACGATGACCCAGCGGTCACGCCCACGCTCCATCAGCTCGTGCACGATCAGCGCGCGCGCGACACGTCCCACTGGGCACCTCCAATCAGGTCTTCGTAGATCTCGTCCAGACCGGGGCCCATGCGGACCTCGGGCTCGAGGCTCGACTGGGCGCGGAGCTCGGACGGCGTGCCGGCGGCCAGCACCTTGCCGTCGACCAGCACCACGATCCGCTCGGCCCGACGCTCGACCAGCGCCAGCTCGTGGCTCGAGAGCAGCACCAGCCGGCCGCTGCTGCGCCACTCGTCCAGGACCTCCCACAAAACCGCGAGGCCCTGCTGGTCCAGGCCGCCGGTGGGCTCGTCGAGGATGAGGAACTCGGGCTTGTGCAGGATGGCGCAGCCGAGACCCAGGCGCTGACGCATCCCGCGGCTGTACCCACGCACGGCTCGACCCGCCGCATGGGCGAGACCGACCCGCTCCAGGACGGGCTCGACCTCGCGCCGGCGCAGGCCGCGCGCCGCCGCAAAGAACCGCATGACCTGGCGACCGCTGAGTGTCTCCGAGAACGCCGGAGCCTCGGGCAGGTACCCCAGCCGCTCGCGGAACCACAGGGCCGAGCGGCGCGTCGGGTCGCACACCAGGTGGCCGTCCGCGGTGACCAGCCCCTCGTCGGGCTTGATGAGACCCAGCAACACGCTCATCAGCGTGGACTTGCCCGAGCCGTTCGGACCGGCCAGGACCGTGACCTCGCCGCCGCCCAGTTGGACACCCACGCCACCCAGGGCGCGGACCTCGCCGAAGCGGACAGCGACGTTCTCGACTTGGAGCTTCATGCGGTGCCTCCAGGAGGGCTGAGCAAGGGGTGGGCGTCGATGACCGTGGGGACCCGCAGCGCGGGAATCCGCTGTTGCAGCAGACGAAGGAGCTCGAGGGCGGGGCTGCTCAGGAGCAGGGTGGCCGCCGGGTACCGGTGCACGAGCTGTGCCAGGAGCGCGTCGTTCCGGTAGGGCCGGTCCCCTCGCCCGTCGCCGTCCTGATCCCAGCCCATGTAGTCGGACCAGTAGTTGGAGCCCCACTCCTGGTCGTCGCTCGCCACGTAGAAGATCTGCTCGCGGTTCGCGATGAAAGCGTTGTCCACCACCTCGTTGTCCACCGTGCCGGCCCAGATGCGCGCGCCGATCTGGTTGTTGGCGATGCGGTTGTTCCGGATGACGTTGTCGGTGCTGCTGAAGAAGAACAGCCCCTCGACGTTGTTCTCGACCCGGTTGTTCTCGATGGTCGTGTACTGGACGTCGCGGAACAGGATGCCGTGCCGGCGATTGCGCTCGGCGACGTTGCCCCGAACCTGCAGGCGCAGGCTGCCCATCAGCGCGATGCCGCCGTTGTTGTCGTTGGCGACGTTGTCCTCGATGACGTTGTCGTACGAGTACATGTAGTGGATGCCGAAGCGCTGGCCGGAGACCGTGTTCCCGGAGATCTCGCTGTCCTCGGTCGCGGCCACGTAGATGCCGTCCCGGGCGCCGGTGACGGTGTTCCCGCTCACGACCAGCTGCTCGGAGTCGAACAGGTGGATGCCGTTTCCCTTGCTGTGCTCCATCACATCGGGTCGCCCCGTGACGTCGTTGTCCACGACCCGGGCGCCCACGACCTCGTGCAGCCAGATGCCGAACAGGCAGTCCGCGAGCTCACTGTTGGAGATGACCGTGCCGACGCCGGTCGGCTCGACGTAGATGCACGCATCGGGCGCGGACATGTCATCGCCGCTCCCCTGGATGACGACCTGGTCGACGACCACGCCCGGCGCTCGGATGACCAGCGTGCGCCCTTCGTCGCTGACCAGCATGCCACCCGCCGAGCGCAGCGTGATGGGCTTGTCGATGATGACCGGCCCGGGCCATGCCCCGGGGCCCAGCACGACGACATCGCCGGCCTGGGCGAGCTCAAGCGCGGCGTCGACCGTCGGCGCGTCCGCACCCACGGTGATCTCCGCGGCGAACAGCCCGCCGATCAGCGCCAGGCCGGTCACTTCGCCGCCCGTTCTCGGTCGCGTCGGATCTTCACGAGCGGAGGGCAGACCTTGTCGTCGCCATAGTTGACCTCACACTCCCAGCAGTTCAGGCACTCACGCGGGTCGATGGTGCCATCCGGACGGATCGCTCGGGGCTCACAGCCGCGCGTGCAGATCTTGCACTTCGAGCAGAAGTCCCGACGGTACGGGCCAGAGAGCCTCACGCTCGAGGGCACAGCGAGCGCCGCTCCCAGCGGGCACAGGTACCGGCAGAACGGGCGGTAGGTGGTGAACGAGCTCGAGAAGAGCAGGAGCCACCAGACGATCAAGCCCGGATGCCGCGTCCAGATCGGGACGAAGAACGTCGACTTGAACGGCTCGACCTCGGCCAGCCTCTCGCCCAGCTCGGCGTCGAACAGGAAGGTCACGACGAGCCCGGCGGCCACCAGGTACCGCAGGTACTTCAGCTTGTCGTGGACCGCGTCCGGCAGCTCGAGGTTCGGGAGCTTCAGCAGCCGCCCGAGCTTGAACTGGAGCTCGGCCATCGCCCCGAACGGACAGACCCAGCCGCAGAACACCCCACGTCCCCACAGGATGCTCGTGATGGCGAGCCCGATCCAGGAGACGAACAGCACCGGGTCGCTGAGGAACAGGCCCCAGTCCCAGTCCCCGCCCAGGCTGCCGAAGAACGTCATGACCTGGGTGACGCTCGGCTGGACGTGGAGCGCCAGCCCCAGGACCAGGAAGCTCATGAACGCGAAGACGGTGTGCAGGTTCTTCAGCCGCTGCATCCGGGCCGTCATCCACCCGCGGAAGACGAACAGCAGCGCGACGGCGAACAGGTACAGGCCAACGAACAGGGCCTTGGGCCAGCCCTGCGCCCAGGCCTGACGCCAGATCATCGACTCGGGGTCCGGGCCGTCCAGCACGTAGACCGAGCGCGGCGTCCTGTGGTCGACCGAGAACGACTTGAAGTCGCGCTCGAAGGCACCCCGGTCGAGCGCATAGCTGCTGCCCAGGAACACCAGATCGAAGCGAAGCCCCGGGTCGAGCTGGGCGTCGCGGGCGATGAACAGGCCGCCCTCCCAGAACTCGGGGGCGCCCTCGGCGTCCGGCGACGACAGCTTCGTGTAGTCCATGTCCCGGAAGCTGAGCGTGCGCAGCCCCTGCTCGAGCTTGAAGCGGTCGAAGATGCCACCGCGGACGAAGCCCGAGCCCTTGAACGAGTAGCTGCCGGTGTTGAACAGCACGAACAGGTGCTCGCCCTCGCCCAGCTCGCCAACGGCCCACTTCCAGGTCCCCTCGCCGAGCAACGGGATGCCGACCTGGGGGGCGTCGGCGATGGCGAAGTAGAGGTCGATGAAGGGCCGGCCCTCGGGGTCCGGCTCCAGGCCCATCTCGTCCTGGGTGACGCGCAGGTGGCCCAGCGCGCCCTCGTCGAGCATCTCCTCCCAGCTCCAGGGCTCGTCCTCGACGAAGTGTCCGGGGACGGCGGCCTGGACCGAGATGACGCCGACGTCCTCGGCGACCTGTCGAGCGGTCTCCATGATGGTCCGGGTCTCGGCCAGCACCGTCACCGTGGCCCCCGAGATGGCGTCCACCGAGTGGGCGTCCTCGGCCCCACCACCCAAGACGACCTTGTCGTCGGCCCGGAAGCCGACGTGGGCGCTCACGAAGTCGTGGAGCTCCTGCTCGGGGATGCCGACCAGCAGGATCGGCTCGGAGTGGTGCACGACCTGGGCGCCGGCCACGTTCCCCTCTCGGTCGAGACCGACAAGCGTGATGACCGGCTTGCCGCTGTACGCCTTGACGTCGGTGACGTCGGTCGAGAGGACGACCCAGCCGACCACGGCGTCGGCGGCGTCGTACCCCGCCGCGTACGGCTTCCCTTCCACACCATCGAACCGCACGGCACCGGGGAGCACCGCCGCGCACGGGTCCGTCGAGCAGTCGAGCCCGTGCGAGCGCACGTCATCTCGGCCGGTGATGTGTTGGGTCGTCGGTCCGGCCCACACAACAGCCAGCCAGACCCACATCCAGAGGAGGGAGGACACAGAAGCTCCAAGGCCCCCGCCGAAGCGGGGGCCAGATGAGTTGACGTCGGGGCTCTACCTACTCGACGAAGAGCCGGCCACGCATCTCGAGGTGCAGCGCGTGGCAGAACCAGGGGCAGTAGAACCAGTACATGCCCTTGTTCGGGATCTTCACCGTGATGGAGTTCGTGCCGTTGGTGTTGACCACCATGTTGCAGTCGTGGCCGATGAGGCAGAACCCGTGCGACAGGTCCTCGACGTTGTCGATGTTCGTGCAGACGAACGTGACCGTGTCACCGGCCTTCACCCGCATCTCGGTCATGCCGTAGCTGGGCGCCTGGCTCGTCATGTAGACGCGCACGGACTTCGGTCCCTTGCGGATGACCTCGTTCGCCGTCTTCAGGTCGACCCCATCCTCGGCCGCCCACTTCTCGTACATCTCGTAGCGGCTGCCCGTGCGGGTCGCGATCTTCTCAGGGTGGATCTTGTCCTTGGCGACGATGACCGCGTCATGCGGCTCGGGGTACGCCGTGCCGTCGTGCACGACCTCGAGCTTCTCCGAGGTCATGTCGATCAGCTGGTCGTTCTCGGAGCGCAGCGGGCCCGTGGGCAGGAAGCGGTCCTTGCTGAACTTGCACAGCGCGACGAGCCACTTCCCGTCGGCCTCCTTGGTCTCCGACATCGACGCGTTCGTGTGACCGACCTGGTAGTGCACGTCGACCTTCTCGAGGACCGGCTCGACGGCTTCACCGTTGAACTGCTTGATCGCCAGGTCGATGTTCCACTTGGTCATGACCGAGTCGATGAAGATCGAGGTGTAGGCGTTCCCCTTGCCGTCGAAGGCGGTGTGGAGCGGCCCCAGGCCCACTTCGGGCTCGGCGACGACGGCGTCGCGCGGCTTGATGCTGCCGGCGAAGACCGCATCGATCTTGGAGATGTCCACGACCGAGCAGGTCGGCGACAGCTTGCCGGAGACCACGGCGTACTTGCCGTCGGGGGTGATGTTGACGCCGTGCGGGCTCTTCGGCACCGGGATGCGCTGGACGAACTCGTTGTCGCCGCCGCGGCCGTCGATGACCTTGTCGAAGTCACCCACGGTGATGGTCTTGCCGGCGTCGACGGCGGCCTGGATGTTCGCCAGGTTGAAGACGTACAGCCAGTCCTGGTCCGCACCCATCATCTGCTCGAGCGTGACGCCGCCCTCGGAGTTGTAGCAGGTGGCGAACGAGTACTTGCCCTCGTAGTCGGTGGCACACAGGTCCATGTTGCCGTTGACCATGACCTGCCAGACGGCCTGCATGGTCTCGCCGTCGATGGCGGTGTGCATCGCGGCGTACTTGGTCGGGTCGTCCATGTCGCGGCCGTCGTTGGGCTGCGGCGAGCGGAACTCCGAGTTGCACAGGACCAGGCCGGTCTTGTGCCGCTGCGGGAAGATGCCGTGCGTTCCCTGGCTGTTCGGAATGTCGGCGATGGCGTCGACCTCGAACTGCTTCAGGTCCACGCGAGCAAGGCGCGCGCTGGCCTTGTCGTTCACGTAGACGTAGCGGCCGTCGTAGGTGCCGTCCGTGTAGGACAGGTGCACGTGGTGGGTGTCACCCGAGATGCGGCCCTTGAGGAGCGCCTTGGACCAGTCGTCCGCGCCCCAGCCGGTGGCGGCGTCGAAGTTGAACACCGGGATGCGCTTGAGCTCGCGCATGGACGGGATGCCGAGCACCCGGATCTCGCCGGACTGACCGCCCGACCAGAAGCCGTAGTAGTCGTCGTGCTCGCCGGGAGCGACGTGCGCCTTGGACTTCTCAGCGTGGGCGACCGGGGCCACGCCGCCGGCACCGCTGGGGCTGTCTTCGCTGCCGCAGCTGGTCAGTCCCCACGCGACGGCGCCGCCTCCGAGGAGTGCTGCGGTCGCGGTCAGGAACCCACGACGAGAATCGGGGTCGACCGGATTGGGAATCGGGCGGGACGGGGTCTTGCTGGACACGGCTACTCCTGGGTTCAGATGAGGGCCCGTAGATGGACCAATCTCCCAGGATCCTGCTATCCTTAATCATGGACCCCTAGGTCGATGATTAAGACACAGGGGGGGGTGTGAAACCCCACAGGCAGCGCGTCGGGGCCGTGCGCCGCTCAGTCCTTCTTGCGCACCGTCCACAGCAGCTGGCCGAAGAAGAACAGGCCGCCAAGCCCGAACATCCCCGCCGAGAACACGAACTTCGGCTCCTCGTCGTCGTCCAGGATCACGAAGTCGTGCACGACGTTCTCGTCCAGCGACCGCAGCTGATCCGCTTCCTCGTCCTGCAGCTCGATGCCGAACCGGACAAGCCCCGTGATGCTCTCGGGCTCGAGGTACAGCTCGTCGTAGTGCTCGATCATCAAGCTGAGAAGCTGCTCTTCGGTCGCGATGCCCTCGAGCAGCTGGTAGCTGCGGATGTACTCGGGCGACTCGGTGGAGATCATCACGACGATCTCGGTCGCGTACTCCTCGTCGTCGGCCGGCGTGGCGTAGACCGGGATGTAGAGACGCTCGATGCCCCCACCGATGCTCTCCTCGTGGCTGCTCTCGAGCACGGCGAGCGTGCAGCCCTGGAGCTCGACCCACTTCGCCGAGGGGCGCTCGGCGATGTAGTCCGCACACGACATCGTCGTCGGCGAGGTGTTCGTGATCCGGGTGTAGAGCCCCTGACCGCCACCGATCATGAGCGCGATGCCGACCAGGAAACCGAAGCAACCGATCCGGCCCTGACGTCGTCGTACGCGAAGCATCTGTTCCCTCCAGCAAGGAGCCCTATGGGACTGGGTAGACTGAGTCACCTGGAGAATGCCGACCCATGCTGCTGTTGCTCGCGAGTTCCTGCGTGAAGTACCCGGAGTTCTCGCAGTACCGAATGCCCGTCGCCGACACCCCTGTCCCGACCGAGGTGACCGGGCCCCAGGGGGCGGCGCCGGCCACCGCCCCGCTCGAGGTTCCGAGCCCCGGCCGCACGCCCACCGTCCTCCCCCCCCCGTTGGACGTCGAGGGCACGACGTGGACGCTCCACTACACCTCGCCCGACGGCCCGGAGAGCTACGACATCGCGCTCAGCCCCGGTGGCATCTCCGCACTCGACAACCCCCACGACACCACCCCCGACAACGACACGTGGAGCCAGACCGGCCCCGTGGTCGAGCTGACGATGAACGACGGCTTCGTCACCTACCGGGGCGTGTTCACGGACATCGATCTGCTCCGCGGCACCGCGCACAACACCCGCGACGAGTCCTGGGGCTTCGCGATGACGCGCCAGGGATCGGTCGGGCCCCGCGAGATGACCTCGCCCGACGCGCTGATCGAAGACGATGGGCTGCGCAACGATCTGTCCGGCACGAGCTGGCACCTCGAGGACCTGGACCCGGACGAGCCCGTCGACATCGACCTCACCTTCACGGGCGACGGCACGCTGGCGACGAGCCTCTCGTTCGAGGACAACGTCTGGCTCGCCTCCGATGGCGCGGTGCACTTCTGGATCAACGACTCGGCCGTCGAGCACGTCGCGGTCGAGACCTGGCCCGGACAGATGATCGGCGTCGCGATGAGCGAGAACGGCAAGCAATGGGCCTTCCTGATGAGGAAGCGCTAGCCCATGCTCCTCGTCCTGCTGGCATGCAACGACGGCAGCGACGACTGGCTGAGCGCCGAGGAGCTCGCCGACCCGGCCACCTGCGCGGGCTGCCACCCCGACCACACCGACCAGTGGTCCGGCTCGATGCACGCATACGCCTCGACCGACCTCGTCTTTCGCGCGATGAACGAGCGAGGCCAGCGAGAGACCTCGGGCCAGCTCGGCGGCGACTGCGTCAGCTGCCACGCGCCGATGGCCGTCACCCTGGGGCTGACGGAAGACGGGCTCAACCTCGACGAGATCGACGACGCCTACCAAGGGGTGCCGTGCCTGAGCTGCCACGGCGCCGTGGGGTTCGAGGAGTCCCCGCTCGAGGTCGTCCAGGACCAGGTCCTGCGCGGCCCGCTCGACGACGCGATCGCCAACCCGGCCCACGGCTCGGCCTACTCGACCCTGCACGACCGCGACGAGCCCGACTCCGCGACCATGTGCGGTACCTGCCACGACCGCAGCTTCCAGGAGTGGCGGCAGACGGTGTTCAGCTACGACCAGCCGGACACGATGCTCACCTGCTCGAGCTGCCACATGCCCGGGACCGAGGGCTCCGTCGCGGTCGACGGCCCCGTCCGACGCACCCACGACCACAGCGTGCCGGGCCTGGACCTGGCGCTCACCGACTTCCCGAACCGGGACGAGCAGCGCGAGCTGGTCCAGCACGAGCTCGACAGCAGCGTGCTCACCGCCCTGTGCGTGACCCCGGGAGACGACGCGACGGCGGTCCGCGTGGACCTGGAGAACATCGCGGCCGGCCACAACCTGCCGTCCTGCTCACGGGACCGGCGCGGGTGGGTCGAGGTCATCGGCTACGCAGAAGGCGCCGTGGTCTACGAGAGCGGCGTCGTCGCCGAGGGACAGACGGTCGACGACGGCGGGGAGATGTGGCGGTTCGGCGACCGCTACGTCGACGCCACCGGCGAGAGCGTGCTGATGCCCTGGGACGCCGCCGCGGTCGCGACCGACGGCCTGGAAGCCGCGAGCCTGGACGGGACGGACAACCACCTGTCCCGCGACTACACGCTGCCGGCCGGCGTGGACCGCGTGACGTTGCGCGTCCTCCTCCGCCCCATCGGCCTCGACGTCATCGACGATCTCGCCCAGACCGGCGATCTGGACGCCACGCTGGGGGACGACCTGCCGACGCTGGAGCTGGGAGGTACCGTCCTGGAGTGGACGGACGAGGAGGGCCCGTGCTCGGAGTGACGCTCGCCGTGTTCGCCTGTACGCGGACCGCCGAGGACACGGGGCCCGTCGCGGTGCCCGTGGGCGGCACCACGGCCGAGGCGTGCTCGGGCCTGTACACCGTGCACATCGACGCCGCAGACCCCGACCCGCCCGCGGTCGGCGACAACGTGTGGACGGTCCGCGTCAACGACGGCGAGACCGATGACATCTCGATCATCGCCACCCCGACGATGCCCGAGCACGGCCACGGGACGGTCCCCGAGATCTTCACCTGGGACGGCAGCACCATCGGGCCCTTCGACCTGGTCATGCCCGGGGACTGGCTGGTCGTGTTCGACGTGACCGGACCGGACGGCACGGACAGCTGCTACACGACGCTGTGGGTCGAGGGATGATCCTCTGGCTCGCCCTCGGCTGCACGCCCCGCTGGTGCGGGGAGACGCCCTGGCTCGAGCTGGGCGGCGGCGAGATCGCCTGGGAGGAGCTGTCGGAAGGCGACGACGTCACGGTCGTCCACGGTCCCCAGGGCGGCTGGCACATCCTGGCCTCGGTGCACGCGTACGGGCTCCAGGACATCGTCGACGTGCACTACACCGTCGAGCTCCTGGACGACGCGCAGCTGGTCTCCGACAACGAGCTGCAGCTGGCGCTCACGAACTACGACGACGAGGCCTGCGACGGCAACGCGCTCGGCATCTACGGGTACATCACGCTCGAGCAGGTGACCGACGACCCGATGGTCACCCCGCCGGACGTGCTGGGCGGCGAGGACGTCCGGATGCGCGTCGAGCTGCAGGACAGCTCGGGTGCGTACGCCGAGGTCGAGCTCGACGTCGTGGCGATGCCGGACCCGAAGGACCTGTAGCTACCGCTCCAGCCAGCGCTGGCTGAAGACCTCGTCCTCGAGCTCGACCGAGAACGACATCTCCTCGAAGATCATCTCGGTGTAGGTGCCTTCCTGGAGCTTGTCCTCGACCTTCATCCGCGACGGGTACCAGCGGTCGCCGTACTGCTTGGCGTCGTGCATGGTCCAGACCTTCAGGAGCATGCCCGAGACCGCGTAGAGCTCCTGGCGGACCGGGACCTTGTTCTCGGCGTCCACGCAGACGACACGCTTGGGGTAGGCCACGCTCTCGTCCGTCGCGATCATCTCGACGACCCAGCAGGGCCGGTCCTCGAACGTGTCCTGCCCCGTGACCGAGGCCGTGTACATGTCCTGCCAGGACGAGGACTCCATCATGTCCTCGTAGCTGATGTCCGAGCCCATCATCCCCTGGCGCAGCATGTGGCCGGAGAGCTTCTGCACCTTCTCGATGCTGGGCAGGTACATCCACATCTCGTCGCCGCGCTTGAGCATCTTCGTGCCCGCGTCCCGCGCCGGGGAGAGGAACTCGGTGGCGGCCTCGTCGGCCCCGCGCCCGTAGCTCATGAGTGTGTATTCCTTGGTCCGCTTGGGCTTCACGACGCGCATCGTGGCCTTGGTCGAGCGGCTCTCGAACACCAGGTTGTGGTCGACCGCGCTCAAGAGCTCGCCCGGGGTCGGGGTCTCCTCGGCGGAGGTCGTGCTGGTCAGGAACAGAAGCGCGATCATCGGCGGCTCCGCATCGCGTCGACCGGCTCGATGGCCGTCGCACGCAGGGATGGGATGAAGGCCCCGAGCACGGCGATGGCCATGCCCAGGACGAAGGAGAGTCCGACGATCTCGATGGAGAGGTCGCCGTAGAAGGTGGTGTTGACGGGCATCGTGACCTTGCTGGCGACGTCGGCGCCGAGCTCGATGCCGTTGGTCTCGAGCAGCCAGGCGGGACCTGAGCCGACGAGCACGCCGAGCAGGCTGCCGAGCGTTCCGATGCACCACGCCTCGAGCACGAACATGGACACGACGGTGCCGGTCTTCATTCCCATCGCGCGCAGCACGCCGATCTCGCCGGTCCGCTCGAGCACGCTCATCATCATCGTGTTGAGCACGCCCAGCGCGGTGATGAAGACGATGGCTCCCGCCAGGACGTAGAGGATGGCCTTGTTGATGTCGTAGATGGCGCCGTAGGGGTCGCGCTCGTTCCACGCCTGGACGGTCAGCCCTTCCAGGCCCGGCACCGTCCGGAGGGACTCGGCCGTGAGCCGGGCGTCGCCGACGTCGGCGTCGCTCTGGACCATGATCTCGACCGCTCCGCCGTCCATGTCGGCCATCCAGCGCATCTGCTCGATCGACAGGAAGGCCTGCCGGTTCCCGACGATGTTGCCGGTGTCGACGATGCCGACGATGTCGGCCTTCACGGGGCTGATGGAGCCGTCCTGGGTCTGCCCCAGGAGCACCAGCTCGTCCCCGACGACGGCACCGAGGTCCTCGGCCAGCGCGGTTCCGATGACCGTCTCGCCGAGCTCGGCCTCGATGAACCGCCCGTCTGCCAGCTTCGTGTCCAGCTCCAGCGCGGTGACCATCCAGTCGGTGGGGGCGCCGACGACCTGACAGAAGACCTCGCCGATCTCCTCGCCGACGGTGGCGGTGGCCCCTGTCCGGATGAGGGGCCAGGCCCGCATGCCCTCGGCCTCGATGGCCTCGACGACTGGGGCCGAGTCCACGATGTTGAGGTGGAGCGGCATCAGCTGCTCGCGGGCCTCGAACTCTGGGGTGACGACACGGATCTCGCCGGCGTTGGCCGCGATGTTGTCGATGACACCACCGAGCACGCCGGTGATCCACGAGAGCCCGATGGTCAGGACCGCGGTCCCGAAGAAGACGGTCGCCGCGGTCAGCAGCGAGCGCCGCGTGTTTCGGAAGACGTTCCGGAGCGCGAGGTTGAGGAACCAGACCATCAGTCGGCCCTCACGGCGGCGGCCGGGTCCAGCCGGGCGGCCCAGTTTGCCGGGTACAGGCTCGCCAGCGCAGCCACGCCGGTGCCGAAGGCGACGCCCCCGACGAGCGGGCCCCAGGAGAACGCGGTGTAGAGCGTCGTGTCGAACGCCACGGCGGTGCCCGACTCGGCGATGCTCGTCAGGTCGATGCCGTGGGTCGCGAACCAGCCGTTCACGGCGCCTCCGAACACGGCGCCGACGATGCCGGCGACGAGCCCCATCGAGGCCCCCTCGACCAGGAACAGCACCCGGATCTGGGCGGGGGTCATGCCCATCGCGGCCAGCGTGCCGATCTCCCGTGTGCGCTCGTAGGTCGCCATGATGACGGTGTTGGCGATGCCGGTGGCGGCGATGGCCATGATCATCAGGACCATGAAGGCCAGCGCCTTTCGGCGGACCTCGTTGATCTCGAGCAGCCCCTCGGCTTCCTGCAGGTACGTCTGGACCTGCCAGCCGCCGGGCAGCGACGCCGCGACCGCATCCGACTGGGACCGAAGCGGCAGACGGAGCGCGATCTCGCTGGGCCCGGGGGCCTGGACGAGGTCGATCGCGGTGTCCATCGGCAGCAGCACCGCGTAGTTGTCGATGGCGGGGTTGCCGCTGGAGAGCACGCCGGAGACCGGGAACCTCAGGGCGTTCAGGGCACCGCCGGTGGTGCGGACCTGGAGCGCGACGGGTGTCCCGACCTGGACATCGAGGAGCCGCGCCAGGCGAGCACCCAGAACCACACCCGACCAGTCCCCGTCGATGTGGAAGCCGTCCCTTGGGAACACGTCCTCGTCGGTCTCGGCCAGCCCGATGCCGATGGCCCGCACCGCATCCGCGCCGGCGACCAGGCGGACGTCGAAGCGCAGCCGCTCGGTGTGGGTGTGCCCTCCGAGCGCACTCGACAGCTCGTCCGGTACGGCCTCGAGCACGTCGACCGGGGCCGAGAGTCCGACCTCGGGGTAGGCGGGCGGCCGGACGATGACGTGGCCGCTCATCGTGTCGATCTGGCTCCGCACCATGTTCTCGTCGAGCCCATCGACGAAGCCGAAGCCCAGGATCATCAGGGCCACGCCCCAGACGACGGCCACCGACGTGATGGCGTTCCGCCGTCGGTTCCGCAGCAGGTTCTTGAGCGCCAGGCCGGCGATGAAGCCGGTCATGCCTGCGAGATCACCCGGCCGTCGCGCAGGTGGACCGTGCGACGCACGCGGTCCATCACGATGGGGTCGTGCGTCGAGAACAGGAAGGTGGCGCCGTGGTCCTCGTTCAGCCGGCGCATCAGGTCCAGGACCTGCTCGCCGTTCTTGCTGTCGAGGTTGGCCGTCGGCTCGTCCGCGATGACGATGCGCGGCGACTTCACGAGCGCGCGCGCGATGGCGACCCGCTGCTGCTGCCCACCGCTCATCTGCGACGGCCGCTTCATCATCTGGTCGCCCAGGCCGACGTCGACGAGCGCCTGCTCGCACCGGGCCTGGTCCGGCTCGGCCCCACCGAGGCGGAGCGCAACCTCGACGTTCTCGACGGCGGAGAGCACCGGGATGAGGTTGAAGGACTGGAAGACGAACCCGATGTTCTTCGCGCGGAACGCGCCCAGCTCGGCGCGGGACATCTTGGCGAGCTCGCGTCCGTCGAGCTGGATGCTGCCCGTGGTGGGCGTGTCGAGGCAGCCGACCAGGTTCAACAGCGTCGTCTTGCCGCTGCCCGAGGGGCCCGAGAACGCCAGGAACTCGCCTTCGTCGATCGACAGCGACACACCCTGGAGCGCGTGGACCATCGTGTCGCCGAGCGGGTAGGTCTTGCCGACGTCGGTGAGCGTGCAGATCGCCATGACGCCCCGTATCTCGCTACAACGAGAAGCGGACCGTCGCGTACCCCGACCACCGCGGAACGAACCCGCTGCCGTCGAGGCTGAGGATGCCGTAGTCGAACTGCGTCATCGATGCGGTGGGCACGAACTCGCCCTCGCCGACGCCGACGTTGCCGCCGACCGTGGCGGTCCAGCGCTCTCCCGGCGCCCACGCCAGGCTCGGGACGACCAGCGTCGACCGGTCCTGCAGGTTCATCAGCCCCGACGCGGAGAGCATCCAGTTGTCGAAGCCCACGGCGCGGACGGCCAGCAGCGCGTAGTGGCGCCCGATCGTGAAGCGCGGCTCGCCCGAGGGCGGGAAGGCGTCGGCGGGCAGACAGGACGGCGTCGCGACGGTCAGTCCGCGATCGAGGAGCGAGTAGAGCGCGGGATCCTCGACCCCCGTCGCGTCGTAGCTGTACTGCCCGACGATCAGGAAGGAGTCGAGCACCGGCAGGCTGTAGTCGAGCCCGACCGACAGGCGAGGAGCGAGCCCCTCGCGACCGTCCGCCTCGATGGCGGCGCCGTCGAGGTCCGTGGCGGCCTCGACCCACCAGCCGACGACCAGCTGCCCCCGGAGATCCAGGCCGACGCTGGGCATCCCGCCGCCGAAGTCGTTGGCGGCCGAGACGTACCCCAGGACCGGCGAGATGTCGGTCGAGGCGACGTTGAAGGTCGGCCGCACACCGAATCGTCCCGAGTCGAGGCTACGGTCGAGCGCGGCCACGGCCACCACCTGGTGGCGCTCGCCGAACGGCACGGTCGTCCGCACCGCGTCCACGCCGGCCCGCTCCTGCCAGGGCGTGGCCAGCAGGTTCTGGGAGAACAGGTCGGTCGGGTTGAAGAACTGCGCCGAGCCCCAGTTGAGCGCCTGACGCCCCACGCGCACGTCGATCTTCGGGTGGTAGACGTCGAGGTACAGGCGCTCGACCGACAGCACGTCGTCCGCGGAGTCGTAGCGGTCCGGCGCGTCGAGGCTGCAGCCCGCAGTCTCGAGGATCGCGCCGACCTGTTCGTCGAGCAGCCGGTACCCCTCCTCGACCGGGTCGCGCCCCTGGACCAGCATGACCTGGGGTGTGGCGACGAGGTCCACACGCTCGTGCAGGGCCCCCTCGAACGTCGGGCGGATGCGCTCGACCGTCTCCCAGGGCGTGCCATCAACGCCGTGCTGGTACGAGGCCCGCCCCTCGACGTAGCCCGTCACCTCGGCCGCTTCGGCCCACGTCAGCCCGAGCAGCAGCACTCAGACCCCCGAGTCCGAGCCATCACCGCCGTTGTTCCCCGAGTCCTCGATGCACTCGCCGCTGTCGTCTTCCGCGGAGACGCACTGACCGAGCTCGGCGTACGTCGTCCGGCACTGGACCGAGTCGCCCTCGCGGATGCCCTCGCGCCCGTCGTCCGACCAGTCGTCACAGGTGCGATGGCACTCGCCCTCGCCGATGTAGATGTCCTCGCACAGCGCGAGCATGGCGTTGCAGTAGCGGGTGCACTCGGACGAGGGTTCGCCGGCGTACCCGGTGTCGACGATGTCGCCGCCGAAGCAAGACAGGAGGAGTCCGATGAAGGGAAGAGCGGTTGCGGTCATGCCGGCATTGTAGGCTCCCGCGCATGCTCCCGTTCTGGATCGCCGCCTCGTCCGCGCCACCACCCCACGGCGCCCCCGGCGTCGCCCGGCCCGACCGCCACTGGGACCTCGTCCACTACGAGCTCGATCTCGCGCTCGAGCCCACTGTCGGGCGCATCTCTGGCTCGGCCTCGCTGAAGGTCCGACCGCTCCTGCCCCAGGTCGCGACGATGCGCCTGGATCAGGTCGGGCTCGACATCGAGCGGGTCGACATCGACGGAGCGGAGGGCGCGTTCCGGACCGACGACACCTCGCTCTTCATCGAGCTCGATCCGACCAGCGAGCACACCGTCGTCGTGCACTACGCCGCCGAGCCCGAGACCGGCTTGCACTTCCGGGGGCCCGGGCGGGACAGCTCGGACACCTACACCGAGGTCTGGAGCCAGGGCGAGGGGCAGGACAACCGTCACTGGCTGCCCATCTGGGACCACCCATCCGACCGGTTCACCTACCGCGGTCGCTTCACCGCGCCGGACGACATGAAGGTGCTGAGCAACGGCGTCGGCAGCCAGCAGCCTGACGGCTCCTGGGTGTACGAGCTGCTCGACCAGGACCTCGTGGCCTACCTGATCATGGTGGCGGCCGGCCCCTACCAGGTGGTCGACGTGCCCGGCGGTCCCGTGCCCATCGCGTGGTGGATCCCGCCGGACGCCGAGCCGAAGCACGCCGAGAACGCGGCCGGGAACCTGCCCCGCATGATGGAGTTCTTCGGCACGAAGACCGGCCTGGCCTACCCCTACCCGGCCTACCGCGAGGTCTACGTCCAGCGCTTCCTCTACACGGGGATGGAGAACACCAGCTCGACGGTGATGCACCGACGCGTCCTGATCCCGAACGAGCTGGTTGACACCCGCATCGGCAGCCAGCGCGTCGTCGCGCATGAGCTCGCCCACCAGTGGTTCGGGGACACGCTGACCTGCGACACCTGGAACGAGCTGTGGCTGAACGAGGGCTTCGCGACCTTCTTCGCCGCCGAGTGGATGCGACAGGTCGAGGGCGAGGACGCGTTCTACTCCGGCGTCGCCGGGCGGATGGACGGCGCCCACACCGCGCCGCTGGCCGGGCGGTTCTGGAGCACCGAGGGCGGCGATCACGCCGTCAGCTACAACGTCTACACCAAGGGCTCGAGCGTGCTTCAGAGCCTGCGGGTCCTGGTCGGCGAGGAGGCGTTCTGGGCGAGCATCCAGCGCTACGTCGCCCAGCACCAGCACGGCCTGGTCGAGACGGACGACCTGCGCCGCGCCTTTGAGGCCGAGACCGGCCTGCACCTGCGGTGGTTCTTCGACCAGTGGGCCCACCTGCCGGGCGGCGCCGATGTCTCCGCGGTCCAGCGCTACGCGGACGGCGAGCTCTCGGTCACCCTGAAGCAGGACGGCGACACCCTGCGAGCCCTGCCGGTCGACATCGAGATCGGCACGGCGGACGGACCGATTCGACGTCGCGTCTGGCTCGACGACGCCAGCGCCCGCCTGGTCCTGGAGCTCGACGAGGCCCCCACCTACGTGGCGCTCGACCCCGACGCCGGCCTCATCGCGCACATCGAGGTCGAGCAGTCCGCCGCGATGTGGCGCGCCCAGGCTGACAACAGCAGCCCGTACGCTCGCATCCGGGCCCTGGACGCGCTCGCCGAACAGGGCGACGACGACACCACCGCGTTCCTGGTGGCCATGGCCACCGGCGACGAGTCGCTCACCATGCGGAAGAAGGCCATCGCGGCGCTCGAGTCCCGGGACGAGGTGACGGACACGCTGATCGACCTGCTGGGCGACCCCGAGGCCATCATCCGACGCGCGGCCGTGGCCACCCTCGAGGCCAGCAACGACCCGCAGGCCGGCAACGCCCTGAAGAGGCACCTGGCCCGAGAGGACCACCCGGACGTGCGCGCCCGGACCTTGCGCGCGCTGCGTCGCCACCTGCCCGATGCCGCCCGGCGCGAGGCGCTCGGCGTCCTTCGCAGGCGCACCGGTTGGCACAACCCGCTCCACAAGGCGGCCCTGGACGTGCTCGCCAAGGAAGGGACCCGCGCCGACCTGGCGATGGTGGTCGACCGGCTCGACCCCGAGACGTCGGTCGACCTGCTCCACGCGGCGATCTGGTCTGCCGCCGGCATCATCGAGCGGCTCCCCGCGAGCCAGAGAGACGACGCCCGGAAGCTGGTCGCGCCGCATGTCGAGCCCCTGCTGCGGAGCGCACACCTGCGGACGCGGCAGACGGCCATCCAGGGCCTCGGACAGCTCGGCACCGACAGCTCCGTCCGCCACCTGCAGACCTACGCCAAGCTGACCCGCCTCGAGGGCGAGGCCGAGCGCGCCACCGGCGCCATCCGGTCGATCCGCTCCCGCAGGGATGTGGACCAGAGCAGCGAAGCCGCGCTCGAGGCGCGGCTCCTGGAGATCGAGGAGACCCTCGAGGCCCACCGCAAGGCGATGGAAGACCTCGAAGGTCGCCACTGAGCGCTACATCACGCCCACGCAGTCGGGGCCCGAGGTCAGCGAGTCGGTGACGTAGCCGGTGACCAGCGCACGGACAGCGTTGCCGCTCGTCATGTCGTGCTCGGTCTCCGCGGTGCGCCAGACGACCAGGGAGAGTCCCTCCTCACCGCCGAAGAGCGCGGCGGCCTCGTCGCCCCAGGTGAACGCGCCGGTGTCCTCGGTGCGGAAGATGACGGCCGTGTCGGCGCCGGTCACCATCACGTAGACGCCGCCGTCGTAGCTCTCGGCGTCCCAGGTGATGTCGACCTCGGTCGTCGAGGTGCCGACGTCCAGGTTCTCGAGCGCGGGCGGCGTGACCACCGCGTCGGCCTGGGTGTAGCCAGCGATGCCGCCGGCGATGCCCTTGGCCCAGAACGTGTAGCTGCTCTCGGACGAGAACGCGTCGACCGCGCTCGTCTGGTAGCCGCTCGTGTAGTAGATGCCGCCGTCATTGCTCTCGGTCATGACGACCATCGTGTTCCCGCCGTCCTTGATCTTGGTCTTCTTGGAGCGGAGGGTGGACTCGAGACCGAGCTCGGTGAAGTCGGGGGTGACGTTGGCGGGCGTGACCGACGTGTCGACCTCGGCCCACTCGCCGATCTCGACGTCGAAGGCGGTCCCCGCGCTGTCGCAGTCGCCCTCACCCGCCTCGAAGTACCAGGCGGACGCGGCCGAGGTGGCCTCGTTCACGTTCCAGGCCACGCGGATGTCGCCGGCCAGGACACAGGTGTCGATGACGACCGGCGGGATGACGTTGCAGGTCCCGTTCCAGTCCCAGTCGTTGTACTCGTCCTGGCTGTGCTCGCCCGTGGTGATGCTCTGGATGTCGACCACGACCTCGCCGTTGGGGAGCGTGTACTCGACCGTCATCACGTAGTAGGGGTTGAGCGCGCCCACCGGGTAGATCGACCAGCCGCCGCTCGAGTCCGTCGTCGTGCTCAGGCTGTGGGGCGAGTAGTAGAAGTCGTCGTAGTACCCACGCCAGACGTAGTCGGCCGCGAGCGTAACGGTGGCGCCGACGACGGGGTTGCCGGCGCTGTCGAGCACCTGCCCGCCCTCACACGACATGCTGTCGTAGAACCAGAAGTCCGCGTTCCACCAGCTGAAGTGGTCGACCTCGGCGTTCAGGATGGCGTTGCCTTCCTCGTCCTCGGTCGTGGCGAACACGCCCTCTTCGACCCAGGTGCCCAGATCAGGGTCGAACCACCACAAGGCCGGGTCGCCTTCCATCAGGGCATTCTCGTAGCTGTCGTCCTCGGCCAGGACCTGGCGCGGGTCGTCGAGCTCGACCGAGGCCGGGGTGTCCGGGCCCAGGTTCAGGTACTCGCCATCCGGGCTGCGCAGGGTGGCCTCGAAGAAGCCGGCCGTACCCATGAAGCCGTCCGAGCCGTCCGAAGGCAGGCCGTTGTAGGTACCCGGGCCGGGAATGCCCGTGGTGTCGGCGCTGTAGTCGAGCGGGTCGTAGCCGGTCAGCTCGAGCGTCGCGGGGCCGTTGTACGGCTGGCCGAGCGAGTCCACCAGGTCACCCGCCGGGATGTCGAGGCGCACGCTGGAGTGCTCGAACACGCCGCCGACCGCGGGATCGAAGTCGAAGATGGCGCCGACCTCGACGAGCTCGACGTTCGCGGTCACGCGCTCCCAGCCCTCGATGTGGACGGTGCGGAACTTCTTGCTGTACCCGGGCAGGTCGTAGCTCACGACCATGTCGCCCGGATCGAGCGGGTCGAAGCGGTAGACGCCGTGCCCATCGGTCAGGACCTGCGTCCCGTCGGGGAGCGTCACCTGCACATCCACCAGCGCCTCGCCGTGGGAATCGGTCACCACACCAAGGATCTTCCCTTCGGCCGGCCCCGCGTAGAGGGTGTCGTCTTCGGCGTCGGTCGCGCAGGCAAGGATTGCGAGCAGGGTCATGTGTTCTCCCGGTGGGTGCTGGATGTTTTCCTCCGTAATGAGAAAAGTTCTATTACATGTCTCTGAACGTCTCCGCGAGGTGTGTCACCCGCGCAATCCCCGCTCCCTACGCGCACGATCGCCGCGGGGAAGAAAAATGAAGATCCCGGTGTAAGGACCGTCCCCGGACCTCCGTTGTCGGCGTGAACCGTTCGCTCTCACGTCTCCTCGATGAGGTCTCCATGTCCCCCACTGCCCGCGTCCTGCTCTTCGGATCCACCCTCCTGGCCTTGTCCGCCTGCACCGGCGCCAAGATGTCGATGGAAGACGACGACCTGACTGAAGCGACCCGAGAAGGTCAGGAGCTCCAGGTCGTCGACCTCGAGCAGACCGAAGAGAAGGTCGCCCACACCCGCGGCGAGGGCGAGCGCGCGTCCGGCGCCGAGAAGCCCGACGACCGGCGCACTGGTGGGCGAGCGGACAGCAGCCCCGCGAAGACGCCCGCCGAGCCCACCGAGGCGGTCACGGGCGGAGCCCTGGCGAACCTGGGCTACGTCGGCGGAAAGGACGGCGCAGATGCCGGCGGCGCCGACTACGAAGACGCCGATGTCGACGACATGATGCTCATCCCGGTCATGCCCGAGTCCGAGCCGATCACGGCGGTCGTGGAGACCACCTCGAAGCTGAAGGCCCTCGAGCTCGACGGACGCAGCCGGAACACCCGCAAGTCGGAGAAGAAGGCCAGCAGCTCGAGCGGCAGCAGCTCGGTCGCCCTGATGGAGCCCCCTGCCCCGCCGGCCGACCCCAACGTGACGTTCGCGATGGACATGACCACGGCCGACGAGCTGGAGATGGGCATCGTGACCGACACCCCGGTCAACGGCGTCCAGGCGGACAACCGCGAGGGCTACACGCACTACGGCATCAACGACATGGAGCTGGCCGAAAAGGACCGGTTCAGCACCTTCTCCATCGACGTCGACACCGCCAGCTACGCCATCTCACGTCGCAAGCTCAACGAAGGCTGGATGCCGAACACCGCCGGCGTGCGGGTCGAGGAGTTCGTGAACGCGCTCCACTACGACTACGACGCCCCCAAGGCCGGAACGAACGGCGGCGCCCCCTTCAACGTGCACATGGAGGCGGCCCCGAGCCCCTTCCAGCACAACCACCACATCCTGCGCGTCGGCGTCCAGGGCGCCGAGATCGACCAGTCCACGCGGGCCCCGATGCACCTGACCTTCCTGGTCGACACCAGCGGCTCGATGAACTCGCCCGACAAGCTCGGCCTGGCCAAGACGGCGCTGCACGAGCTCGTCGACAACCTGGGTCCCGAGGACACCATCGCGCTAACGACCTACGCGGGCAGCAGCACGGTCGTCCTCCCCGCCACGGGCGCGAACAAGAAGGCCGCCATCCACGCGGGCATCGAGTCGCTGACCAGCGGCGGCGGGACGCACATGGACTCGGGCATGAACCTGGCCTACGAGACGGCGAGCAACTCGTACCTGTACGGCTCCGAGAACCGCGTGGTCGTGCTGTCCGACGGCGACGCCAACATCGGTCGCACCAGCCACGACGAGATCCTGCGGACCATCCAACACTACGCCGAGGAGGGCATCACGCTCTCGACCATCGGCTTCGGGATGGGGAACTACCAGGACACGATGATGGAGCAGCTCGCCAACAAGGGCGACGGCAACTACTTCTACATCGACACCGCCAAGGAAGCGCAGAAGGTGTTCGGCGAGGACCTTGCGGCGACCACCCAGGTCATCGCCAAGGACGTCAAGATCCAGGTCGAGTTCAACCCGGACGCGGTCACGGCCTACCGCCTCATCGGGTACGAGAACCGGGACATCGCCGACGTCGACTTCCGCAACGACCGCGTGGACGCCGGTGAGATCGGCTCCGGGCACGCCGTCACCGCGCTCTACGACGTGGTGCTGCGCGACGACGCCAAGAGCCAGGAGCTCGCCACCGTTCGGATTCGCGCCAAGAAGCCCGGACCCGACTCGGCGGCCAGGGAATGGGCCACGCTGATGGACGGAGAGCTGGTCCAGTCCGAGTTCACCGACGCGAGCAAGGACTTCCGGCTGGCCTTCGCCACCGCGAGCTTCGCCGAGCTGCTGCGAGGCAGCCCGTACCTGGCCGAGGTCAGCTACCGCGACGTGCTGGCCATCGCCCAGGCTGCGAGCCGAGGCCACGACGAAGACAAGGAGCTCATCGGCCTGATCGGCACCGCCGGTCAGCTGTCCGGCGAGCGCGGCCCCGTGGCGGGTCGCTGAGATGCGGCTTCCTGCGATGAAGGCCTCCGCCATCACCCTGTTCGCCCTGGCCGCCCTCGTGGGCTGCAGCCAGGACGAGCCGGTCTCCGACCAGGCCATGCCGACAGGTTCGGCCGCCCCCGTGACCGAGTCCCCGCCCGAGGAGGTCCCCGCCATCCAGACCGAGCTCACCGGCGAGGCCGACAGGTGGGGAGACGAGGACCCCGCGCCTCTCTCGTTGGCCACCAGGGCCGTGTCGGGACCGAAGAAGAAGCCCAAGGCCGACACCCCGATGGGTGGCGGCACGGAGAGTGCCGACGCCTTCTCCTGGGACGACAAGAACGGCGGCGCCCGGGCCAAGGGCGGCGACGATGGGAGCCTGGCCAGGAACAGCGCCGCCGAAGGGCTCCTCGGTGGCCAGTTCGGCGAGCATCTGCCTCGCACGCCGATGCCCGAGCGCGTCCAGGAAGAGGAAGAGGAGGAGGCCCCCGAGGCCGCGGCCCAGGCTGGAACCGGCGGAGAGAACTACCGCGACTACGGCATCAACCCGCTGACCATGACCGAGCAGGACCGGTTCAGCACGTTCGCCGCGGACGTCGACACGGCCTCGTACAGCCTGGCGCGCGCCAAGCTGAACAGCGGATGGCTGCCAAATACGGCAAGCGTGCGCGTCGAAGAGTTCGTCAACGGCCTCGACTACGAGTACGACGCGCCGAAGAAGACCAGCGAGGCCCCCTTCGCGGTCAGCATGGAGGCCGCGCCGTCCCCTTGGGATCGAGCGCACCACATCCTCCGCATCGGCGTCCAGGGCGAGCACGTCGACGTCGAGAACGCCGCGCCCGTGCACCTGACGTTCCTCATCGACGTCTCCGGCTCGATGAACACTCCGGCCAAGCTCGACCTGGCCAAGTCGTCGATGGCCGTGATGGTCGACCACCTGGGCCCCGACGACACCGTGGCCATCGCGACCTACGCCGGCGCGAGCGAGATCCTGCTCGAGCCGACCACGGACCGCAGCGCCATGCGCAAGGCCATCGACGGCATCCGTGCCGGCGGCGGGACGCACATGGACTCGGGCATGAACCTGGCCTACACGATGGCCGCCACCACCAACATCCCGGGTCACGAGTCCCGCGTCATCGTGCTGTCGGACGGCGACGCCAACATCGGCCGGACCAGCGTCGAGGAGATCCTGGCGCGCGTCGACGGCTACACCGAAGAGGGCATCACGCTCACGACCATCGGACTCGGGATGGGCGACTACAACGACGTGATGATGGAGCAGCTCGCCAACCAGGGCGACGGCGCCTACTTCTACGTCGACAGCCAGGCCGAGGCCGACAAGGTGTTCGGCGAGGACCTGATCGGCACCACGCGCGTCATCGCCAAGGACCTCAAGCTGCAGGTCGAGTTCAACCCCAAGGCGGTCATGGCGTACCGACTCATCGGGTACGAGAACCGCGACGTGGCCGACCACCAGTTCCGGAACGACCAGGTCGACGCTGGTGAGATCGGCAGCGGCCACCAGGTGACGGCGCTCTACGACGTCGTCCTTCGCGACGACGCGAAGAGCCAGGAGCTCGCCACCGTCCGACTGCGCGCGAAGCCCCCCGGCCCGGACGCTCCGGCGCGCGAGTGGGCGACGACGATGTCCGGCTCGATGCTTCGCTCCGAGGTCATCGACAGCAGCGAGGACTTCCGCAAGGCGCTGGCCGTGGCCAGCTTCGCCGAGCTCCTGCGCGGCTCGCCGTACGCGGCCGAGCTGAGCTACCGCGAGGTCTACAGCCTGGCGCTGGGCGCCGGCGCGGAGTCCGAGCTCTTGGGCCTCATCGAGACCGCGGGTCAGCTCTCCGGCGAGCGCGACGTCGTCCTGGCGCTGCGCTAGACCTTCTTGCGCTGGGCTCAAGGAACGAAAGAGCCCGGGCTCGGCAACGCAGGCATGCGACCGACCCGAGCTCCAACACGATCAGTGTAGCGCTACTCGTCGTAGCCGACCAGTCCGAGTGTGTTCCCGTCGCCCGTGATCCCGACGGCACGGGCCACGTCTACACCATCGAGCTCCGCGTCTACGACGACGAGGGCGCGGTGGTCGACACGCTCACGCCCGAGGTGGACGTCCCGCTGGGCATGGGCTGCGACGACTGCGCGTCGGGTTCGGGGAAGCCGGCCGGTCTCGCGCTCCTGGTCCTGGGCGGACTGGCGCTGGCTCGACGCCGCGACTGACGCTCAGTCGACCCAGCCGAGCTCGCGGAGTCCGCGGGCCAGCTCATCCGCCAGCAGCTCGTGTCCCTCCTGGGACAGGTGCACGTTGTCGAGGAACACGTCACCCGCCGCCGGGTCCTCGAGCGCCGCCGCCACGTCCAGGTAGGCGACGTCGTCGTCCACCAGCGCCCGCATCGCGCGCTCGTGCCCGTCGAGCTGCGAGGCGCCGCTGGCCATGCCTTCGCGCGAGAGCACGACCCGCCCACCGCGTTCACGCACAGCCTCGATGATGGCGACCAGGTTCCCGAGCGTGTCGTCCGGCGGCACGGCCATCCCCGCCCCCGAGCCGGCCGCGGCCCGCAGCGCGAACCGGAAGCCCTGGTACATGCGCAGGTCCGACAGCCCGACCGAGATCCAGGTGAGCGGCCCGTTGTCGAGCTGGCTGAACACCGTCGAGTACGGCACGGGAGACTCGGTGACGGCGTCGTTGTGTCCGGTGTAGAAGAAGGCGACGTCGGGATCGACGGTCTCGAGCCCCAGCTCGACGTAGCGACGGATGTGCAGCGTCGTCCAGCCGCCGACTCCCTGGTTGACGACCTGGGCGCGCGGCAGCCGACGATCCAGGATGGCGGGGTAGAAGCCGTCGAGGTCGTCGTTGGTGAACGCGCCTCCGGTGCTGCTCCCGCCGAACGCAACGATGCGGACGTCGCGGGTTCGGGCGGGCGGCTCGATGGGAAACCCGCTCATCGGGTAGGTCGAGTACTGCCGGACCTCGGTGATCTGGGAGTGCTCGTCGGCCAGGACGCTCCGCTCCTCGACCCCCACACCCGTCCACGTGTCCGCGACGCGGCTCTGGCGGAGGAGCGCCTCGCCCACCACGAGCCCGCCACCGACGAGCAGCAGGCTCAGCGCGTTGAAGCCCCGCACGCGCAGGACGTTGACCGCCAGCACGCCGACAGCGCAGAGAGCCAGGACGACCGCCAGAGCGACGAAACCCGCCGAGCCACCGAAGCCGATCGAGGCGCCCAGCGCCGCGACCACCGGCGCGATCGGGACGAACGCCAGACGCCGGCGACGCAGGAGCTCGAGCGTCAGGCCCGTGAGCAGGAGCACGCCCGAGAGCGCGGCCGGCGCCAGGACGAGCATCGGCAGCGGGTAGTCCGTGGGGATGCGCAGCGCGTCCTGGGCGTTGTGGGCGTCTACCGTCGCCAGCGGCGCGGACAGGATGATGGGAGCCAGCGCGACGGGCAGCCAGGCCAGACGCTCTCGCAACCAGAACGCCAGGCCTCCGACCACGGCGGTCAGTCCAGCCATGAGCCCCAGCAGCAGCGGCATCGACGTGACCGGCCCCTGGACCCCATCGACGGCGACCAGGTGCGCTCGCGGGTTGCCGGCCTGGATGACGCGCTCGGTGCCCGCGCCGTACCGGTTCGCGCAGACGACCTGGGAGTCGCCGACCCGCGCGATGACCTGCTGGTCGACGACCAGGCTGACCTCGGTGACATCCCCGCCGAGCGGCTCGAGGTCGCCCTCGCACTCGAGCCGACCCGAGTGCCCGCCGCGCAGGACCAGAACGCTCTCGGCCTCGCCCACGCGTGACAGGACGAGCGCCACGCCGCCGCCCTGGTTGCGCTGTAGAAGCTCGACGCGACCCTCCTCGCCGACGCGGACCAGCGCGGTGATGGGGCCCTTGACCCGACTGCTCAGCGTGTCGTGCCGCGCGAGCGGCCAGCCTCCCCCTTCGGGCAGGTCGTAGCGGCTCGGCTCGTGGAACGGGACGTCGAGCGACTCGACCGTCCAGCCGGGCGGCCCCCCGCGGGAGGCGTGCACACCCAGCGCATGGGCCCAGGCCCAGGCGAACGACAGCGCAGCGACGAGCGCGATGAGCCAGCGAGACATGAAGCGTCGTCATCGTAGCGAGATACGGCCTCGACGTGCTGCTCCTGCTCCTGGCCTGCCGCTCGACGACCGAACCCAGCCTCACCACAGCGGCGTTCGGCGAAGGCGACGACCTGCTCGTCGGCTTGCACGGGCGCGGCGACAAGCCGTCCTCCTTCCAGCGGCTGGTCGAGGACCGGACGGACCACCGCGTGCTCATCCCCCAGGCGCCGACCGCGCACGGAGACGGCTGGAGCTGGTTCGACGCGCGCGAGGCGGAGGGCGTGCGCGCCTCGACCGAGCTGCTCGCCGAGCTCATCGACCACCACGACGGAGACGACCGGGTGGTCGTGTTCGGGTTCTCCCAGGGTGGCTACCTCTCGCTGGCGCTGGCCACGGAGCACCCGGAGCTCGTCGACAAGGTCGTGGCCATCGGCGGAGACCTCCCGCGCGAGATGTGGCCCTCGAAGGCTCCCTCGAACGCGCCCGAGATCATCGTCCTGCACGGAGAGGACGACACCGTCATCCCCATCGGGCCGACCCGCTCGACGGTGGAGCATCTGACACGAAATGGATGGAATGTGACCTTCGAGGCCTATCCGGGGCTCGGTCACAGCATCTCTACGCCGGTCCGAGTGCGCCTCGACCAGGAGCTCTCAGCGGACTAAGTGTGGGATATGCCCCAACTGGATGTTCGAAATCACTTCGTTGCGCAAGGCCCCGGATCGCCCCACAGCGGGTGCTGTCGAACCTTCCCCGTGGCGTGGCTGATCAGGGCTCCCAGGACGAGCGCGATCCACAGCGCAGGCAGCCTCCACGGTTCAAGCGCGAGCACCACGACGAAGAGCCCGAGCTTGGCCAGGACCACCCAGGCCTGCACCCAGCGGAACCAGTCGAGGCCGTGCCTGTACAGCTCTTCGGCGGCCAAAGCGCCCCCCGAGAGGAGGATGAGCTCGAGGCTCAGCGTGAGGTCCGCGCCGTACATCGCGGCCCCGATCACGAGCGCCACGGCGATGAGATGAACGGTGCGGAGGAGCGTCCGAAGGAGGCGCTGACCGGGGAAGCGACGAGGTTGCATGACCGCCGTTCGAGCAAGGGCCATGCCGGCACGGCGCTTGCATCCCGGGCGGCTGAACCACGGGAGACCCCATGTCACGTGTCACGGCGCTCGTCGTCCTGCTCACCACCTTCGGCTCCGCGGCTTTCGCCGCAGACCTCCACCGCGCCGACCAGGCGCCTGGCGACGCCGCCGCAGTCGAGAAGGGTAAGCAGCTCTTCGCGATGTGCGCCGGCTGTCACGGCGCAGACGGCGAAGGCAAGGTCGGCGTCGCGCCTCGCCTCAACAGCCCGAACTACCTGGCCGCCGCACCGAACGAGTTCTTCAGCGAGACGCTGAAGACCGGCCGTACCGGTACGAACATGGCCGCATTCGGCGCCTCGATGCCGGATGAAGACGTCGCCGCCATCACCTCCTACATCCGAAGCTGGCAGACCGAAGCGGGACTCGATCTCGACGAGAGCCCGCTGACCGGCTCGGTCGCCGATGGCGAGAAGATCTGGATCGACATCTGCAAGACCTGCCACGGCGCGGGTGGCGCTGGCTACTCCGAGGCCGGCTCCGGTACCGGCATCGGTCGCGCCGACTTCCTGAACGTCTCCAGTGACGGCTTCCTGCGAGCCATCATGAAGGAAGGCAAGGACGGCACGAAGATGCGCTCCTTCTCCACCGATTCCCCGATCGCCGTCGCCGACCTGACCGACGAAGAGATCGACTCCATCATCCAGTACCTCCGGGCCAACGCCTGGTAACGGAGACGTCATGACTGACCGTACGAACAAGACCATCGAGCAGTGCCGGGAAGAAGAGGTTCGCTCCGAGCCCCTCGAGAGCCCCGCCGTCACCGGCTTCACGCGTCGCGCCATCCTCGGCACGATGGGGGTCGCGGGCGTCGCCGCCGCGACCGGTTGCTCGGGCAAGACCAACGGGGACGCTCCCGTCACGCCTGAGCCCGAAGTCACCGCCGACAACGCCGACCCGTTCGCGCCGCCCGAGAAGGATGTCCCCAACAACATCCTTGCGGCCTGCCCGTACTGCGGCGTCGGCTGTGGAACGCTGATCCAGACCGAGAAGGGCCGCATCGTCGGCATGGTTCCGGACCCGAAGCACCCGACCAACAAGGGTCTGCAGTGCATCAAGGGCCTGAGCTCGAACGAGGCCATCTACGTCGACCGGCTCACCAAGCCGCTCATCCGCAAGGACATGACGAACCCGATCACGGGGCACGACTCCGCGACCAAGGGCGCGTTCGACGACGACCTGTTCCGTGAGGCCACCTGGGAGGAGGCCGAGGAGCTGATCGCCGAGATGACCGCGGAGATCGTCAAGGAGCACGGCGGAAACAGCATCGCGCTGTACGGCTCCGGCCAGCTTCCTGTCGAGGGTCAGTGGCTCGAGAACCAGTTCATGAAGGGACTGCTCGGCTCGAACACGATCGAAGCCAATGCGCGTATGTGCATGACCTCGGCCGTGACCGGCTACTTCAAGAGCCTGGGCAGCGACACGCCGCCGACCTCGTACGACGACATCGAGCAGGCCTCGATGGTCACGCACTGGGGCCACAACGCCCGCGGTTCGCACCCCATCGTGTTCTGGCGGATCGCCGACCACAAGGCGTCCAAGGGCATCCCGACGCTCATCGTCGACCCCCGCCGGACCGGCACCGTCATGGGGTACGAGGAGGTCGGTGGTGAAGAGCGGAGCTACCACTTCCGCACGATCAACGGCGACATCAGCATCCACAACGCCATCGCGCACGTGATCCTGACGGACCACCCCGATGCGGTGGACTGGGATCTCCTGAAGAACCACACCAGCGGCTGGGAAGAGTACGTCGAAGGCGTCAAGGCCCGGTACAAGCCGGAAGACGTCGAAGACAAGACGATGGTCGACCCCGCGTACCTGCGCAAGGTCGCGGCCGAGTGGGCCGCCGCGTCCATCAAGGGCAAGAAGGAAGGCGTCGGCGGCGTCCTCAGCTTCTGGGGCATCGGCTACAACCAGCACCTGCACGGCCAGAACAACACGGTCAGCCTCATCAACCTGATGGCGCTCACCGGAAACATCGGTCGGCCCGGTTGCGGTCCGTTCTCGATGACCGGTCAGCCGAACGCCATGGGCGAGCGTCTGACGGGTGGTCTCACCGGTCGCCTGCCGTTCAACCAGGGTCTGGGCAACGAGGCCTGGCGAAACCACATCGCGGATGCCTGGGGCGTCACCCCCGAGCGTCTGGCCGAGGTGGCGACCCAGGAGAACCCCGGCATGGCCATCGGAATGATGGAGCGGGCGCTCAAGGGCGAGGTGAAGGCGATGTACCTCATCTACGCCACGCACATCGACCTGCCCGACCAGCACAACCTGGTCCGTCCGGCGCTGTCCAAGACGTTCAACGTCGTGCAGGAGATCTACCGGCACGCCCCGAACAACCTGTACGCGGACGTCATCCTCCCGGCGGCCACGTGGGGTGAGTGGGTCGGCGGTACCTACATCCAGTCCGAGCGCCGGTTCTACGTGACCGACGGTACGGCCAACCCCATCCCAGGCACCCGTCCGGACATGGACATGGTCATCGACAAGGGCAAGCTCATCGCGGAGAAGCTGGGGCTCGACCCGAACAAGCTCTTCCCGTACGAGCGCAAGGAGAACGGGTTCTACGACCCCGAGGAGGTCTTCCGGGACTTCGTCAAGGCGTCGAAGGGCTCGGATGCGGACCTGACGGGCATGCTCGAGGTCGAGGAACGTGACGGTGTCGGTCTCTACGACCAGATCCGGAACCTCCGCGGCATCCAGTGGCCGGCGCCGACCTACGAGATCGCGAAGGCGGGCGGCACCAAGCGCCGCTACCTCGATCAGGAGGACGCCAGCTGGCTCGAGAAGCCCTACGGCTCGTTCCGCCACGCCGACGGCAAGCTGCACATCCACCTGTGCGAGCAGGACTACAGCGACCGCGAGGAAATCACGGCCAAGCTGATGGAGTTCGGGGTCAAGAAGGACCACTACTGCATCGACAACCTGCCGCTGCTCGAGGAGGCCCGTGACAAGGGGCTCACGCCCGAGATCCCGACCGAGGAGTACCCCTTCTGGATCGGCCTCGGCGTCGTCTACGAGCACTTCCACACGGCGAAGACCATCCGGTCCGGTACGACGCGGAAGCTGGTGCCCGAGATGTACATCGAGATGCACCCCGAGGACGCTGAGTCCCTGGGTGTCGAGGACGGCGAGTGGGTCGAGGTCGAGACGCGGCGCGGTAGCTACCAGGCGCGCGCCAGCATCGGTCTGGACTCCCGGGTGAGGCCCGCGCGGAACCTGGTGCCCAAGGGCTACATGTTCTCGCCGTGGAACCTCTCGGTCGCCGACTCGGCGGATCCGAAGAAGAACAAGTGGCTCGTCAATGGTGTGAGCCACCGTGCCTTCGACCCGGTCAGCGGGCAGGTCGACTTCAAGAAGCTGGCCGGGAGGATCAAGAAGCTCGCGTGAAAGCATCCCGGCGAAATCTGCTGGGCGGCATGCTCGCGGCGGCTGCGGCCGTCGCGGGCAAGCTGGCACCGTCCTCGTCGAGGGCTCGAACGGCGGCATCCTCGCTACGTCCGCCTGGAGCCATCGACGAGGACGACTTTCGTTCAAGGTGCATCCGGTGCTTTCGCTGCGGCGAGGTCTGCGAGAACGCCTGCATCGAGTTCCACGACCTGGACGATGGACTCGACATCGCTTTCACCCCCTACATCCATGCACGGAGCCGAGGCTGTACGACGTGCATGAAGTGCGGTGACGTCTGCCCGACAGGCGCCATCGCTCGCATCGAGCCGGAAGAGGAGGCCATCCTCGCCGGCGTCCAGATGGGCCTTGCCCGTCTGAACAAGCAGATGTGCTACAGCTTCGCCGAGCCGGCGCCCCGCACCTGCGGCGTCTGCTACCGGGCCTGCCCCTTCCCCGGCAAGGCCATGACCATCGGGCTCTACGAGCAGCCCACCGTGCACGCCGACCAGTGCGTCGGCTGCGGCCTGTGTGAGCAGGCCTGCGTGCACCTCCCCCAGGCCATCCGAGTGATTCCGATCTCATGAAGTGGCTCATCGCCGCCTTCCGTCGGTTCTGCCAGGTGACCTCGCTGACGTTCGTGGCCTACGCCGCGATCTCGCTGCACTGGCGCAACGCCAAGGTCAGCCACAACCAGGACCGCATCGTCGGGCTCATGAACGGCGAGCACTGGGGCCGCCTGTACGGCTGGAACGAGGACCTGTTGTCGCTCTTCGGGCGGCCGGAAGAGGTCTCCAACGAGTTCCTCGGCATGCCCTGGTCCGCCACCATCGCTGGCGTGACCTTCACCGACCCGCTGTCGGTCGTCGGCCTCCTGGTCCAGGGCGAAGTCCCCGCGACCGCGATGCTGCTGGGCGCCCTGATTCCCCTGGCTGTGGCCGTCGTCGCCGGGAAGCTCTTCTGCAGCTTCCTGTGCCCGGCCCGCCTCGTCTTCGAGATCGGCAACCTCGTCCGGATGGGTCTCGTCCGGATTGGGCTCCATCTCCCTGCCCTTCGCCTCCCCCGCGTTGGCCTCTGGATCGCTCTGGGTGTGGTTCTTGCGAGTGCCAGCGCGGGGTTGGCGACATTCCACGTGGTGTTGCCGTACCTGGCCCTCGGGTCCGGCATCGCGATGTACCTGACGCTCGGTACCGTGAGCGTCGCCGCGTGGGTGTTCCTCGGCATGCTCGCCGTCGACGTCTTCGTCGCACCAGGTCAGATCTGTCGGGCGCTGTGCCCGACGGGAGCCGTCCTCGAGCAGCTCGGAAGAGCCGCTCCGCTCCGCGTCGACAAGCTCGAGAAGACCGACTGCGGGTCGTGCACCCTGTGCACCCGCGTCTGCCCGTACGGACTGGACCCCGGACGTGAGCAACACCACCCTGCGTGCGACGCCTGCGGGCGCTGCACCCTTGTCTGTCCAGCCGAGAAGCTCGCCCACACCCTCTCGCTTCGGAGGAAGACAGCATGATGCTGCCGTTCCTGATGACCCACCTCCTTTCGTCGGCCGTTCCGACCGCGGAGGCCCACCACAACAAGGGCCTCCCACACTACGGCTACTTCGAGAACTATCCCCAGGTCCCGACCGAGGAATACGTCCGCATCGACGGGCGCTGGGAGGTCGGCGCGACGATCTTCAACTTCCAGGGGATCGACGCGAGAGAGTCCAGCGACACGCCGAACGACGTGAAGTTCTACATGTACATGTACGACCTGGAGCTGGACGAGGCGTACGTCGGACCGATCCAGGTCGACATCGTGCGAGAGGGTCAGATCATCAGCACGCTCGAGCGCATCGAGCCGGATGGTGAGGGCGTCTACATCTCGAGGGAGACGCTCCCGGAGAGTGGCGACTACGACCTGGTGTTCACGTTCCCCGAGGGGCACGCCGAGCTCCCGTTCGCGGTGGACCTGGCGGTGGACGACATCAACTGGGGCGTCCTCGGAGGACTGGGACTCGGCCTGCTGGCCCTGTTCGGCCTCTCGATGCACGGGCACGACAAGCGGCTGAAGCAGCACGCCTCGGCCGCGGATGCCCCTGTGTCGGATCCCCCGGTGCCGGCCCCCTCAGACGTACACGCCCGGACGTAGCGTGGACCACTCACAGATGGAGCACTACATGCTGCCGGAAGGCGGCATGGTCATGGTCATGGCCGGAATCCCCGGCTGGATGTTCGGCCTCGCCATCGGACTCGTCATCCTCCTCTCGTTCGTCATGATCGAGTGGAGGGGCGTCGGCGTGATGGAGTGGCGCTTCAACCTGACGTCGAACACGTCGATTCACCGCCTGTTCCGCAAGCGTTGGTTCCAGACGGCCATCCAGGCCCCCATCGTGGCGGCGTTCTTCTTCACCATCTACGCGGGCCTGTTCGGCAGCTATGCGAAGAACATCGCCCCCGTGCTGGTCTGGACCATCTGGTGGGCGGCGCTCATCTTCGCGGTGGCCCTGTTCGGCAACGCGTGGTGTGCGGTGTGCCCGTGGGACTCGGTCGCGAACCTGGTCACCCGCCTGGGTCGCTTCTGGAAGAAGGTGCCGAGCATCAGCCTTGGTCTCGAAGCCCCGAAGTGGATGCGCAACGTCTACCCGGCCATCGTCCTGTTCGTGGTCCTCACCTGGCTCGAGCTGGGCTGGGGCGTCACGAACGATGCGCGCACGACCGCCACGCTGGGCCTGGCCATGGTCGCGGGATGCGTCGGGATGGGCCTGGTCTTCGAGAAGAAGGTCTTCTGCGAGAGCTTCTGCTTCGTCGGCCGCATCAGCGGGATGTACTCGCTGTTCTCCCCCGTCGAGGTCCGCCCGCGCGACCCCCGTGTATGCGAGGTCTGCAAGACCCGCGACTGCCTCACCGGCGGCAAGAACGGGTACGCGTGCCCGATGTCCATCGACCTGGGCAAGCTCGAGACGAACCAGAACTGCACGCTCTGCACCGAGTGCTTCAAGTCCTGCCCGACCATGGCGCCGGCGCTCCGTATCCGCCCCTTCAACCAGGACGTGCACAAGGTCACGCCCGGTCGGACCGACGAGGCCTGGCTCGCGCTGACCCTGCTCGCGCTCACCGGCTTCCACGGCCTGTCGATGACGCCCGCCTGGCAGGACTTCTCGCCGGGCTCGACGGACATCGTCACGACCATCCAGACCTGGACGGGCCTTGGAAACCTGGGCTCGTTCACGGTCGGAATGATCGGCGTGATGCTGCTGCCCATCGCGGTCTACGCGCTGTGCATCGCCATCGCCTGGGTCTGGACCAAGAAGGTCGTGCCGTTCGGGCAGCTGTTCGTCGCGTACGCCTACAGCGTGCTCCCCGTGGCGCTCTTCTACCACCTGGCCCACAACGCCATGCACCTCTTCATGGAGGGGCAGGACGTGGTCCCGCTGCTGTCCGACCCGCTCGGGAACGGCAGCGACTGGTTCGGGACCGCGGACATGCACCTGGGTCCTCTCGTCGGCCAGGACGGCACGTGGCTCATCCAGGTCCTGCTCGTCCTCGTCGGTCACGTGGCCGGGGTGGTCGCATCGCATCGCATCGCCAAGAAGCTCTTCCCTGAGCGGAGCGCGGCGATTCGAAGCCTGGTCCCGATGCTCGTGGTGATGGTCCTGCTGTCCATCGGCGGCCTGTGGCTGATGCACCTCGACATGAACATGCGCATGGGGAGGATGTGATGAGCTGGCCCCCTCCCCCCGGAGCCGTCGAGGACTTCAAGACGCTCTGCACCAAGTGCGACGAGTGCGTGCTCGCCTGCCCGCCTCAGGTCATCGGAGTGCTCGAGAACGGCCTGCCCGCGCTCGACCCGAACTCCGGCGCCTGCCACCTGTGCCCGGACGTGCCGTGCGCCAAGGCGTGCCCGGACGGAGCGCTCGAAGTCGTCGGCGTCGAGCTGATGTTCTTCGGCCTGGCGCGGATCGAGACCGAGAAGTGCTTCGCGTTCCAGGGCCCCGAGTGCGGCTCGTGCGCACCGGCCTGCCCGCTCGGCGCCATCAAGATGGTGCGGTTCAAGCCGGAGCTCAACCTGGACCTGTGCAATGGGTGTGGGCTGTGTCGAGACGCCTGCCCGGTGTGGGGCAAGGCCATCGTCATCGACACGTAGGGGTCAGCCCGGGAACCACAGGTGGAGCGAGAGCATCGCGGCCGGATTGACGCCAGCCCAGCTCTGCGTTCCGTTCACCCTCCGGTCACCCGACGCGTCGTCATCGAGCGGAACGTACGCGCTCTCCACGTCCCAGGTGATCCAGCCGCCCGTCTGCAGGTCGGCGGTCAACGAGATGCCCGGGTGGACCCAGTGAACGATGCCGACGCCGGCGGTCGCTCGAGCATGGGTGACCCGGTATTCCCAGGCATCCTCGTCGTCTTCGTTGACGATCCAGTACCTGGACATCCCAGGCCCAGCCACCAGGAGCAGCTCGGACCGCTCGGCCGCTGCGAGCCGCCAACGGACGAGGACGCCCGCCTCCCAGTTCGCCCCGGTGAGGTCGGTCCGGGTCCGCTCGAACGCCTGGGCTTCCCCGGAGTCATCCGGCACACGCTCGACGCGTCTCACCCCCGCCCCTGAGGAACGCCAGCTGCGGCTCGATCGACAGTCCGCCCGGCGTCCGCACGCGGAATGAACCGTAGCTGTAGAGCGATCGGCTCGACAGCGACCCGGAGATGTTCGACGAGATGAAGCTCCCCGACGCGCCCCGCACGCCCACCCCGACTCCGAGGCTCAAGGACTCCGGCGGCGCAACGGCTCACTCGCATGAGCGAGCCCGCACAACAGCATCAACATGTCTCCCCCATGCGCGAGCTACTGCGCGTCGTCCACCTTGCGCGCGATGGCATCCGCCGTCGTGCTGCCTTCCTTGTGCCAGCTCACGCGGCCTTCCGAGTCCACGACCGTGAAGCTGTGCTGGTCGGTGCCCCCGTTGGCACCCCACTCCTCGAGCCACAAGCCGTCCTGGTCACCCAGGACCTCGAGGCTCAGGTCGTACTGCTCAGCGAACTTCGCAGCCTTGTTCTCCGTCGTGACATCGACCATCACGGCCAGGACGCGCACGTCCTCGGGGGCCTCACTCACGAACCAATCGTCGACGCTCTGGACCAGAGCGATGCAGCTACCTCACCAGGTGGCTGCGCCGATGACCACGACCCGCTCGCTGGCGAGCTCCGAGAGCACCGTCTGACCGCCGTTCGCGGAGATGAGAGAGAAGTCGGGGGCGCACATGCCGGCCTCGAGGCCGATGTCCCCCTCGCAGCCGAGCTCGACGACCTCGCTGTCGAACGTCTCGTCCGGCGTCCTGTTGTCCGGCCCGCCGGTCCCCTCGGGGGTCGCGCAGGCGAAGAGGAGGCTCAGGATCATGTCTTCTCCGGGTCAGCCGGCCTTGGAGGCCGCGTCCAGTCGGGGGGAAAGCTTCTCGTACATCTCCCGGCACTCGTACCGGTCTTCGCGACGCATGCGGTCGATGCCCGCACGTGGATGCACGTTGTAGTAGCCGGTGATGGCATACGGCAAGTGGTATCCCCAGCGAAGACCGTCCCGCATATCGGCGAACTCGTCGACCATGTCCAGCACGGGGCGGACGTCGTAGCGCGGGTTGTCGAGGTAGAAGAGCAGGAGCTCGAGCGGGCAGTTGCCGGCGCCGCGGCCCATTCCGTGGATGGTCGCGTCCACGAAGTCCACGCCCTCGTCGATGGCCGTGATGGAGTTCGCGAAGGCCTGCTGCTGGTTGTTGTGCAGGTGCACGCCGACCTTGATGTCCTCGCCCAGGTAGTTCATGTACTTATGGACGAGGTACCGGACGTGGTACGGGAACAGCGCGCCGAAGCTGTCGACCAGGGCGACGTTGTCGACCCCGCTGACCGCCAGGCGCTTGAGGAAGAGGTCGACCTCTTCGGGTGACAGCGAGCTGACGGCCATGACGTTCATGAACGTCTCGAAGCCCTGCTCCTGGCAGCGGTCGAGGAGCTTGAGCGCCTCGTCCATCTGATGGGCGTACGTGGCGATGCGGACCACGTCGAGGACGCTGTCATCGGCTCGCGGGATGTCGGCCAGGTCGATGCGACCGATGTCCACCATGGCGGACAGCTTCATCCGGCCCGAGGTGACGACGCCGTCCAGGTCCTCCTTCGTGCAGAACTTCCAGGGTCCAACCTTGTCGCGATCGAACTGTCCCGGCGAGGTCAGGTA
This sequence comes from Pseudomonadota bacterium, assembly GCA_024228935.1. Classification (GTDB taxonomy): domain Bacteria; phylum Myxococcota_A; class UBA796; order UBA796; family CAJQPC01; genus JAAESX01. The sequence continues at coordinate 38,621 of JAAESX010000204.1, forward strand.
GCCGACCTCCATGTACTCGAGGCCGGCCTGGGTGAGGGCCTGGAACGTGCGCTGGACGAGCTCCGGCGAGAACGCCCAGTCGTTGCAGATGCCGCCGTCGCGGATGGTGCAGTCGAGCACCTTGATGCGGCGTCGGCGGTCTGTGACCAGGCCGTCCGGGCAGCAGCGAACGCGGTAGTCGAGGCCCATCTCATCTCCATCGGCGAGGGCGGAACCTACACGCTCGCGGCGTCCTCGGCCACTTCCAGGATGGCCGCGCCCCCGCCTTCGCACAGGCGCACGTGCAGCACGAGCTCGCCGGGCCGACCGCAAACGGCGTCCAGACCACCGTCCACGACGCGGTCGAGCGGGAACAGGATGGTGTCCGCGACCGCCCGGACGTCCTCCGCCTCGACCACCAGCCAGTCGATCTGACGCAACCCGATGCGTAGCTGGAGCAGCGTGTTCAGGACCAGCTTGTTGAGCATCACGTCCGGGCCCGTGGACCCGTCGGGACCCCGCACGCCGCGGGCGATGTCGGCGATCTCCAGACTGGCCAGGCGCTTCATCTACCGGATCTATCTCAAGCCACGGCTCTGTGATCCGTAGCGGACATCAGGAATGAGGAGAACGTCTTGGACACTCTCGAGCGCATCCGCCGCCTCCGCGAGCACGACAAGCGAAGAGCCCGCCTGGATCTCGTCCAGGCCGAGCGCCGCCATCAGGCGCAGCGCGACCGGCTCGACGCGGTCGATGCGCGCGTTCAGCAGGCAAGAGCGGATGCACCCGAGGGGGACGCCGCCGAGCTGGCGCTGTACCACGCGTTCCGCTTGCGTATGGAGATGGTCGGTCGCCGTGAGCAGGACTTCCTGAACGAGACCGGCCGGATCGTCGACGAGCGGCGTGATGTCGTCGTCGTCAAGGCCCGCGAGGCCGAGGTGGTCGCCCTGTTGCAGGAGGCCCAGGAGGAGGAAGCGGCGCTCGAAGAGCGTCGTGACGAGGAGAACGACCTGGCCGAGATGGCCGTGCAGACCTGGGCGCGTACGCGCAGGAAGGTGGCCTGATGCTGCTGCTGACGCTCTGGCTTGGATGCTCTGCCGAGGCTGCGAACGCAGACGAAGCCTCGACCGAGGGTTCTGTCGCAGCGACGCCGTGGCCCGAAGGCGACAGCCGGGGAATGCAGGAGATCATCTCGTCCCTCCAGTCCCGAGAACGGGCGCTGGAGCGCCGTGAGAAGACGGTCGAGGCGCGAGAGGAGGAGCTGAGGCAGGTAGAGGAGGAGCTCGAGGCCCGCATCGCCGAGCTCGAGACGCTGAGGACGGACATCGGGCTTCTGCTCGACGACGGAGACGAAGAGCGCCAGCGCCGGGTCAAGGCGGTCATCAAGATGACCGAGACCATGCGATCTGGCGACGCTGGTGTCTTCGTGAGCGAGCTCGACGACGGCCTGGCGGTCGAGGTCCTCGACGGGATGAATCCGACGAAGGCCGGCAAGGTGCTCGCGTCGATGGAGCCGGCGAAGGCCGCGTCCCTGGCCGAGCAGCTGACACTCCCGACCCTGCAGCAGGGCTCCTAGATGGAGTTCACCCCCGTCCCGCCGCTGCTGGCGCTGCTCTCACCGACAGCACCGACAGCTCCGACCGAGTCGTCCGGCATTCCACCGGAGACCCTCGATCTGCTCCAGGGCAACGTCCCTGGCGCGAACGAGGTCCCACTCGACCTGGTGGTCGACGTCGAGCTGCCGGACGAGCCCGTCACCGACGTGCCGTTCGACCAACTCCTGGCTCGCGCCGAGGACCAGGAGCCCCTGCTGGACGAGGCTCCGCCCGAGACCGCCGTGTTCGTCCCAGCGAGCGTCGAGTCGCTCGTGCGCGATGCCCGCACCACCAACGGGCCTCGGCTCGAAGCCGCGCGACCGACCGAGCCCAGGCGCCGCCTCCCCCGCGCCATCCGGAATCGACCCGAGCCGAGCGTCGCCCGGCCGGTCCCGACGCGTCTGACCCCGACCGTGACCCGACCCGCCTACACCCCCGTGTTGCGGTCGCCGATGGAGCTCCTGCGCTCACCCGAGATGCAGGCCCCCGCCTCGCTCGAGCTGGCCGGCCCCGAAGCCGAGCCGATCCCGGAGATGACGCGCCCGATTCCCCCCGTCCCGACGGCGGAGTCGACGATCTCGACCCCGGCTCGCCCCATCCGGCGTGCGACCGCCAGGCCGGTCACGACCGCTGCCTCCTTGCCGACGACCGTCCCCTCGGCCGATGAGCCCGAGCCCGCGTTCCAGCTCGAAGCCCCGACGACCGACGTCGCGGTCGAGGCCCCGCTCCCCACGGAGTTCGAGGTCCCCGAGCTGGCCGCCCCCGTGCCTCAGCGTGTGACCGTCAAGGTCGACGAGGACCTGGACATCGAGGTCTCGAGCGACAGCGACGGCATCGGCGTGGTGCTCGAAGGCACGGCCGAGGCCGTCGAGCCTTTGCGCGAGATCGCGACCGATCTGGCCGAGGAGCTGGCTCGTTCTGGCCTCGAGCTGACCGAGTTCGAGGCCCGCGACCGGGACGGACAGGACACCCACGAGCTCCGCTCGACCGGGTCGCACAGCGCTTCTGCGGCGACCGCATCCGACGACGAACCCACCTCGACCCACGACGGACTGGTCGAGGTGATCGCCTGAGACTCATGTCTCAGCGTGATTGATCCGAGAGGAACTCCATGAGCACCGACATCCAGGGAATCTCCGGCATCAGCGACGCTTCGGCGCTCGACCAGTCGACGACACAGACGTTCGGCGGCCAGGACCTCGATCAGTCCGCCTTCATGAACCTGCTGACCACGCAGATGCAGAACCAGGACCCGCTCGACCCGATGGCGAACGAGGAGTTCATCGCCCAGCTGGCGACGTTCTCGAGCCTCGAGCAGCTGATGAACCTGAACTCCATCGCGCAGACGATGACGCTCGGAATCAGCAGCCTGAACAACGCGGCGATGGTCGACCTGGTCGGCATGGACATCGTCGCGGCCGGCGACGAGTTCCACTACTCGGGCGAAGGCGACCAGGAGCTGATGTACGACGCCGAGGGCGCCGGATCGGCCACGCTGAACGTCTACGACGAAGACGGCAAGGTCGTGTTCACCGAGTCCTTCGGCATCGAAGAGGGCGAAGGCTCGTACACCTGGGACGGCAAGGGCACCGACGGCGGCACGCTGCCCGAGGGCGACTACACGTTCTCGGTCACCGCGACGGACACCAACGGCGACGAGGTCGAGGTGGCCGAGCTCATCCACGGAGTCGTCGACGAGATGGACTTCTCGACCGGCACGCCCCAGCCCTCGATCAACGGCGTCGCCATCGACCTGGCGGACCTCATCCGCCTGTCGACCCAGGACAGCGCCGATGAGGAAGGCGGAGAGGAGACGACATGACCCTCGACGCACTGCTTCCGGGCCTCACGCGGGTCCAGGGCCCGAGCGCGACCCCCAAGGTCAAGAGCTCGGACTTCGGCACGAACTTCGACGAGCTGCTGCGGCAGCACGAGGCGGACCTCGAGCCGCCGCGCGACGCGCCCTCCCTGCGCTTCTCGCGTCACGCGAAGGCCCGGCTGGAGAGCCGAGGAATCGAGCTCTCCGAGGATCAGACCGCCCAGCTCGAGGACGCTCTCCAGCGCCTGGACGACAAGGGCGCTCGCGAGTCCCTCGTGCTGCAGGACGACAACGCGTTCATCGTAGGTGTGCCGAAACGCACGGTCATCACGGCGATGTCGCGTTCGGAAGCGATGGGGAACATCTTCACCGGGATCGACTCGACCATCGTCATCTGACGGCGGCGGAAAATCGACCTGTAAGCGGACACACCAGATCTGCGATACCTCCCTGAGCCCTGAGCAATGAACGCTCGAGAGAGTCCGGGAGGACAACCCTATGAACACGTGGATGCGTGGCGGCCTGGTGGTCGCGTTTGGTGGATTCGCCATCGCCTGTGGCGGCGGCACCACCGATGGTGACATCGGCACCGAGCCCCCCGCGGCGACCCCCGCACCGGCAGGCGGCGAGTCCACTCCTGCTCCGGCGGCCGCTGGCCCCGGCGGCAAGTGGTCCGAGTGGACGACCAGCGATCTCGAGGCCGCACTGAAGGCCAACGGCTGGACGGTCACCGAGTGCTACTCGTACACCGAAGACAACATCCGCGAAGACGACTGCGACGCCACCAAGGGCAAGATCAGCGTCAGCGTCGAGCTCGACCGCTACGAGTCCCACGCGGACGCGAAGTGGATGGCCGAGGACGTCGAGGGCACGCGGGTCGACGGCAAGACCGTCATGGCGGTCACCGTCTACAACGGCGAGGTCGCGGAGACCCTTCTGAACCAGATCCTCCCCAAGGGCACCAAGATCATCGACGTCAAGCAGGACGCCGTGGTCACGGCCGTCAAGGGCGCCGGCTTCTCGATCGACGAACAGAGCAAGTCGCAGGACGACGGCTACGTCATGTTCGACGTCAGCGGCGAGTCCAGCACCGGCTACGTCTCTATCGACTGGGAGTACACCGACGGCTCGACCGGCGGCAGCGAGGACCGTGACCTCGATGGCGCCGTCGCCAGCGTGTACCAGGGCGACGACGACGACCTGTCGATCTACGTCTACGACTACAAGATGGCCAACGACCTGGTCGCGGCGCTCACCAAATAGGAAGAGGCGCATCGCCGAGGGGTGATCACCCCCTCAACTTGTCCAGCCGTGTGTCGAGAGGAAGGTTGTGGAGCCCGAAGCGCTCCCAACCCCTTTCGACAACACGGGCCGGACCGAGGACATCCGAGGAGGCCCGCCGAACGCCAAACGACTGCGGCGTTCGACTTCCAGGAGCCCCCTCATGTCTCTCTTCGGCACCCTGAACACCGGCGCGTCCGGTCTCGGCACCAGCTCGACCTCGATGAGCGTGATCGGCGACAACATCGCCAACATCAACACGACGGGCTTCAAGGGCAGCCGGGCCAGCTTCGAGGACATGCTCCCGAACATGATCGGCGGCAACCAGCTGGGCACGGGCTCCAGCGTCGCCGGCACGCAGACGCTGTTCGGCCAGGGCTCGCTGAGCTCCTCGAGCTCGGCGCTCGACATGGCCATCTCCGGGAAGGGCTTCTTCCAGGTGAGCGACGGCCAGCAGGACTTCTACACCCGCGACGGCTCCATGTACATGGACGCCGAGGGCTTCCTGGTGAACAGCTCCGGCTACCACCTCCAGGGCTACAACGCCTTCGACGGGTCGGTGACCTCGCGGATCTCGGACCTGCAGATCGACACGGCCCCGACCGGCGCCAAGGCGACCGAGAGCATCGACATCTCGGCGTACCTGCCGATGCAGGACGAGCCGACCGACGGCTGGGACACCTACCTGTCCGACACCGACACGACGGGCGGGACGGACGTCACCTGGGACGACCTGGACGAGAACGCGGACAACTCGACCTCAATCACCATCTACGACGAGCTGGGCAAGCCCCACGACGTGGTCGTCTACTTCGAGCAGGTCAGCGAGACCGAGTACGACTACACCGTCGTCGCCGCGACGAGCGAGCTCGACCCCACGGCGGATGCGGACGGTGAGGGCTACGTCACGGGCCTGATCAGCGGCACGCTCACCTTCGACTCCGACGGCCAGCTCGAGTCCGCCACTCAGTCGGACATCGCGACCAGCTCCTGGCCGGGGACCTCGGCCATCGGCTTCGAGGTCGACTTCGGCGTCGACTCGGCCGGCGAGTCCACCGACGGCGGCTCGATGACGATGCAGGGCGAGGACTTCAGCGTCACCGGCATCAGCCAGGACGGCTACGCGGTGGGCGAGCTCTCCTCGGTCCAGCTCGACGACGAAGGCAACATCGTCGCCAACTACAGCAACGGCGAGGAGGAGATCCTCGGCCAGGTGGCCCTGGCGACCTTCGCGGCCGAGGGCTTCCTGACCCGTGCGGGCGGCAACATGTTCGCCGCCAACGCCGCCAGCGGCGACCCCGCGATGGGTGCGGCGGGCGTCGGCGGGCGAGGCTCGGTCACCGGCTACGCCCTCGAGGGCAGCAACGTCGAGCTCGAAGACCAGTTCGTCGCGATGATTCAGAGCCAGCGCGGCTACCAGGCGAACGCCCGGGTCATCAGCACCGCGAACGACACGCTCCAGGAGCTCGTGAACCTGGTGTAGACCAGCGCCACCGCTCGCCATCGAGACCGTACCGGCCTGGCCGGATGCGGTCTTCGTCGTTTTGGGGCCGGGGATCCCGGCCAATCGGCCTCAACCGGGTGGCCTGACGGTCCGATGAGCGAGTTGAACTCTCTGGGAGCACCCGTGGATCTTGCGACCGTAGGCGGACTCACTGTCACGATCGGGCTGATCATGGCGGGAATCCTCATGGGCGGCCCGCTGGGGATCTTCATCGACATCCCGTCGATGCTGATCGTCATCGGCGGCACCATCGGCGTGACGTTCGTCGGCTTCCCCGCGGGCGCGGTCATCGGCGCGATGAAGGCTGGCAAGCAAGCGGTGTTCAGCAAGCCCGAGCCCGTCCAGGAGACGATCAAGCTCCTGAGCGAGCTCTCGAACCGCGCCCGACGCGAAGGCCTGTTGAGCCTCGAGAGCGCCGCCCAGGAGACCGAGGACGACTTCCTCAAGCGAGGTCTCTTGATGGTCGTCGACGGCCACGAGCCCGCCGCGATCGAGGAGGTCCTGTACGACGAGCTCGACAAGATCGAGGAGCGCCACAAGGTCAGCGCCGCTGTCTGGGACGCCATCGGCGCCTACGGCCCGGCGATGGGCATGATCGGAACGCTGATCGGTCTGGTCCAGATGCTCCAGAACCTGAGCGACCCCGCCGCCATCGGCCCCGCCATGGCGGTCGCGCTGCTGACGACGTTCTACGGCTCGCTTCTGGCGAACATCATCGGCATCCCCGTCTGCAACAAGCTGAAGGTCCGCTCCGGCATCGAGGTCGCCGCCAAGACCATCATCGCCCAGGGGCTCCTGAGCATCCTGAACGGCGAGAACCCCCGGTTCATGGTGGACCGCCTCAACGCCTCGCTCGCCCCGGCTGAGCGCGTGCTCGACGAGGCCGCCTGATGGCCAAGAGGAAGAAGAAGGCCGACGAAGGCGGTGGTGGACTCCCAGGGTGGATGGCCACGTTCTCGGACATGGTCACGCTGCTGCTCACCTTCTTCGTCCTGCTGCTCTCGATGGCGAACTTCGAGGACGTCACCAAGGTCGAGGCCGTCCTCAGCTCGATCAAGTCCGCGCTCGGGGCCAACGGCTTCGACGCCGCGATGCTCGCGAGCCACGTCGAGGAGCTGCACACGACCGAGCAGGTCCGGCGGGAAGACGCGCTCAACCCCACCGAGGCCCGACTGCGCCAGGCGTTCGAGGAGCACATCAGCGACGACCTGATCCGCATGGTCAGCAACGAGCAGGAGATCCGGGTCCGCCTGGACGACCGCGTGCTCTTCGCGCCCGGCTCGACCGACCTGCACCCCGCCGCGTACGCCCTGGTGAGCGACGTGGCCACCATCGCCGCCGAGAACGACGTGGAGATCCGCGTCGAGGGGCACACCGATGCCAGCGGCGACGAGCTGGACAACTGGCGTGTCTCGAGCGAGCGCGCCATGGCCGTGGTCACGGCGCTGCGCGAGCGCGGCCCGGTGCCTGGTGATCGGCTTGAGGCCGACGCATTCGGCGAGTTCCGCCCGGCCAGCGCGTTCGGAGAGGACGCCCGCTGGAACAGAAGGGTCGAGCTCGTCCTAAAGTCTGACGACACCGCGACCGTAGGGGCGATCGAAGGACTCTCGAACCCCGAGTGACAGTCCACCCCACTGACATCAGCTGACGGAGCCATCATGGCGGAAGAGATCGAAGAGTTCGACGAGGCCCCCAAGCCCTCGAAGCTCCCCCTGATCCTGGCAGGTGCAGCCTTCTTCATCATCGGTGGAGGAGCCGGCTTCGGCGCCTCGATGGTCTTCGGCTCGGACGACGCCTCCGCGGCCGAGGAGGCCGGTAAGAACGCCGAGGGCGAAGACATGGCCCCCGAGCCCACGCGCGTGGTCCACAGCCTGGGTGGCTTCACCGTCAACCTCCGCGGGAGCGGCGGCGGCCGGGTCCTGCGCATGGAGGTCCAGCTCGAGACCACCGACGTCGCGCTGCCGACCGTCGAGGAGAACGCCGCCCAGCTGCGGGACTCGGTCATCACGCTCGCCAGCGACTACAGCTACGCGGACGTCGAAGGCCTGGACGGGAAGACCCGACTGCGCGACGAGCTCCTGGGCCGGGTGAACACCCACCTGCCCGAAGAGAGCCGCGTCGAGCGCGTGTACTTCACCGAGTTCGTGGTCCAGTAGTGGAGCAGCAGAACCCCCTCGTCCGACCTGATCGCGAGGCGAGCAGCACGCTCCCCGCACTCGAAGACCTGTTCCGGGCCAGCGCCCGCGAGGTCCGAACCCGCCTGGTCAATCGCGCGGGAGCCGACGTCCCCGTCCGGCTCGGCGTCGCCCAGGTCACCACCGTCGGCCGGATCCTCCGGGACACCGACGCACGGGATGGCGGCGTCTTCGGGCTGTTCCGCTTCAACCCGCTCGGCCTCCCCGGCCTGCTCGTCGTCCAGGGCCGACTGCTCTCGCGCCTCGTGGGCGTGCTCCTCGGCGAGGACCCCGAGCTCGAGCCCCCGCCCTACCGCGTGCGTCCCACGACGCAGGTCGAGATGCGCTTCTGCCATCGGATCTGCGAGGACGTCCTCGCGTCGCTGTCGGCGGCCTGGCCCAAGGACCCCGCCCCCGAGCTCGACATCGAGTCGCTCGGCACGAACCCCCGGCTGGCTCGAGGGCTCTCCCAGACCACCAGCGTGGTGGCCGCGTCGCTCGACTTCGGTCGCCCGGACGCGCCCTACGGACTGATGATCGTCGCGATCCCGGCCCAGGCCGCCCGCGACCTGCGTGTCCCGCGCATCGAGCCGATCACCCAGGACATGCGCACGTCACGCTACGACAAGGCCCGTGTCCTGCCGGTCGAGCTCGAGGCGGTGGCCGAGCTGGCGCGCACGCGTCTGTCCCTGTCATGCCTCCAGGATCTGAAGGTCGGCACCCAGATCGATCTCGGCCCGCGCCAGACCGTGAACGTGCACGTGAACGGGCGCTCGCTGTTCCAGGGTGAGCCCGGCCGAGCCGGCGGAAGCCACTCGGTGAGGATCACGCGCAAGATGAATGAAGATTCCGCTCAAACCTGAAGCGGAGCGTCCGATGGCGTGAGGGAAGGAGTCATTCCCCATGCCGAACGACATCGCCTTTCTCCACGACATCCCCGTCGACGTCGTGATCGAACTCGGGCGCACCCGCCTGACCATCCGCGAGCTCGCCGAGCTCGGTGTCGACGAGGTGCTCGAGCTCGAGCGTCCCGCCGACCAGCCGCTCGACATCGTGGTCGGTGACCGCCTGTACGCCCGCGGCGAGGTCGTCATGGTCGGTGACCGCATGGCCCTCCGTGTCACCGAGGTCGTCGGCCAGGCCCGCGAGACCGCCCAGCCCGCGCTGGCGGAGACGGCCTGATGTGGTCCCTGCTGCTCCCGCTGTCGTTCGCCCAGGACGTGAGCTCCGACGAGTTCGGTGAGTCCGTGGTCGAGGAGGTCGTGCCGGTGAACCCGGAGACCATCGCGGCCGCCGCGGACGAGCAGGCTCGGATCGACGCCTTCTACGACGAAGGCCCCGCCGCCAGCGAGAGCGCATCGAGCGGACTCGGCGACACCTGGATGTTCGTCCTCGGCGCCGCCGGCCTCGGACTCCTGTTCGTCGCTCGCAAGAAGGTCTTCGGCCACGTCGCCGCAGCCGCCAAGAAGAACGGCGAGCTGGTCGTCGTCGCTCGTCAGGGGCTCGGCCACCAGGGTGGACTCATCCTGCTCGAGGCGAGCACCGGAGACGGAGGCACCCGCCGCCTGCTCGTCGGAGTCTCCGCCGGAACGACCCCCGCGCTGGTCGCGGACCTGGGTGGTGACTTCGCGGGCTTCATCGAAGAGGACATCCCGGCCCCGGTCGTCGTGACCGAGGAGCCCGTCGTCTCCGCACCGTTCGAGCGCATCGAGGCCCCCGCGGTGGAGCGCACCCCCGTCGTGCGACCCGTCGTCCGGACCGAAGCCCCTGCGCCCCTCGTCGACGACAACCCGCGCCCCAAGCGCGCCCTGGTCGGCCGCTTCACGGACGCCGACCTGGCCCCGCTTCCCGACGAGGGCTGGGGCACGCCCTCGGGTCTCGATGAGCACCTGAGCCTGGTCGACGAGGTCCTCGCGGGCCGCGCCGGGACGCGCCACTGATGCTGTTCGCGCTGCTCGCCACAGGCCTGGCCTTCGCCCAGGACGCGCCGATCGACGGCACCGTCACCCAGTCGGTGGAGATCGCCGGCACGATGCTCGCCGGCCAGGACGACACGTCCAGCGCCGTCCGGATCATCGTCCTGCTCACCGCCATGAGCTTCCTGCCAGCGGTGCTGCTGGTGATGACGCCGTTCACCCGCTTCATCATCGTGTTCAGCCTGCTTCGCCAGGCGCTCGGTCTCCAGCAGAGCCCGCCAAACCAGGTGCTCATCGGCCTGGCGCTCTTCATGAGCCTCATCGTGATGGGGCCGCAGGCACGCCAAGTCCAGGAGACCGCGCTCGACCCCTACATGGCGGGCGAGATGGAGACCGGCGAGGCCATCGATCTCGCGATGATCCCGATGCGCGAGTTCATGCTCGACAACACGCACAAGGACTCGATGGCGACGATGCTGCAGATCTCGCGGCTCGATCGCCCCACCACCCTGGACGACATCCCCTCGCCCGTGGTCATCAGCGCCTTCGTGCTGTCCGAGCTCGAGACCGCCTTCGTCATCGCGGTGAAGGTCTACATCCCCTTCCTGGTCATCGATCTGGTCGTGGCGTCCGTCCTGCTCGGCATGGGCATGATGGTCCTGCCTCCGGTGGTCATCAGCCTGCCGTTCAAGCTCCTGGTCTTCGTCCTGATGGACGGCTGGGGCCTGCTCGTCACGAACATGGTCGCGAGCTTCCAGTGACGTTCGACGAGGTCATCTTCCACGGTCAGAACGCCGTGTTCACGATCCTCCGCCTGGCAGGTCCCCTGCTGCTGACAGCGCTGGTCATCGGGACGATCGTCTCGGTCCTGCAGTCGGTCACGCAGATCCAGGAGATCACCCTGGTGTTCGTGCCGAAGATGGTCGGGGTCTTCGTGGTCCTGCTCGTCGTCGGCGCCTGGATGCTCGACGTGTCGGTCGGCTTCGGTCGGTCGATGTTCGAGTCCATCCCTCCACCATGACGGAGCGGCCGTGAGCCTCTGGATCGGCGGACTCCTGGTGTTCGCCCGGCTGTCCGGCCTGGCGCTCACGCTGCCGGTGCTCTCGAGCCAAGGCGTGCCCAAGTACATCAGCGTCCTGGGCGCGGGCATGATCACGCTGGTGCTGGCGCCCGCCCTTCCCGCGGCCGACATCCCGGCCACGGTGGGAATCCTGCTGCTCGGGGTCGCCGGCGAGGTGGCGCTCGGCATGCTGCTGGGCGCCGTCGTCGCCGCGCTGTTCGGCGCCATCGCGCTCGGGACCGAGCTCATGGGCCTGCAGATGGGCTTCGGGATGGCGACGCTCTTCAACCCGTTCCTGAAGATCCAGTCGGGCGCGCTCGGAACGCTCGCGTCCTGGCTGGCCTCGCTCGTCTTCCTGGGCGCGGGGCTGCACCTGCGCTGCCTCGAGCTCCTGGGCTCGAGCTTCGACATCGTCCGACCGGGCGAGATCTCCGATCTGATCGCCGCTGGCCCGGTCCTGCTCGAGGCCATCGGCGCCAGCATCAAGACCGGCGCGGCGCTGGCCGGACCCGTGCTCGCGCTGGTCTGGATGGTCAACGTCTTCGTCGCCGTCCTCACCCGGCTCGCCCCACGGATGAACGTCTACTTCTCGATGGGCTCGATCCTGACGGCCGCGGCGGGCCTCTCGCTGTTCGGCGCCGCCCTGCCCTGGCTCCTGACCACGCACCTCCAGCTGCTGGACGGCTCGTCCGAGTGGATGGCGCGCATCGTCGAGGTGGTCGGTGGCTGACGACGGCCAGGAAAAAAGACATGACGCAACCGACAAGAAGAAGTCGGACGCTGCGGAGAAAGGCCAGATCGTCAAGTCACAGGAGCTGTCCAGCGCGACGGTCCTGCTGGTCGGCGCCGCGTCGCTCGCGTTCGCTTCCGGACCCGCGGCCCGAGCCATCGAGCAGCTCATCCTCTGGTGCTGGGACCTGTCGGGCGAGCAGGTGCTGGACGCCAGCTCGGCCGGCCTGCTGCTGACCCGAGCAGGCGAGGCGCTCGCCACCGCCATCGCCGTCCCGCTCGGCCTCATCTCCATCGCCGTCATCGCGGTCGGCTTCGCGCAGACCCGTTTCCAGATGGCGTGGAAGGCGCTCGAGCCCAAGCCTGAGAGGCTCGATCCCACCGAGGGCTTCAAGCAGAAGTTCATGTCCTGGACACCGCTGATGGAGCTCGCCAAGGGCGTCACCAAGCTCGGCGCCCTGGGTGGGCTGATGTACTGGGCGCTCGCGGACGAGGTCGAGCAGCTGCCGGTCATGGCCGCGCTCTCGGCCGACCAGCAGCTCGCGATGTTCGTGGACCTGGGCTGGACGCTGGTGCTCACGGCGGTCCCGCTGGTGCTCGTCATCGCGGTCGCCGACTACGCCTACAACTCCTGGAAGACCGGCGAGGACCTCAAGATGACCGACCAGGAGGTCAAGGAGGAGCGCAAGCAGCAGGACGGAGACCCGTACATGAAGGCCGCGCGTCGGAGCCGCCAGCGCATGATCTCCATGGGCATCGGGCTGGCAAAGGTCCGCGACGCCGACCTCATCATCACGAACCCGACGCACTACGCCATCGCCATCCGCTACCGGAAGGACGAGGCGCCGGCGCCGGTCATCCTGGCGATGGGCGTCGACCACATGGCGATGAAGATCCGAGCCGAGGCCCGGAAGCACGACGTCATCCGCGTCGAGAACCGGGCGCTGGCGCGGGCGCTCTACGCCAGCGGCCAGATCGGCCAGATGGTCCCCGAGGAGCTCTTCGCGCCGGTCGCCAAGGTCCTGGCGGTGGTCCTTCGCAAGCGGCGGAAGAGCGCCTGAGTCGAGCGGGTCAGTCCCGCCAGACCTCGACCTCGTGCAGGACGACGTCCTCGATCGGACGGTCGCCGCGGCCCTTCGGGACCGATGCGATGACGTCGATCAGGGCGTCGTTCTCGATGACCTTGCCGAAGACAGCGTGCTTGCCGTCGAGCCAGGCCGTGGGGACCTGGCAGACGAAGAACTGCGAGCCGTTGGTGTCGGGGCCGGCGTTCGCCATGGACAGCGTGCCCTTGCCCGTGTGCTTGAGCTCCTTGTGGAACTCGTCCTTCCAGCGGTAGCCGGGACCGCCGCGACCGGTGCCCTCAGGGTCACCGCCCTGGAGCATGAAGTTCTCGATCACGCGATGGAAGATCGTGCCGCTGTACAGGGGCTCGGTGGTCTTCCGACCCTGCTTCTCCCACTCGACCTTGCCGGTGGCCAGGCCGACGAAGTTGGCGACCGTGCGAGGCGCGCGCTTGTCGTAGAGCTCGGCGACCATGTCGCCCTGGCTGGTCTTGAAGCGGCAGTACAGCGGACCGTCGCCGGGGAACATCTCCTGGATGTCGGGAGCCGGGGTGTCGGGGGCGCTGCGGCGGAAGAAGGACATGCGAACCTCGTTTGCGAAGGCGCGCAGACTATCCGCCTCGTCGGCGTCGGGCCGGTCTACAGGTGGCGGACCAGGGCGACCTGGCGGCAGCGCGGCAGACGCGGGCAGCGCAGGCACTGTCGATCCCGCTTCTCGGGCAGGGCGGACATCTCGGCGCGCACGAAGCCCAGAGACTCGTACGGAGCGGGGTCCGCGGCCAGGATGAACGCGCGGTCGACACCCATCGACTTCGCTTCCTCGAGGACGGCCGTCATCAGCTCGTCGAGCAGCTCGGGCTCCCGGCACACCACGGCGCCGATCTCGGCCAGGTGCACGTCGACCAGCGAGACGCTCGCGAGCCCCACCAGCCCCTCGTCATCCACGACGAGCGTGTAGTCCCGGAGGCCCTTCACGATCGAGAGCCGGGTGCGCGGGAGGAGCTCCTCGTTCAGCACGTGGGGCGCCATCAGGCTCTGCATGGCGGGGACGTCGGCCACCGTGGGCTTGCGAAGCGCGAGCATGCGGACCTCTCCTCGTTGTCTGTATGACTATGCAACGTTTTGCATAATCACGCAAGAAAACGCATGCTCAGTCTTTCTTGAAGATCCGCCCCAGGACGCGGCGGGCACTGGTCGAAGCACGCCAGGTGGGGCTGTCGTGGACCTCGGCCAGCCGTGTCCTCACCTGGGCGAGCTCCTGGGCGAGTCCCGCGGCCGGATCGTGTCCAGGACGCATCCGGACGGCCCGGTCGATCCACTCCCGCAGGCCGCGGGTCGCGGGCTCGAGGCCGTAGCGACTGGTGAGGTAGCCCTGGAGTCGAGCGGTCTGCGTGCCGTCGTCACCCTCTTCCCACATCCGGACGAGCGCGCCCCGGAGCCCGGAGGCGTCGCCCATCCGGACCGGGACGAGCATGCGGATGCCGGCCAGCTCGCGCGTCAGGTCCGAGCACGGCGTCGCGATGACTCCGAGCCCCTGCTGGGCGAAGAACAGGACCCGCGTGCGGGTGCCCAGCTCGGCCTCGGCGCCAGGCCGATCGAGCGTGATCCCGACGTGCGCTCGCGACAGCAGGGCGGGCAGCACGTGGTGCGGTACCCAGCCGTGGAACGTGAACCGGCTCGCATGGGGACTCGACAGCGCCGCCGAGCGGAAGCGGTCGTAGCTCTCGGTGTGGTGACCGGGGATGCCGCCGCCGGTCGAGAGGACCGACAGCCCCGGGACCTCGTCCATCGCCTGGAGCAGGCCGTCGAGCAGCGTGTCGGTGTCCAACCACGTGTTGTACCCACCGCACAGGGCGACCACGAGCTCGGAGCGGGGCTCCCGCTCGCGAGGCATCCCGCCCGGAAGCGCGCCGAACCCGAAGACCGCCGGAAGGATCTCGACCCACGGGTGCTCGGAGGGGTTCTCGCCAAGGCGTCCGAGCATTCCGAGCTGGCCGAGCAGGGCCGCTCGCTGGGTCTGGGAGATGGCCCCGAACGCGTCCGCCCGCTGGTACGCAGGCAGCCAGGCCTCGCGCATCGTGTCGGTGTGGTCGCGCTCTCCGGCATGGGCGTTCTTCGCCTGGGCCTCGGCGAAGGGGTCACCCGGGACGTCGATGAACAGCGGCTCGTCGCCGACCGTCAGCGCAGCGACACGGGCCGGCTCGAAGGGGCCTGCGGAGACCACCCGGTCGGGGGCGACCTCGAGGCGCAGGGCACGCACCGTCTCGATGTGGGAGGGGTCAGCGCGGTCGATGCGCACCACCCGGACCGGCGTGCCTCGGAAGCTCCAGGAGTCCTCACCTGGCGCGTCGCTCATCAGCGCGACGACGACCTCGTGCCCTGCCTCGGCCAGCGTCTCGAGGAACCAGGCCGTGCGCAGCTGGGGAAAGCCGAGCCGCTCGGGCTCGTCGCGAGGGAGCGGACCGCTGCCGATGAGGAGGACCTTCATGCCCGTGCACTATCACCCCTGGCCAAGCAGGATTCACTCGGAGATGTCGGCCCCGTCTCCCTCGATGTGCGCGATCAGGCCCCAGGCGTGGTCCAGCTGGACCAGCCCGTGGTCCTCGTTCTTCTGCGCCACCTCGAAGCTGTACAGGCGGTTGTGCCAGACGTGCGGCTTGAGGTGGTTCTTGTCGAACACGGCGATGGACACCCGGTAGGTGCCCGACAGCAACGGCAGCGCCGAGTACCGGACGAAGAACGTGTAGATGCCGTGGTAGGTCCCATCCAGCACGTTGTCGAAGCGCGTGTTGGGGCCGTACACATAGGTGCCGTCGTTCCGATGGATGGCCACGCCGAGGATCGGCCGCTCGACGGGCTCGGTGGTCCGGAACGTGACCGCCACGATCAGGTCCTCGCCGGTCCGGAACCGCTCGCGCACCTGACCGCGTCCGTCGAGCATCTGCACGCTCAACACGCGGACCTCGCCGCTGCCGATGAGCACGGCGTTCTCGCCCTCGTAGTTCTCGAACGGGGTCGTCTCGACCTCTTCGGCCCACATCTCGGCGGCTTCCGGGAGCGCGCAGGCCTCGTCGACCGCGCGGCGCAGGTCGGGGTCGTCGATCGTGGCGCGGTAGCTGGGCTTGGGGGCCTCGGGCAGCTCGCCGTGGGGCGTCTCGTGGACCAGCGTCGGCCGAGTGGGGCGCATCGCGCCGGCCAGCTCGCGGTCCAGGTCCATGTACCGGTCGACCACCTCTCGCGCCGGGCCCAGCGCGCGGACCTGGCCCCGGTCGAGCCACATCGCGTCGTCACACAGGCTGCGGATCGCGTGCAGGTCGTGACTGACGAGCACGATGGTCCGACCCATCGTCAGGAACTCCTCGATCTTCGAGATGCACTTGCGCTGGAAGTACTGGTCGCCGACAGCGAGCACCTCGTCGACCAGGAAGACCTCGCTGTCCATGTGCGCCGCGATTCCGAAGCCGAGCCGGAGCGCCATGCCCGAGGAGTACGTGCGCACCGGGTAGTCGATGAACTCGCCCAGCTCGGCGAACTCGATCATGTGCGGGAGCCGCGCCTCGACCTCGTCGCGCCGCATGCCGAGCAGCGAGCAGTTCAGGTGGATGTTCTCTCGACCGGTGAAGTTGCTGTGGAAGCCGAGCCCCAGATCCAGGAGCGTGGAGATGGGCGCGCGCACCTCGAGCGCCCCGCGGGTCGGCTCGCTGATGCCTGCGATGAGCTTCAGCAGCGTGGACTTGCCGGCGCCGTTGGCACCGATGACCCCGAAGGACCGGCCCCTGCGCACGGTGAAGTCCAGGTTCCGGAGCGCCCAGTGCTCCTCGTGGTGCTTGCGATGGCCGAAGAACTCGAAGAACCGCGAGCGGTCGTTCAAGTAGATGTCGAAGCGCTTGCTGACGCTTCTCGCCTGGATGACCCAGTCGGTCGTGTCCGGCTCGGTGTCCGCCATTCGGCCGAGTGTAGCGCGGTGGTAGTCTCGCGGTGCTCTGGCACACCTCTCGATGATGGCAACCCCCCTCCTGACGCTCGTCCTTCTCGCGGCCTGTTCGCCTTTCGACGAGCGGATCCCGATGTTCGGCGAATCGGCCGAGTTCGAGGCCTGCGACGCCACGCGCGACGCGACGGTGGGCTGCGTCATCGACGGGGACACGCTGGACCTGGAGACGTGTGGCGGCGAGCGCATCCGACTGCTCGGCGTCGACACGCCCGAGGTCCACGAGGTCGAGGAGCCGGACTGCTACGGCCCCGAGGCATCCCAGGCGCTGAAGGACCTGCTGAGCGACGAGCCCCCGCTGACCCTGCAGTTCGACGAGCTCTGCACGGACACCTACGGGCGCACGCTGGCGTATGTGTTCGCCGAGGTCCCGGGCTCGGGCACAGACAGCGGCCTGGACACCGAAGTCGTCTTCTTGAACGAGTACATGTTGAGCGAGGGCTACGCCCGCTTCCTGGAGGTGGGGGTCGAACTCCGTCGCCGGGCTGAGCTGATGGCCGCCGAGCAGGAAGCCAAGGAGGCCGGTCGCGGTCTCTGGGGCGCTTGCGAGTGAGGATCCGATGAGTAGTGAAGCGGTTGCCCCCCGACTGATCGCCTCCCTGGAGGAGATCACCCACTGGCGCGAAGGCGCCGAGAAAGAGGCTCGACAGCAGCTCGAAGAGGTCGACGTCGAAGAGGCGCGCCTCAAGAAGGCCATCGAGGACCTGCAGACCCAGATCGTGGGGCTCGACACGCTCCGAGGCGAGGTCCGCGCCCGGGTCGACGAGCTGGACGACCAGGAGATCGCCAAGAGCTACCAGGCCGTCGTCGACAGCCTGGACGCGGACTCCGAGCTGCTGGACGGTCGGTCGGCCCTGGTCGCCGAGCGCCGCGCCGAGCTGCGCGACAAGGCCGAGAAGCTGCTCGCCGACCCCGAGCTCGCCAGCGCGATCGACGAGTTCGAGCGCTTCCGCGAGATGGAGACGGGGCTGTCCAGCCTGCCGGCCAGCTACCGGAAGGCCATCCTCGACCACCACCAGGCGGTCAAGCGGCGCCTGACCCTGGTCTTCGAGACGCTCGAGGGCGCGCCCGAGCCCCTCGACGCCCCGACTGCCGGCATCGCCATCGTCGCCTCGGTCGACCCCAGCGAGGGTCCGCCCGAGTCGCTGGTGATGGTCCTCCCGGTCGACGCCGGGCTGTACGACAACTGGGCCGACGCGGGGGAGAGCGTCTCCGCCACCCTGGCCTACCGCATGGTCGCCGCCGCCGCGACGCTCGCCGAGCGCGCCGGCGTGCCGGGCGCCCCCATCGCCTACCGCTCGTTCGAGGGCAAGCTCACCATCCAGGTCTGGTTCGGTGACTCCGACCCCGAGGGCGACCTCAAGGAGCTCGCCGCCGGCATCCTCGACGAGGTCCGGTTCTCGGCCACCGAGCTGAGCACCGCGGCCACCGAGCTGTACACGCTCTGGCTGCCGCCGGACGTCCTCAATCCGCCCGAGGAAGAGGACGACGACGAGAGCGAATCGAGCGCCGAGCCGGACGCCGCCGCGGTGTTCGAGGAAGAGCTGTTCGGAACGGAGGAGGACTGATGTCACTGTCGAAGCTCGAGCGCCTGACCCTGGCCGATGTGGCCGGCGAGCTGGCCATCCACCCGTTCGACCTCATCCGCATCCTCGTCGCTGAGCGGTGCGTCACCGACAACCTGCGCTTCGACCGCCCCCAGGTCGACGTCATCCGGCGCGCCGGTGGCATCGAGACCTGGTGGACGGCGGACTCGACGCGCTCGGATGACAGCATCCTGGCCCGCGGTCTCCTGCGCGACGTCTGCGAGCAGCTGGTCGCCCGGGGGGTCGTCGGCGACAACGCCACCCGCCTGGACAACGTGCTCCGCGGACTCGAGACCAGCGAGCAGCACATCGTGCGCGCCCTGGTCCAGGGCCTCATCCAGCTGGGTGTGCTCGGCTCTCGCAGCTCGGCGCGGGGCCTGTACGTGTCCATCGTCGAGGGCCGCGAGTACGCCGTGGCCGACCTCGCCGAGGGCGGCGACGTGCCCGAAGAGCTGGCTGAACTCTGGAGCTGAGCGAGGCGCTGAGAACGTTTCCGCGTCTGCGGCGGTACACTCGCTGAGCCCGATGACCGGGCAGGAGGCGCGGCCATGGCCGGCGACGGGCGACGAAAGCGCGGCCTGTTCTCGGGGCCCTCGGCCGGCATGCTGGGCGGTGGGCTCACGCCCATGGGCCGCAAGAAGAAGAAGAAGAAGAAGAAGCCGGCACGAGCGCGTCCGGCTCCAGTCGCCCCCCCCGTCGAGTCCGTCGCTTCGCCTGAGCCTGTCGCTCCACCCGAGCCAGTGGCTCCGCCCGTGGTGGCGAAGCCGCCCGAGCCTGTCGCTCCGCCCGAGTCTGTTGCTCCGCCCGAGCCTGTTGCAGCACCCGAGCCCGAGCCCGAGCCCCTCGAGAAGCCGGAGGTCGCCGACGAGCTGGCCCAGCGCTTCGCCCGCACCCCGGAGCCGAGCTCGCCCGCTCCGGCGCGCCCCCCGCCGCCGCCGCCGCCACGCCGTTTGGAGCCGATCCGCCCGACCGCGACGATCGTGCCGCCGCCGATCACCCCCACGCGCCCCTCACCCGAGCTCACCGGGCCGCTGCCGCTGCTCGACGACGACGACGAGTGGGCGCCGCCTCCGCCCCGACCGGTCGCCCTGCGCGAACGCTTCGACGTGCTCGAGGTCGACGACGACCTGCCTGGCTTCGACGAGGAGGAAGCTGACACCGAGCGGGCACACGACCGGCCGGACGAGAGCGCAGACACGGAGATCTTCTACGAGACCGAAGACGGCGACTCGCTGGACGGCCCGAGCGACATGCTCCCGGACGTCGAGGACGAGCCGGCGAGCTGGACCGACCTCGAGGGCAAGAAGGTCGCGACCATCCGCATGGGCTCGGACGCCGCGCGCCCGGCCGAGGGTCTGGGCGAGAGCTACAACCGCGAGGGCTGGGAGAGCAAGGCGCGACGCGACAGCGACAACGTCAGCGTCTTCGAAGAGCACACCGACGACAGCCTGTTCAACCTGGTCGCCCGACAGCACGACGACGAAGCCTCGGACGACCCGCCGAGCGACGTCGTCGAGTTCGGCCCTCTCCCGCGCAGCCGGGTCGTGGTCAAGGAGGAGCGCGTCACCGGCGGCTTCCGTGGCGACGCGTCGTCACGAGCGACCGAGGACGCCGAGGTGTGGGCCGACCAGGACGACCAACCGACGATGTCCACCCGACGCGTCTCGGCACCGTCAGCCTGGTGGGAGGACGGCGGCCTGGAGCGGGACAACGCCGACGAGTCCGGGACCTGGCGCACACCGACACGCGCCCCCGACTTCCGCGGCGCCACCCGAGACGACCGCGAGCGAGCGAACCGTCGGCGAGCGGTGTCCCGCGTCGTGGGCCTCGTCGCTCTCCTGATCGTGGCGCTGGGCGTGCTGTTCATGGCCTGGCGGGACCGCCAGGCGCGGGTCGACGCGCCGGACGAGCCGGTGGTCGCTGACGCCCCCATCACGGACGAGCCCATCACCGATGAGCCGGCAGTCGACGAGCCGACCGCCGACGAGCCGATCACCGACGAGCCGGTCGTCG
Source organism: Pseudomonadota bacterium (assembly GCA_024228935.1). Lineage (GTDB taxonomy): Bacteria > Myxococcota_A > UBA796 > UBA796 > CAJQPC01 > JAAESX01. The sequence continues at coordinate 59,332 of JAAESX010000204.1, forward strand.
ACGAGCCGGGCAGCGACGAGCCGGCCGAGCTCATCCCGGACGAGGCCGCGCCGACGCCAGTGGGTCTGCCCCCGGTGGTCCCCGAGCTTCCCGAGATCGCGGCGACCGACGAGACCGAGGACGCCGCCCGAGCCGCGATCTACGACGGCGGGCTGCTGTTCGTCCGCAGCGAGCCGCGTGCCCTCATCTATGTCGACGGCCGCCGACGCGGACACACGCCCATCGAGGACCTGGAGCTCTCGCCCGGCAACCATCTGGTCAAGGCGGTCGTCCCCGGACGCGCGCCCAAGTACCAGCAGGTCCGCGTCGACCCCGGCGGGGCCCACGTGGTGCCCTTCATCTTCTAGCCCTTCAGGGCTCCGACGAGAGACTTGACGGGGTTGCGGGCCCCGAAGATGGCCGTCCCCACCCGGACGAGCGTCGCTCCGTGCGCGATGGCGTCCTCGAAGTCGCCGCTCATGCCCATCGAGAGCTCGGTGAACGGGAGCCCCTGGGCCTGGCCAGCTGCGAACAGCTCCCCCAGCGCCGCGAAGCTCTCGGGCCCCGACCCCGGAGGCGGGATGCACATCAGGCCCGCACAGGTCAGGCCGGGCAGCGCGTCCAGCTCGCCCGCCAGGGCAAGCGTGTCCGCGGGGGTGACCCCGTGCTTGCTCTGCTCACCCCCGATGTTGACCTCGACGAGGACCGAGGCGCCCGGCTGACGCTTGGCGATCTCCATCCCCAGCTTCACCGAGTCCACGGCGTGCACCAGCTGTGCGCTCGCCTTGGCGACGTACTTCACCTTGTTTCGCTGGAGGTGGCCGATGAAGTGCCAGCGCAGCTCGGTGAGGTCGACCAGCTCGGCCGCCTTGTCCCGCAGCTCCTGCGCGTAGTTCTCGCCGAAGTCCCGCTGACCGGCGGCGTAGGCCTCACGGATCATGGACGAAGGCTTGGTCTTCGACACGGCGACGAGACGGACGTCGGCCGGGTCTCGACCGGCAGCGACACAGGCGGCGTCGATCCGCGAGCGGATTGCGCGAAGGCGGTCAGGGATCATCGGTCCTCGAACGGTGGGGGTGCGCCGAGCGCGGCCAGATCCTCGAGGACCTCGGCCAGCGGCAGCCCGACGACGTTGGAGTAACTACCCTCGATCGCGGCGACGAGGAACCCGCCCACACCTTGGATGCCGTAGGCGCCGGCCTTGTCGAGCGGCTCGCCCGTCGCGACGTAGCCCCGGACCTCGCCCTCGGTCAGCGCTCGGAAGCGAACGCGCGTCGAGGTGGTCCGAACCCGCTCGTCGGCCCCTCGGCGAACGCAGGTACCGGTCGTGACGGTGTGCACGCGGTCCGACAGCGCGAGCAGGATCCGGACCGCGTCCTCGGCGTCTCGGGGCTTGTCGAAGAGCACGCCCCCGCCGTGCACGACGGTGTCCGCAGCGACCACGATGCGCTCGTCTTCGACACAGGCGCGAGCCTTCTCGACCGCCAGGCGCCGGGCGTATGAGACGGGCTCCTCGCCTGGGGCCGGCGTCTCGTCGATGTTCGCCGGCCGGATGTCGAGCACGTACCCGAGCTCCGAGAGCAGCTGACGTCGTCGGGGCGAGCCGCTCGCCAGGACCAGGCTCACCGGCCCTTCCGTTGGGTGAGACGGACCTCACGTCGGTCCTGCGCTGCGGCCCAGCGCCGCTCGTCGTCGGCCTCGCCGAGCGCGAGCTCAGGGACCGGACGGGTCTTCTCGTCCTGGCCGATGGCGACGAACGTCAGGTAGGCGGTGCAGCAGTGCGAGCGCTCTCCGGTGAACGGGTGCTCGGCCTCGACCCGCACGCCGACCTCCATCGACGAGCGCCAGGTCCGGTTCACCTGGGACCGCAGCTCGACGACCATGCCCTTCTTGACGGGGGCGACGAAGTGGAGCTGGTCGATGGACGCGGTCACCACCGGGCCCTTGGCGCACCGCTGCGCGGAGACGGCTGCGCAGATGTCGATCCACGCGGCGAGCTGACCCCCGAACACGGTCCCGTGGTTGTTGGTGTGCGTGGGCAGGACGATCTGGGTCATCGTGCAGCGGGTCTCTGTGGGGGTCATCCGGCTCCAAGGGTTCGGACCAGCTCGGCGAAGCGACCGCGCGGGACCTGTCGCTCGTGTGGGACGGCGTTGTCGATGTGATTGCGCCCGATGGTCTCGCGCGCATGCCCGTCGAGGAGGCCCAACACCACGCGGATCAGCCCCCCGTGCGCGACGACGAGCGTGGTCCCGCCGACGTCGTTCTCGACGAACCACGGCAGCGCGCGGGCTGCCAGATCGGCCTGGCTCTCGCCACCGGGCGGGCGACCGTCCCAGCGGATGAGCTTCGCCATGATGCCGGCCGCTCGAAGCGAGGCTTTGTCGCGTTCCTGGTGGTCTCCCAGGTTCCGCTCCCGCAGCCGCGCGTCGTGCCCGACCTCCGGGTGCTGCGGCGAGCGCACGAGCTCGGCCGTCTCGCTCGCTCGCACCAGGTCCGAGCTGAACGCCCGGTCGAACGACCTGTGCGCGAGCAGGGCCCGACAGGAGATGGCCTGTTCACGCCCGAGCGCGGTGAGCGGCGTGTCGATGTGTCCGGAGAGCCAGCCCTCGGCGTTCGCCACGGACTGGCCGTGCCGAACGAAGACCCAGGTGCCGGGTCCGCCCGAGGCCCCGCTCACAGACGCGCGATGAGCCCCCGCAGGCGCTCCTCGGCGACCAGGTAGGCGCCGACGTCGGGCTCCTCGCGGACGATGTTCGTGACCCCGTCGTGGATCTCCTTCATCGGGCCCCACACGAGCTTGTGGCTCAGTCGGTCCGTGGTCAGCCGCAGCTCGGCCCCGATCGGCGTCGCGACGACGAGCTGGTCCAGCAGCGTGATGTACCGGGTCCGCAGGATGCCGATGGCGGTGGCGTCCCAGCGGCCGGCGGCCGGGCGGGCCTCGAGAGCCCGGACGGCGTTCAGCAGTCCACTGGCCTGACCGACGGCCAGCGTGCGGACCACGGCGTCGCGGTCGGAGTCACCGGTCCGTGCCTGCAGCGAAGCGATCTTGGCCGCCAGCGTCAGGTCGGTGAGCGACACGCACTTCTCGGCCAGCGGCTTCGGCACACCCTTGCGCTGGAGCCCCTCGACGAGCTCGCGGAACCGGGCGCTCTCATCGCGACCGCGGCTTCGCCCGATGCGGGACAGGGCGGCCTGGACACGCTCGAGCCCTGCAGCGTCGGGCACCTCGCTCCCCGGCGACAGCCACAGCGCGCACAGGCCGGTGATGCCGTCGGCGACGAAGATCCACGCCCGGTAGAGCGCCGACACAGGGATGTCTGCCGAGTTCAGCCGCTGACGCAGGGCGTCCAGCTTGAAGGCCTCGCGCACGGTGTAGTACGCGCCCAGGACCTCTCCGGGGCCCCGTCCGGTCAGGTCCATCAGCGTCGGGAAGAACGTCGCGCCACAGTCCGCCACCGCCTGGGTCAGCGCCACGGTCATGCCGATGTCCGTCGCCAGCATGTGGCCCTGGACCGCGTCCGGCCAGCGCTCGCGCACCTTCTTCGGGAAGTACCCGCTGAGCAGTCCCTCGAACCCGGGCACCAGCGCGGGGTCGGCCTCCTTGAGGCGCTTGAAGACGTGCATCTTCACGTGCGAGGACAACAGCGCGAGCTCACTGCGAGACAGGCCACGTCGACCTGAGGCTCGACGCGCGAGCTCCGAGTTCACGGGCAGGCCGAGGCCGTCCGCATCGGGGGAGCCCTGCTCCTCGATCCAGCGGATGGCCCGGGCGAACCGGAAAGGGTCGCGCGTGCTGCGCACCTGGTCCATGGAGAGCTGACGGGACTGCGTGTCGTTGTTCGCCAGCACGTCGCGGGCGACCTGCTTGGTCAGGTCGGCGATGAGCTTGTTCCGCTGGGCACCGTCGATCTCGCCCGCGGCGACGCGACCGCCCAGGAGGATCTTGATGTTGACCTCGTGGTCGGACATGTCCACGCCGCCGCTGTTGTCGACGAAGTCCGTGTTGATGCGGCCGCCGGACAGCCCGAACTCGACGCGGGCTCGCGACGTGAAGGACAGGTTGGCGCCCTCGCCCACCACCCGGCAGCGGAGCTCGTCGGCGTTCACCCGCAGCGCGTCGTTCCCGGGATCGCCCGCATCCACGTGCGTCTCGGTGCTGGACTTCACGTACGTGCCGATGCCGCCGGACCACAACAGATCGACGTTCATGCGCAGGATGAGTCGGATGACGGCGTCGGGCGGGAGTTCGTCCTTCAGGGCGCCCAGCATCGCCTTGGCCTCGGGCGAGAGCTTGATGCTCTTGGCGCGACGGTCGAAGACGCCTCCTCCCTCGGAGATGCAGTCGGAGTCATAGTGATCCCAGCCCTTCACCGCCTTGAACAGCCGCTTGCGCTCGCGGAAGGCGACCTCTGTGTCCGGGCTCGGATCGAGGAACACGTGCAGGTGGTTGAAGGCCGCGAGCAGGCGGGTCTTCGGGAACTCAATGACGCCGTTTCCGAACACGTCGCCGCCGGTGTCGCCGACGCCGATGGTCGTGAACTCGTCGTGCTCGGGGTCGACCCCCATCTCCTTGAAGTGGCGCCGGACGCACTCCCAGGCACCGCGGGCGGTGATGCCGACCTTCTTGTGGTCGTAGCCCTGGCTTCCGCCGCTCGCGAAGGCGTCGCCCAGCCAGAAGCCGTACTCGTCGACGGCCACCGAGTTGGCGGTGTCGGACAAGTGGGCGGTGCCCTTGTCCGCGGCCACGACCAGGTAGGGGTCGTCGCCGCCGTCGTAGTGGACGACCTGCGGCGGGTTCACGACCTCGCCTTCGACCAGGTTGTCGGTGACGTCGAGCAGCCCTCGGATGAACCACCGGTACAGCTCGTCGGCCTTCTGACGACGGACGTGGCGATCCTCGACGGTCTGCTTCAGCCGGAAGCCGCCCTTGGCTCCCTCGGGCACGATCAGGACGTTCTTCACCATCTGCGTGGTGACGAGGCCAAGGACCTCGGTCCGGTAGTCGATCCGGTCGGACCACCGGAGTCCACCGCGGGCGACCTTGCCGCCGCGGAAGTGGAGCCCCTCCATCTCCGGGTGGTGGACGTAGATCTCGTACTTGAGTCCGACCTCGGGGATGAAGTCGACCAGGTCGTGGTCGACCTTGAAGCTGATGTACCAGCGCTTCCGGTCGTCCCGGAAGAAGTTGGTGCGGAGCATGCCGCGCATCAGGTCGAAGGTGCAGCGCAGGACGTAGTCCTCGCGCCCGTCCGTCACCTTGCGGAGGGCCTCCTTGACGCCGTCGGCCGCCTTGTTGATGGCCCGCTTGCGCGAGCTGTCGGCCACGCACGGATCGAACTTCGCCACGAAGTACTCGACGAGCGCCGCACAGGCCGTGGGGTGCCGCAGGAAGACGTCGGTGACCCGGGCCCGCGACAGACCGAGCTGGAAGAGGTGTCCACGGACAGCGCGCAGCAGATCGACGCGACGCCAGTCCAGGCTGGAGCGAAGGACCAGGCGGTTGAGCTCGTCGTCCTCGGCCTGTCCCTGGAAGACGGCCTCGACCGCCTCGCACAGCAGCGGGCCGCGCTCACGGATGTCGGCCGGCAGCAGGCCCCAAGCGCCCTTCAGTCGGAACGTGTCCAGGTCGTAGGCCGACCCGCGGGACGGCATGACGGCGTTGCTGTACTGGTCGCTCACGACCAGCCCGAAGTTCGTCAGGACCGGCAGGGACTTGGACAGGATGATGTCGGCGGACTGGTAGATGCGCAGGCACAGGCGGCCCTTCCGGTCGTCGAACAGGGCGCAGGACACCTCGCGGTCGTCGCCCAGTGCCTCGAGCGCCTCGATGTCCCGAGCGGCGTTGGCGGCGCTCTGGCGCTGCACGTACTGCTGGTCGAAGGCGTCACCGTAGAAGCCGAACAGGGCCTCGGCGCGCTCGTCCTCGTGCTGCTGGTTCAACAGCTCGTACAGCCGGAGCTCCCAAGGGGTGGCCATGGCCGCCAGGTCGAGGCGGATCTGGTCGGTCTCCTGGTCGCTGAGCGGACGAGCGCCCGTCAGGTAGAAGTGCACCAGCACCGTCTCGAAGCGCCCGACGAGGACGCCGTGGTCCAGGTAGGTCGCCCCGGTCGCGCCGATCAGCAGCGCTTCCATGCGCCGACGAAGGGCGTCGTCGAACTGGGCCCGCGGCATCGCCCCGAGGACGAACGTCACGTTCGTGGTCGGCTTCTGGGTGATGAGGATGCGGACGCCACGCTCGGCCTCGGCGTCCAACACGCGCTCGATCATCAGCCGCGTCTCGTCGAGGTCCGCGGTGAACAGGTACTCGGTCGGCAGGCTGTCGAAGACGTTCGCCACGCCCTTGTACCGCCAGGACCCGGGCCGGCTGTAGTCGTCCTGCAGGATCTGGGAGAGGACCCGGCGGAGGATGGGCACGCTGCGCGAGGGCTGCGTGACCGCCCGGAACGTGAACATGCCGTGCACGAGGACGACGCGCGCCGTGTTGCCGGCCTCATCCGGGACCCGGATGCGGATCTCGTCGACCCGGCCTGCGCGGTGGACCGGCGACTCGACCGTGCCCTTGCGGACCTGGATGTGCGAACCGTTGAAGTCGACCTCGTCGAGCGCCGGGGCGGGCTGCCACACGTCGGCGACATCGGGACTGTCGAAGCCGAGCGGGGCCTCGCCGCCGACCATGCCCATGAACACGAAGTTGTCGGACAGGAGCCAGCGAAGGAAGTGGCCGGCCTCGCCGTAGCTCTCGGCCCCCTCGGCGCGACGAGCAGCCAAGCGACCGAACCGGGCGGCGATCGCATCGGCGGCCGAGGTCATCCCGGAGAAGTCCTTCACCATCGCGGTGGTGAGGCGCAGGTTGGCGCGCAAGGTGGCGGCGATCGCCTCGGCGTCCTCGGGATCGAAGCCGTCGACGTCGAACTGCACGATCGACTCGTGGTGTCCGGACTCGCCGACCATGCCCTTGAGCTCTCCGTCCGGGCCACGCTGCACGGCGACGACCGCGCTGAAGCCGTCGACGATCGAGGCGCCCAGGCTGTCGATGAGCAGCCGGACGGTGTCGACGATGAACGGTTGGTCCCGCATGTTCGTCCGCACGACGGCCGACCCATCGGCCCGCGGCTCGACGCGCACCTGGAGCACGCCGGTCGAGCACTCGGCGACCAGCATCTCGAAGCCGCTCATCAGCTCCTGCGGCACCTTCTTCGCTCCATGACGTGCCACGTACGAAGCGCGGAGCTGCGGAGCGACCACGCGGCAGAACGACTGGAACAAGTCCCGCCGAGCCTCCGTCATGTCGCTCGCGTAGGCGCGCGCGGCGCGCGTGATCTTGGAGACCCGGGTGGAGACGTCGTCCGACTGCGTGTTCATCTGAGGACCCTCGTTGGGGGGCCAGAGGCTAACGCCCGGGGTCAGCCAGATCGACCGGTCCGGACGGGTAGAGCGCCCAGGCGTCCCCTGCCCGCAACTCGATGGCCGCCAGGTTGCTGCCGTAGTGCGCCGAGATGCCGGTATCGATGCCGACAATGCGCCCCTCGCACCGGACAGCGACTCGACCGGAGTCCTGTGTGGTGTGGCCGACCACCATGCGCTCCGCCGACAGGGCCGTCAGGGCGCGCTGGACGGTCTCGCACGCTTCAGGCTCGGGGTCCTGCAGGTACCCGCGGTACCAGATCGGGGAGTCCGGGTCGGCCAACCCACCGGGCCGCGCCCCCAGGACGATGCCCGGGACCTGGTCGTTCCAGTGGTCCAGACCGAGCGCCGCCGCACCGGGAGAGACGCCGCCGTGGGTGTAGACCACGCCGTCCACGACCGCGACGACGTCCAGCGTGCGCAGCCAGGCGCCCAGCTCGCCATCCGCTGCCAGCGCCGACTTCCGGCCCTCGACGCCGCCGAAGCCCTCGACGTCTCCGGGGTGCACGTACCGCCAGTCGCCGGACAGGTTCATCACCTCGTGGTTCCCGAGCAGGGGGACGACGCGCCCGCCCGCAGCGTCGGCCTCGACGACCAGGCGCTTCACGAGCTCCATGACCTCCTTCGACTGCGGCCCCCGATCCGTGGTGTCGCCGGTCTGGACGAGCGTCGCGGTGCCACCCGACCAGGCCCCTTCGGCGTCGACGAACCCTGCGAGCGCCAGGACGGCGAGCGCGGCGTCGAGGTCCCCGTGCAGGTCCCCGATCGCCACGACGCGCTCGAGACGGTCGGACGCAGGCTCTTCGGCGGCGGAGGGCTCGGCGCAGCCCGCGAACAACAGGGATAGGGTGATCACCGTCCCCTCATACCGCGAAGACGTTTGTCCGCGAAGGGCCTGATGGACGAGCGACGTACCCCCCACAGCATCCCCCCCATCCTGTTCCGGATCCTCGATGAGACCCACTCGGCCGGCGCGGCCGGCGCGGAGATCCTGTTCGAGCAGACGACGCGCGCCCGCGTCGAGGCCACCGGCGCGGAACCGCCCCGCCTGAAGCAGAGCAGCAAGGACAGGCTCCGCGTGCGGCTCTACGTCGAAGGCGGCGGCCACGCCGACCTGATCACGGACTCGCCCGAGAAGGCCAGGGCCAGGATCGGCGCGACGCTCGCCAAGGCCGCAAAGGCCAAGGCGAACCCGCTGGCCGGGCCGGCCGACGTCTACCCGATCTCGGTCCGTGGGCTCGGCCTCGACGACCCCCGTCACAGCCGCCTGACCGACGAGGACCGCCTGCACGTGGTGCGCGCCGGCGCCGAGGCCTGCACGTCGTCCAACACCCGCTTCGTGAAGGGCGCCTACGAGGACGTGCGTCTGTTGCAGTCGTTCCTCAGCAGTCGTGGCGCGGAAGCCGCGGTGTCCAGCACGACGTACACCGTCGATCTGACCGTCGCGAGCAGCGCGCACGAGCTCGACTTCCACACCGTCGGCCGAGCGTTCGCCAACGTCGGCGCCCTGCCGTACGGGGCCGGTCTCGTGAAGCGACTCGACGTCCTGAGGGGCAAGAAGGTCAGCCTCCCCACGGCCGAGACCGCGATCATCCTCCCGCCGCGCGTGCTGGCCTGGTTCCTCGCTCGCATCGCGCCGGCGTTCTGCGCGGACCGCGTCGCGGCGAAGAAGAGCTTCGTCTCCAAGGTCGAGCGTGTGGGCAGCTACCGCGTGCACATGACCGACGACGCGACGCTACACGGTGGACCGCTGACCGTCGCCCACGACCAGCGCGGCGTCGCACCGATGCCCGTTCCGCTCCTGCGCGAGGGTCTCCCCGCGGGCCACCTCCACTCGCCGGAGACCGCCCGTGCGGTCGAGGACGCGCGCCCGACGGGACACGTCCGGGACGGCAAGCTCCGACCCTCGAACCTGGTCGTCCGCAAGGGCAACCGCTCGCGCACGCAGATGCTCGGCGAGGTGCCCTGGAGCGTCTTCTTCGACCACGTCCACGGCGAGATCGACCTGGCGACGGGCGACTTCGAGGTCCGCGGTCCGGGTCAGCTCCTGAAGTCCGGCAAGCCGGCCGGAGTGCTCGCCAGCTCGGTGCTGTCCGGGAACGTGTGCGACCTGCTGAACGGCGTGGTCGAGATCGCCTCGGACCAGCAGCGCATCGGTCACGTCGACTGTGCGACCGCGCTGATCAAGGGCTTCGAGGTGAAGGCCGGCTGAGCTGGCGTCGCCGTAGCCCTCGCGCTACTGAAACTGACTGTCACTATCAGGAAGCACCGTGCTGCTGTTGCTGGCTGCCTGTTCGGGCGAGCCCGAACTCCCCGAGATCGCCGTGGGTCCCACCGGGACCGTCACCATCCTGAGCGGCCGCGACGAACAGTTCGCCCTGCGGCTCCTGGACCTCGTCCACGACGAGCTGCCGAACCTCACCGTCGTCACCGACTTCGGAAAGGACTCCGGGTACCTCGATCGGATCACCGCCTGGAACGGCCAGCCGAAGGCCGACCTGTTCCTGAGCAAGTCGAGCGGGGCGATGAGCTCGCTCTCCACTGCCGGGTACGCAGCTCGCCTCCCCGACGAGCTGCTGCAGGCCGTGCCCGAGCGTCTGCGCGGCCCCGAGGGCGACTGGGTCGGACTGTCGGTCCGCGCCCGCGTCCTGGTGACCCGCGCCGACGTCGAGGACCCGCCGACCTCGGTCATGGAGCTCGCCGATCCCCGCTGGAAGGGTCGCGTGGCCCGCACCGTGGCGACCAACGGCAGCTTCGTCGGTGGCGTCGCGACGCTCGTCGCCGAGCACGGCGAGGAGGACGCGCGGACGTTCCTCACCGCACTCGCCGCGAACACCGAGGGCAACGTGCACCCGAAGCACACGCCCGCCGTGGCCGCGGTCGCCGACGGGAGCGCCGACGTCGCGCTCGTGAACCACTACTACTTCTACCGGAACGTCCTGGGACAGGAGGCTGACGCGAGCGCCGACGCAGCCGCCCTGGAAGCCGTCCTGGCCGCGCACGACCTGCGCATCATCTACCCGGACGCCGAGGGCGTCGGCACCGCGTGGAACGTGACGGGTGGCGCCGTCCTGCAAGGGTCGCCGAACGCGCCCGCCGCCGAGGCCGTCCTGGGTGTGTTGCTCTCGCCCGAGGGGCAGCAGGCCTATGCGCACACCAACCGCGAGTACCCCGCCGTCGAGGGCACTCCGGCCCCTCCGGGCGTGACCGCCGCGTCCGACTTCGCCTGGTCCAAGACCTCGCTCGCCGCCCTGGCCGAAGCCGAGCCCACCGCGGTGAAGCTCATCCAAGAGGTGGGCCTCGAGTAGTCGCGCGCTGACCGGCGGGCTCGCGCTCGTCGTCGTCCTCCCCGTCCTGGCCGTCGCCTGGCGCGCCATCCAGGGAGATCCGGGCAGCGCCGCCAGCACCCTCGTCCCGCTGGGGAGCACCCTGGGGCTCGCCCTGGGCGTCGCTCTGGTGGCCGGCTCGATCGGCCTCGCCGGCGCCTGGCTGACCGCACGGATGCAGCTCGCCGGCCGGCCCCTGCTGCTTGCCCTCCTCGCCAGCCCGCTCGCCGTGCCCCCCTACCTGGTCGCCCTCACCTGGCTCGACCTCACCGGGCCGACCGGGCCGCTGAAGGACACCATCGAGCTGCACGGCTCGTTGACGCTCGCCGCGATCCTCCTGGGCGTCTGTACGAGCCCGCTGGTGCTGCTGGGGGCCCGCGCCGCACTGGAGCGCCTGGACCCGCGCATCGAGGAGGCGGCGGCGACCCTGGGCCTCGGTCCGTTCGAGCGCGCCTACCGTGTCGTCATCCCGGCCATCCGCCCAGCGCTGGGCGCCGGCGTGGCCCTGGTCGTCCTGTACGCCTTCGCGGACTTCGGCGCGGTCAGTGCGCTGGGCGTGAAGACCTTCACCCGGGCGATCTACTTCGAGCTCGACCTGGGCATCGCCGACCGCGCCCAGGCGTGGAGCGCCGCGAGCCGCCTGGCGCTGGTCCTGCTGGCCATCGCCATCCCCGTCTTCGTGCTCGAGCAGCGCTCGCGCGGCCCCGGCCGGTACGAACAAGGCGGGCGCCGACGCACGCCGGCCCGCTCACTCGGGGGCACGGTCGCCGCCTGGGTCCTCGCCCTGGGGGTGTTCGGCACCACCGCGGGCCTGGTCGTCGGCCGCGCCCTGTGGCACGCCCGCTCGCTGGACGCCTCGATCGCCGAGCGCACCTGGGAGCAGGCCGCGACGGCCCTCCGTCACTCCGCCTCGTGGGCCGCCGCTGCAGCCACCGCCGCGGTCATCGTCGCCCTCGTGCTCGCCTGGTTCGCCTCGCGCACGAGCGACCGGTTCCACGTCGGCGCTCGCAACGCGGCGAGCCTCGGCTTCGTCCTCCCCGGCCCCGTCGTCGCGCTCGGCGTGCTCATCCTCCTGGCCGGAGCAGGCGCCGTCGGCCACACGCTCGAAGGCACCGCCTTCATCCTGGTCACGGCGTACGTCGTCCGCTTCCTGCCCGAGGCCATCCAGACCACCTCCGGCGGCATGGCGCAGGCTCCCCGCCGGCTCGAAGAGGCCGCTCGTTCGCTCGGTCGTTCGCCGCTGAGGTCGGTCATCCAGGTGACCCTGCCGCTCCTTCGCGGCTCGCTCCTGGCCAGCTGGGTCCTCGTCTTCACCGCCGCCCTGCGCGAGCTCCCGGCCACGCTGCTGCTGAGCCCCCTCGGGTCGCGCGCCCTGTCCTCGGAGATCTGGAGCTTCGCCAAGGACAGCCACTACGCGCGCATGGCACCGTCCGCCCTGCTGCTCGTCGGCTTCACCCTTCCCGCCATCGCGTTCCTGCTCTGGGGCGAGCTGTCTCGGAGGTCCACGTGATCCTCTCCGTCACCGATCTGCACGTCGAGCTCGGCGGCACGCCCATCGTCCGCGGTGTGGACGTCTCCGTCGATGCGGGCGAGGTGGTGGCGCTCCTGGGCCCCTCGGGCTGCGGCAAGACCACCACGCTGCGCGCCATCGCGGGCCTCGAGACCGCCAGCGCCGGCCGGATCGAGCTCTCCAACCGGGACCTGGTCGGCGTCCCGGCGCACGAGCGAGGTCTGGGCCTGGTGTTCCAGGAGGGCGCGCTGTTCCCTCACCTGACCGTGCGCGGCAACATCGGCTTCGCGACCAAGGAGGCTCGGCGTGTCGACGAGCTCCTGGCGCTCCTGCGGCTCAAGGGTCTCGGCGATCGCCCCGTGCACGCGCTGTCGGGCGGGCAGCGGCAGCGGGTCGCGCTGGGCCGGGCGCTGGCTCCCCGGCCCGCTCTCCTGTTGATGGACGAGCCCTTCGGCAGCCTCGACACGGCGCTCCGGATCGAGCTGCGCAGCGAGTTCTTCGCCCTGGCTCGCGAGACCGGCGTGGCTGTCCTGCTCGTGACCCACGATCAGGACGAGGCGGCCTCCTGCGCCGATCGCATCGCGCTCATGCAGGAAGGTCGAATCGCCCAGCTGGGCTCGCCCGAGGACCTGAGGCGGCGTCCGGCCAGCCGCTTCGTCGTCCAGTTCATGGGCGCGGCCGCTCTCCTGCCCGGACCCGACGGCGACATCGTCACCTGTCCCGAGGACCTACGCTTCGACCCGGAAGGCTCCATCAGCGGGATCGTCGAGGCGCTCGAGACCGCGGGAGGCATGCCCGTCGCGCACGTGCGCATCGACGACGTCCTGGTGCGCGTCATCGCGATCGGAGCCCCGCCGGTGGGCGAGACGGCGACGCTGACCCGAGTCGGCTCGGGCCATGCGGTGCTCAGCCGATGAGCTGGGCCTCGAGATCACGCAGCAGCTGACTCGCCGGACCGGGGCGGTTCTGGCTGATGCAGCGCTTGTACGCCTTCCACAGCTCGCCCAGGTAGGGGTCGGACGCGAGGCGGTGCTCGTTGGGATCCGGATCGTCGTGCCCGAGGTGCCCATTGCCCATCGCGCGACGGCGGTGGAGGGTCTTCAGGCTGCGCATGAAGTGGTTGGCGGCACCCGCCTCGCCACGACGGGCCAGCTCGACGTAGGCACGCCAGAGATCGCTCTCCGGCATCTGCTCGCCCTCGACCGGACGACGGACGCGCCGGATGAGTTCGCGCGTGTCCAGCGAGTCGCAGTCGAGAGCACGGACCGTACCCGTCGGATCGTGCAGCGCCTCGGCCTGCTGTTCCATCATGTGTGACGACACCGGCATTGGACCTCCGGAATGAGCGAGGTCGCAGACTACCACGAGACCGCCACATCCTGGTCGTCGAAGAGGGGTTAGCGGCAAAGGAAGGAGGACGATCGATGCCCCTGATTGCCCTGATCATGCCGATCGGCACGGCCTCTGCGAGCCCTCTGCCCACCGAGATCCAGGTCACCACCCTGGACAACGGACTGACGATCTATCTGGCCCCGATGGACACCCCCGGGGTGGTCTCGTACCAGTCGTGGGTCGGTGCGGGCAGCCGTGACGAGGTGGATCCCGGGACGACCGGCTTCGCCCACTTCTTCGAGCACCTGATGTTCTACGGGACCGAGGCACTGCCTCGAGCCGAGCGCGAGGAAGCGCTGCTGCGGACGGGGGCCAACGAGAACGCGTGGACCTGGTTCGACGACACCTGCTACCACCAGGTCGTCGCCGCCGAGGCGCTGCTCGGCATCATCGAGATCGAGGCCGACCGCTTCCAGAACCTGGACGTCCAGCCCGAGGACGTCTCCAGCGAGATCGGCGCGGTGCTGAGCGAGTACGGCAAGGGCCTCGAGTCCCCCTGGATGCGCACCTCGCAGGCGCTCTACGCGACCGCGTTCGCCGACCACACCTACCACCACGACACCATCGGCTACATCGAGGACCTCGAGGCCATGGGCTCGCGCATCGACCTGGTGCACAGCTTCTTCGACGTCCACTACCGGCCCGAGAACGTCCGCATCGTGGTCGCCGGTGACTTCGAGACCGGCGCCACGCTCGCCGCGATCGAGGGCGCGTACGGCGGCTGGCAGCGCGGCACCACCGAGCCGACACCGATCCCCGAAGAGCTCGTCCAGGAGGAGACGCGTCGCGTCGACGTCGCCTGGGACCAGGGCCCGGTCAACACCCACCTGTTCCTGGGCTGGAAGGTGCCGGGCTTCGACCCCGCGGATCCCGACGCCGCAGCGCTGGCCGTGCTGGGGGAGCTCCTGTTCTCCGACGTCTCCCCGCTGCACCGCGACCTGGTGCTCGACGGTCAGAAGGTCTTCTGGATCGACGGCGGCAGCTCGCAGCTCATCGACACGCACCTGTTCGAGGTGAACGCCGAGCTGCGCGAGGGGACCAACCCGGCCGAGGTCGAGGCCCGACTGCTCGCCGAGGTCGCGAGCCTTCGGACCCTCGACGAGGCGCGCGTCGCCAGCGCCCGGTCGTTCGCCCTGCGGTCGACCGCGATGGAGCTCGACACGGCCGCCGCTGTCGCGAACACCATCGGGTGGTTCACCCACCGGAACGCCGACCCGGCGAGCATCGACGCCTACTACGAGAACTTCGCGAAGGTCAGGCCCGCCGACATCGCCCGCGTGATCGACGCCTACCTCGTCCCCCAGGGGCTCACGGTCGCCACGCTGACCCCCGAGCCCGCCGTCGAGGAGGCCGAGTGATGCTCCCGCTGATGTTGGCCTGCGTGCACCCCACGCCCCCGGGCCCCTCCCCTCTCGAGCAGCTCGCCGATCTGAACGGCGTCGTGCTCCAGCCGACCGATGGCTCCCAGCTCGTCTACCTGCAGGCCACGATCCAGGCCGGCTCGGCGTACGACCCCATCGGACAGGAAGGCATCGCCTGGCTGACCGCCGAGTCGATGCGCCAGGGCGGCGCCGGCGACCGGACCAGCGAGGAGGTCGACCAGCTCCTGTACGAGCTGGCCGCCGACATCGACGTGGTCGTCGACAAGGAGCTCGTGACCTTCCGCGGAAAGGCCCTGGCGTCCGATCGGGACACGTTCGTGCCCCTCTTCGTCGACATGGTCGCGTCGCCGGCGTTCGAGGAAACCACCGTCGAGCGCCTCCGCGCCCAGGCCCTGGACCACCTCACCGTAGGCATCCTCGACAGCAACGAAGCGCTCGGGGACGCGACGTTCGACACGCTGGTGAACGAGGGTCACCCGTACGGCCATCCGATCGAGGGCCGCAGCGGTGTGGTCGGGCTGCTGGACGTCGACGCGGTCCAGGCCTTCCACGCCGACGCCTACGTCCGGACGCGCGTGACGCTCGGTCTCGCCGGCGACGTCGACCAGGCGCTGGCCGACCAGATCGACGCGGCGCTGGCGCTGGACACGGTCGACGGCCCCGAGGCGACGCCGAAGCCCCGCCTCGACACCGAAGGACGGACGCTCCTGGTCGTCGAGCGCGAGACCGAGAAGTCGGTCGTGAACTTCGGCCACGAGCTCGACGTGGACCGCGGCCACCCGGACTACCCGGCCCTGTTCCTGGCGATGATCGCCTTCGGGGACCATCGCGAGTCCCACGGCCGGCTGTACAGCACCCTTCGCGGCGATCGCGGCCTGAACTACGGCGACTACGCCTACATCGAGCACTACGTCCAGAAGAGCGGGAGTTCGACCCAGGAGGTCGGCACGACGCGCGCCCAGCCCCAGTTCATGGTCTGGCTCCGCCCGCTCACCCAGGACACGACGGCCTGGTCGGTGAAGGCGGCCGTCGAGATGACCGAGGACCTGGTGGCGACCGGGCTCGACCCCGCCGAGTTCGAACTGATCCAGGAGTACCTGCTCCAGCGCATGCGGATCTGGGCCCAGGATCCCGGGCGCCGGCTCGAGTACGCCGTCGAGGCCCAGGCGCTGGGCTACCCGAACCAGCTCGAGGACCTGCCGGACTCGATCGAGGCGCTCACCGTCGAGCAGGTCAACGCCGCGCTCACCCGGCACATCCGACCCGCCGACCTGCGCATCGTCGTCGTCGCGGGCAACTCGGATGAGCTCATCCGGGAACTGACTGAAGAAAAGTCGACGCCGCTCGTCAAGGAAGGCCTGAACCTCGATGACGAGCAGGAGGCGTGGAACCAGGAGGTCGCCGAGTCCCAGCTCGGCCTGCAATCCTGGTCCATCGTGCCTGCCGAAGGGATCTTCCAGTGAAGCGTGTCCTCCTCGCCGCCGTCGTCGCCTCCTCGCTCACGGGCTGCGCGGGCTGGGAGGACTTCGAGCTCGACCCCTACCTGCCCACCGTCACGTTCCAGCGCCTGGACGTGCTGGCCGTGGACTGGGACGGCGTGGACGCCGACTTCGTGTTCGACGTGCACAACCCCAACCCCGTCGACGTCAGCATGGCCCGGTTCGACTACGCGCTGGCCTTCGAGGAGATCGAGTGGCTGGCCGGAGACGACCCGGACGGCCTGTTCCTGGGCGCCGAGGGCGACAGCGAGCTCGCCCTGCCCGTCGCCATCGAGTTCCAGGCCCTCTTCGACATGGTCCAGGCCGTGCGCGGACAGGACGACATCGGGTTCGGGCTGGACGGGAGCTTCGGGTTCGACACCCCCATCGGCCCGGTCGACGTGCCGTACGACGAAGACGGCGGCTTTCCTGCGCCGCGGCGACCCGAGTTCGAGCTGAACCGGCTGAAGCTGAAGGACCTGTCGCTCGCCGGCGCGGACCTGAACCTGAAGCTCGACGTCGACAACGACCACGGCAGCAACATCTTCCTGCAGGACGTGAACTACGACATCGCGCTCGCCGGCCTGGACGTCGGCGGCGGGTACATCGCCGAGCTGGGGGAGATCGACGGCGCCACGAGCGGCTCGGTCAACATCCCCATCACGATCGACTTCCTGGATGCCGGCACTGCGCTCTACAGCGTGCTCCAGGGGGACGAGCTCGAGGTCAGCTTCCGCGCCGACATGAACGTCGACACCCCCTTCGGGCTGGTGCCGCTCGAGGTGGATCGGCTCTCGGAGATCGGCATCGAGCGATAGTCTTCGGCGCGATGCTCTTCCTCGCGCTCGCCTGCTCGACGCCGGCCCCCGCCCCTCCGCCCACCGACATCCTCGTCGTGGTCCTCGACACCGTGCGCGCCGACGCCCTCGGGCCGTACGGACAGACCCTGCCGACCTCGCCTCAGGTCGACGCCGTCGCCTCGGCCGGCGTGGTCTTCACGGACGCCACCGCGCCCTCGAGCTGGACCTGGCCGTCGCACGCCGCGCTGTTCACCGGCGAGCCGCCCTGGGTCAGCGGGGCTCACGCCGCCCAACAGGACGAGGGGCTCGAGCTGAAGGCCGACCTGCTGCTCGTCACCCCGATGGACACGGCGCTGCCCACGCTCGCCGAGAAGCTCGGAGCCGCCGGGTACGAGACGAACGCCTTCGTGGCCAACCGCCTCCTCGCCGCCCCGCTCGGCCTGACGCGAGGGTTCACGACGGTGGAGCACACCCCCCAGGACAGCGAGGTCGTGGACAAGGCCATCGCGAGCCTGTCCAACGAATCGCCGCAGTTCCTCTTCGTGAACCTGCTCGAGGCCCACTCGCCCTACGAGACGACGCGAGCGGCATGGAGCAAGCGGCACGACCTGACCACGATGGAGTGGTCCGAGCCGTACCGGACCGAGCCATCCGGCATCAGCTTCCACCAGGGGCCGGGCATCACGCCGCTGCTCCGGGGGGACACGGTCCTCGACGAGGCGGCCAACGGCGTCATCCGGGACCTGTACCTGGGCGAGGTCCTGGTCATGGACCAGTCGCTGAACCGGCTGCTGGCGGCCTGGACGGCGACGCATCCGAACGGGGCGGTCGTGCTGACCAGCGACCACGGCGAGTACCTGGGTGAGCACGGGCTGTACGGCCACAGCGCGACCGTGCACCCCGAGGTCCTCGACGTGCCGCTGGTCCTCTGGGCGCCGGGCGTCGAAGGCGGACAGCGCATCGACACGCCGGTCCAGCTCCAGGACGTGTTCCCGACGGTGCTGGACCTGGCGGGCGTCGAGCAGGACGGCTGGTCGCTCCTCGACGGCATCGAGGGGGTCCCACGACCGGGACCGATCCTGGCGGCTGCGTGGCCCCGGGTGCACTTGGCGCGAGACGTGGGCGGCGTGTTCACCGAGGGCTGGCGGCTGTACCGAGACGGGGATCGCTCGGTCATGGTGGGCACGAACGGGACCGTGGTCGGCGACCCTGAGCTCGCCGAGTTGGCGACCCAGGCGATCCCGATGACGCTGGACGGCGGCGGCGTCGAGCTGGATGACGCGGAGACCGCTGCGCTGCGGGCGCTGGGGTACGTGGAGTAGAGACCGACGGCGGTAGACTCGCGCCATGCCGAGCCCAAGCCACGTCGATCCTCGTCCGCAGCTCTCCCGCCTCGCCGAAGAGGACGCCTTCGGTCACGACCGCATGGCCAAGGCCTTCCTGCGCAGCGTCGTGCGCCTGCGCAGCGGCTCCAGCGTGGCCGTGCACGGCGCCCCGGGCTCGGGCAAGAGCCAGTTCATGCTGCGCTGCGCCTACCTGATGCAGGCCGAGCGCCACACCGTCGGCTTCGATCCGACGGCACCCGCGAGCGGCGCCTGGTGCTGGTACAACCCGTGGCTCTACCAGAAGCACGGGAACATCCTGAGCGGCCTCGTCGCCACGATGGCGCACGCCTCGCCCGACCCCGCCGTGATGGATCGTGCCCGCGACATCGTCGGGCACATCAATCGGATGCACTTCGGCGAGGACATGCCGGACCACGCCGGCACAGGCATCAACCGCGGGGACCTGAACCCCGTGTCGCGCGTGCGCCAGGGCTTCAAGGCGCTGCTCGACCGCCTCAAGGCGCCGGCGCCCGGGCGGGTGCTGGTCTTCATCGAGGATCTGGACAGCCTGCGTCCGTCCGGGCGCCTGCTGCTGATGGAGGGGCTGCGGCTACTGACGACCGACCAGCACGACGTCACCTTCGTCCTGTCGGTCGGCCGTGAGTCCGCCTACGACGCGATGCGTCTGCGCGAGGGCCGCTCGCTGAGCGACGGCGCGGCGTCCCACTGCCTGGCCGAGCTGGTCGACCTCGCCATCACCGTCCCGAGCATGGACGTCCGCAAGATCGGCGAGCGCCTCCGGTCCCTCCTCGGTGACTCGACCGACATGATCCAGCGTGCCTTCGGCCCCGACGCCCTCGATGCGCTGTGCGCCGCCTGTGCCAGCCGACCGCTGGGCATGCCTCGGTTCCTGGAGTCCCTGGCCGGCCGCATCGTCCTGCTGTCCGAGTTCGCCATCGGCACCGGCTCGACCCGAGAGCTCTCCGAGGCGCAGTGGGCCTGGGTCATCGTGAGCGCACGCTGGCCCGACTTCCGGCGCTTCATGCTGCGCGGTGGTCGTGACCGTTGGATGCACCTGCGCAAGGCGCTCGCCAACCGCTCGCCGACGGGACTCCCGGCCGACACCAACGAGATCACCGAGTGGCTCGACCGCGACCTGATCTTCGCCGACTACCTGAAGCTGTACGCCGACGAGTTCGAGCGCGAGGCCGAAGCCGTCTACTGGCTCGAGACGCTGCAGCTCGCCTGCGGGCTCTAGCGACTACCCGGCGAGAGCGCTCCGGCTGGACCCGATGGCCTGCTGCGCCGTCGATGCCCAGAGCTCCGCGTCCGACGTCAAGATCTCCACCCGGACCTTGGACGGCCCGCCGACTCGACGGCGCTCACCCTCGATGACCAGCCGGCCGGGTCCCGTGCAGCGGACCGAGCCGCCGTTGTTGGCGTCGAGCTCGAGGAGCCGTCCGTGGTGGGTCGCGATGAGCAGACGAGCGCCGGTCAGCACCAGATCCGCCTGGGCGCGGTTGATCTTCCCGGCCGCCGGCCCAGCGAGCACGGAGGCGTCCACGAAGATACGCGCGGTGACGCCCCGGGCCTCGAGCATGACCGGTTCGTCGACGGTCGCGGCGCGGGTCCGCTGGCGGCTTCGGTTGAGGTTGACCAGCATCATCAAGACGATGGCGACGACGAGGACGGCGACGGCGCTCAGGACATAGGACACGGCAGGGCTCCCGGGGACAAGCTAACAGACCCGTCGCCGGGCCCGGCGGTTCCGAGTCGGGTGTCGAGCGCACGTAAAACGCGAGGTGTCCCATGGCGCAGCGGCCGTCCGAGCCCATCCTGGAATGGCTCCGAAACACGCTCAAGGCGAAGAACCTGAACGTCGCTGCCCTGGCCGAGAAGTCCGGGCAGAAGCGGTCGGAAGTGAAGCGTGTCCTGGCGGGTCGTGAGCCCCTGACGGTGGACCAGCTCATGACCTGGACCAAGGCCCTGGACCTGAAGATGGAGGAGCTCGTCAACGTGCCCGAGCTCTCCGAGGATCCACCTCCCGCTCCGGTGGCCGCCGAGGTCGACGAGTCCCGGTACATCATCGATCCCTACGGACTGCAGGCCGAGCAGGCGATCCGCGTGGCGTTCGCTATGGGTTCGGACTTCACGTTCCTGGCGCTGACCGACAAGCTGGAGGACTGCGGCGTGCCCGCGAGCACCCTCGAGAATCCACGCTTCTCCGAGATGCTGCCCATCCGGCTCGAGGCGGCGTACCACGGGTACAACAACCCCGAGTACACCCCCCAGGGGCTGAGCCTGACGCTGTCGTTCGACACCATCCGCGAGTGCTTCTTCCCGTGGTCGGCGATCGTCGAGGTCCGGTACCACCTCGACGCACCCGCGCCCGAGGACCTGCCCGTCGACGAGCTCGAGAACGACGACGGCGGGCCCGAGGACAACGTGGTGAACCTGTTCGGGTGAGGACGCTCGCGCTCGCGCTCGTCGGGGTCGCCGCCGCCGGTGGCGTGGCCTGGTGGCAGCTCGCGAGCCCCTCGGGACCCGAGCTGTCGACACCGATCGAGGGCGGCCAGCTCGAGCTCGGCATCAACGAGGCGGTGGCCATCCCCGCCAGGCTCCTGAGGCAGCGGCCGGACATCCCCGCGCTGCTGGCCGCCGACGCCAAGGCCACCCACGAGCTCGGCGCGACCTGGGTCCGAGCCCACTCCGCCGTCTACCCGAACCTGAACCACGCGCAGCACCGCGACCATCGCGCGGGGGACGCCTGGGTCCGAGCCGTCCAGGCCGAGGGGCTGCACGCGGTGGTGATGGTCTCGCCCTGGCCGGGGAACCAGACGGCTGCTCACACCGCGTCGTACGTCGCCCCCGCCGGGTACGCCGAGTGGGTCGGCTCTGTGGTCGAGCGCTACGACGGCGACGGCGTCGACGACATGCCCGGGCTGATCGAGGGCATCCACCACTGGGAGATCGACAACGAGCCCGACCTGAAGAACACCAACGTCGCGCGGGGCTCGACGGTGGACCCGGAGACGTTCTGCACCCCGGAGCAGTACCTCGAGATGGTGCGGGTGACGGCCGCGGCGGTCCGAGCCGCGGACGCCGACGCGGTGGTGCTGAACGGCGGGATCTACCGGCCCCACACCGAGACCGGACAGGCGTACCTGGCTGCGCTGGTCACCGGCGGCCTGCTCGACCACATCGACGTCGTGAGCGTGCACACCTACTTCGACGGTCCCGGGACGGACAAGCTCGAGCGCGCGCTGACCAACACCCGCGAGCTCGTGGGCGACCGGCCGGTCTGGCTGACCGAGACCAGCGTGGCGAGCGAAGGCGACAAGCGCTGGATGACCCCGGAGTGGCAGGCCGAGATGGTGCTGCGTGTCCACGCGACGGCCATGGTCCACGGCGTCGACAAGGTCTTCTGGCACACGCTCGCCGACCCGCCGGTGAAGCCCGAGCACGGGATCAGCCGCCACAGCCTGCTCCGCGTGACGGCCGACGGGTTCGCCGACAAGCCCGCCGCGGTCGCCTACCGCGGCCTCGCCGAGCGCCTGGCCCCCGCGCGCATCGAGGAAGGACGGCTGTTCGTCGGAGACCACGAGCTGCTGCTCGACGGCACCGCGCGCTGGGCCGACTGATGGACTTCTTCGAGCTGTCCGGGTCGCTCCCGCTGATCTACCTGACGCTGTGCGTGACGGGCTGGCCGATTCCGCTGCCCGAGGACATCCTCATCATGACGGTCGGCTGGCGCGCGAGCGTGGGCGACGACCTGAGCTGGCCGCTGGCGCTGTTCGTCTGCTACGCCGGCGTGCTCACCCGCGACGCCTCGGTGTTCCTGTGCGGCCGCTGGTTCGGAAGACGCCTGCTGCGCAGCCGCATCTTCCGTCGCTTCTTCAGCGAGGAGCGGCTCGATCAGCTCGAGGGCTGGATCAAGAAGGACGGCCGACGGACCGTCTTCATGGCCCGCTTCATGCCGTCGATCCGCGTGGGCGCTTTCTTCAGCTGCTCGACGCTGGGCGTGCCCGCGGCGACCTTCTTCGCCACGGATGCGCTGGCGGCGGCCATCACCGTCCCGATCGACTTCGCGCTCGGCTGGTACTTCGGGCCCCAGGCCGTCGAGTTCGCCGACGGCCACGGATGGGTGAAGTTCGTCGTCTTCGGTGTCTGCGCGCTGTTCATCTTCAGCGTCGTGCGACGAGCGAAGCGGGCGATGGACGCCGCGGACGAACCCGAGGAGTAGCCGGCGGGCGCGGCCTACTCGGCGGAGTCCTGGGCCTCCTTCTTGGCCTTCTGGACCTTCTTCGCGGTCTCCCGCGCCTTCTTGCCCTTCGGGGCCTTGCCTTCCTCGCCGCTCGAAGACGGCGGAGGCTTCGCGCCCTTGGCCTCGCCGGGGCTGGCTGCGCCGACCCCGCGTCCGGCCGAGCCGACCTTGCTGCCGTCGGTCAGGCCAGCCGAGTTGCCGCCCGTGCCAGCCGAGGCGCCCGCACCACCCGAGTCCATCGAGCCAGAGCCCGTGTCCTTGGGGGGCTTGCTGGAGCCACCGCCGGGAGGCTTGCTCGAGCCGCCCGAGGAACCCGACGAGCCGCCGGACGAGCCGCCCGTGCCACCGGGGGAGCCGGGCTTGGTGCCGCCGCCCGAGGAGCCGCCGGAGCTGCCCTTGGGGGGCTTGCCGCTGCCGCCTGAGCCACCAGATCCCGAGCCGCCGACAGGCGAGCCGGGCTTGCTGCCGCCGCCTGATGAGCCACCGGAGCTGCCCTTGGGGGGCTTGCCGCTGCCGCCGGAACCAGCCGAGCCGCCGGAGCCGCCCTTGGGGGGCTTTCCGCTGCCGCCGCCGGACCCACCCGAGCCGCCGGAGCCGCCCTTGGGAGGCTTGCCCGAGCCGCCGGAGCCGCCCTTGGGGGGCTTAGCTCTGCAGCGCGGCCGGATCGTTAAGAGCGTAGATCGGAGGAGCGGCGGGAACAGAAAGAA
>JAAESX010000205.1 GCA_024228935.1 Pseudomonadota bacterium
GGACGAGACCGGCGAAGGCGACACCGACGGCGACGGCACCGACGACTACCTCGACACCGACGACGACGGCGACGGCATCCTGACCGCCGACGAGGACGTGGACGGCGACGGCGACCCGACCAACGACGACACGGACACCGACGGTCTGCCCAACTACCTGGACCCGGACTCCGACGGCGACGGACTCACCGACGAAGAGGAGATCGCGAACGGGACGAACCCGTACGACGCCGACAGCGACGACGACGGCCTGACCGATGACGTCGAGCTGGCGCTCGGGACCGACGCCAACGACGCCGACGGCGACCTGGACGGCGACGGACTCACCGACGCCGACGAGGTGCTGGTCCACGGCACCGACCACGAGGACGTCGACTCCGACGGTGACGGCCTCGAGGACGGCACCGAGGTCACCGAAGGCACCGACCCGGACGACGCCGACAGCGACGACGACGGCCTCTCGGACGCCGACGAGCTGGACGTGTACGGCACCGACCCGAACGACAACGACAGCGACGACGATGGCATCGACGACGGCGTCGAGGTCATGGTCACGGACACCGACCCGAACAGCGACGACACGGACGGCGACGGCACGACCGACGGCGACGAGCTGCTGGACGGCACCGACCCGAACAACGACTACGACGTGTACGAGGCGGAGGTCGACGACTCCGACGGCGACGGCCTGACCGACGACGAGGAGGCCGCGCTCGGCACCGACCCCAACTCCCGCGACAGCGACGGCGACGGGCTCGAGGACGGGTACGAGGTGGCGATCGGCACCGACCCGAACGACGCGGACACCGACGACGACGGCCTGGACGACGGCGAAGAGGACGGCGGCTGGGGTAGCGATCCGCTGGACGAGGACACCGACGACGACGGCCTGACCGACGGCGACGAGGTCTGGACGCACGGAACCGACCCGACCAACGAGGACTCGGACGGTGACACGCTCTCCGACGGCGACGAGGTGAACACCTGGGGCAGCGATCCCCTGGACGAGGACACCGACGGTGGCGGCGTGGACGACGGCGTCGAGGCTGGAGCCGGCGGCGACCTGTCCGACCCGACCGATGACGAGGACGGCGAGGACTCCGATGGCGATGGCCTGTCCGACGCGGCCGAGGCCCTGATCGGCACCGACCCGGACAACCCCGACAGCGACGGCGACGGCATCGAGGACGGCGACGAGGTCGAGCTCTGGGGCACCGACCCGAACGACGTCGACAGCGACGGCGACGGGCTCGAGGACGGCGACGAGGTCGACGTGCACGGCACCGACCCGGCGAACGGCGACACCGACGGCGACGGCCTGGGCGACGGAGACGAGGTCAACGTGGTCGGCACCGACCCGACCGACCGGGACTCCGACGACGACGGCCTGACCGATGGCGAGGAGGACCTGATCCACGGGACCGATCCCCTGGCCGCCGACACCGATGGTGACGGCCTGACCGACGGCGAGGAGCTGCGCTGGACGCTGACCGACCCGCTGGTCGCCGACACCGACGAGGGTGGGCGCGAAGACGGCGACGAGGTCTGGACCGATGGCACCGACCCGCACGAGCCTTCGGACGACCTGGCCGACACGGATGGCGATGGCCTGACGGACTGGTACGAGGAGAACGAGAGCAACACCGACCCCGAGAACGCGGACAGCGACGGGGACGGCATCGACGACGGCGACGAGGTCGACGTCACCAACACCGACCCGAACGACGACGACTCGGACGACGACGGCCTGACGGACGGCGAGGAGGTCAACGAGACCAACACCGACCCGAACGACGAAGACTCGGACGACGACGGCCTGACGGACAGCGAGGAAGTCAACGACACCGGGACCGATCCGAACGACTCGGACACGGACGATGACGGGCTGGGCGACGGCGCCGAGGTCGACGAGTACGGCACGGATCCGACGGACGAAGACACCGACGGCGACGGCCTGACGGACGGCGAGGAGGTCAACGACACGACCACCGACCCGAACAACGAGGACACCGACGGCGGCGGCGTCAGCGACGGCGACGAGGTCCTGGAAGGGCTCGACCCGCTGGACCCCGCTGACGACGCGACCCCGGGTCAGTACCTGGGCGGCTGGGGCGCATGCGCCAGCACGACCGCACCCGCCCCGGCCGGCCTGGCTGGACTCTTCGCAACCATGCTGGCCCTTGTCGGCCTGCGCCGCCGACGCTGAGGTAGATGGTGCTTTTCCTTCTCTCGAGCCTGGCTCTCGCCCAGGATGATGCCGACGCCACTGGCGGGAGCGTGCCGGAGATCAACGGCCAGCTCTTCCGGCCCTCGATCGACTCGACCGCTACGTTGTGGACGGACGAGTCGCTCAAGGCCCCGAACAAGTACACGATGGGGCGGTTCGCGCTGCACTACGTGAACGACCCGGTCGTGTACATCGACGACGACGGCGAGCGCACCGAGCTGGTGAGCGGCGTCTGGCAGCTGTCGCTGATGGGCGCACACACCCGTGGTCCGCTTCGTGTGGGCCTCGACCTGCCGGTGTACCTGCGCAGCACGGGCGACGCGACCGGAGGCGAGACCGGCCTCGGTGATCTGGGTGTCGACGCGCGGGTGACCGCGGTGGACCGCACCGAGAAGCCGATCGGTCTCGCGGTCGCTGGTCGGTTGACGCTCCCGACGTCCACCGTGGCAGCCCCGCTGGGGGGCGCCAAGACCGGCTGGGAGCTCGGCGTCATCGCCGACACCGAGCTCGGCGACAAGAACCTCCTGGCGTTCAACCTGGGGACGAAGGGCGTCCCGGACCAGTCCCTCGAGAACGTCGAGTGGCAGGACCAGCTCTTCGCCCGCGTCGGCTTCGGACACGAGATCAACGACGCGACGGGCGTCAGCGTGGATGTCGCCAGCCACTTCACCTACGGCGAGATGACCAACCCGGCGGGAAGGCCCATCGAGGGTCTCCTCGGCGGCTGGAAGCGCCTGGGTGATGAGAACAGCTGGACGCTGCGCGGAGGCGTCGGCACCGGGCTCAACTCGGGCATCGGTGCGCCCCGCTTCCGCATGGTCGCCGCCATCGCGTACGAGCCCGAGCGCGAAGCCGCGCCCGAGCCGGTCGTCGTCATCCCGCCCGCCCAGGTCACCGTGCTGGTGGTCGGTCCGGACGGGTCGGAGATCGACGGGGCCAGCTGGAGTCGAGGTGACGCCACCGGAACGAGCGGCGACGTCGTCGAGCTCGCGGCGGGCACGCATGCGTTCGCCGCAAGCCGAGAGGGACTCCTCGACGGCTCGGTGTCGGTCGACGTCGGAGAGACGGGCGAACAGATCGTCCGGATCCAGCTCGACGCCATCCCGGGCCAGCTGATGGTCTCGGCGGTGGACAACGAGGACAACGCCGTCCCGACGGCCGTCTGGAAGATCAAGTCGCTGGGCCTGGAGAACCAGCCCGCAGGGACCTCGAAGGACCTCCCTCCGGGTGAGTACCGCGTGCTCGTGAGCGCCCCCGGCTACAAGCCGATCGTGCGCCAGGTGGTCGTCACCAGCGAGACCAAGGAGGTCGTCCAGCTGTTGATGGAGCCGTCCAAGGCCGACGTGACCGCCGAGCGGATCGATCTTCGGGACAGCGTCTACTTCGAGACCAACAAGGACGTCATCAAGGCCGAGAGCTTCGGGCTGTTGGACGACGTCGCGGCCATCATGAAGGCCCACGACGAGCTGACCCTGGTTCGCATCGAGGGCCACACCGACAGCCGCGGCAACGACGCGTTCAACAAGGACCTGTCGCAGCGCCGAGCCGATGCCGTGAAGACCGCCCTGGTCGAGCGAGGAGTCGAGGCCGAGCGCCTCGAGGCCGTCGGATGGGGCGAAGAGAAGCCACTCGATCCGGCCGAGAACGGGGCCGCCTGGACGAAGAACCGTCGGGTTGATTTCTACGTGGCGGAGCGCTCTGACTGAACCGGATACGTGACCTCACAAGGAATGACCCCATGCCGAAGGAGCTCCTGTGTCCCCTCTTCTGATCCTCTCCGGCATCACCTTCCTCACCGGCTGTCCAGGCAAGACGCCCGGCGACTCCGGTGACTCGGGCGAGGCCTGCAACGCCATCTGGTTCGCGGATGCGGACGGCGATGGCTTCGGCGACGCCGACACGACCTCGAACGAGTGCGAGGCCCCCAGCGGGTACGTCGACAACGCCGATGACTGCGACGACAGCTCGGCGGATGCGCTACCCGGTGGCACCGAGGTCTGCGACGGCCTGGACAACGACTGCGACGGCGAGATCGACCCCGCCACCTCGACCGATGCCACCACCTGGTTCATGGACACCGATGGCGACGGCTACGGCGACCCCGCCGCGGGCGCCACGTCTTGCGAGCAGCCCAGCTCCGGCGTCGAAGACGACACCGACTGCGACGACATGAACGCCGAGATCAACCCGGCCGCCGAAGAGCTCTGCGACACCGTCGACAACAACTGCGACGGCCTGATCGACGAGGACACCGCGATCGACGCGGGCACCTGGTACGCCGACACCGACGCGGACGGCCTGGGCGACGCGGACGACAGCTGGGTCAGCTGCGAGCCGCCCAGCGGCTACGTCGAGAACTGGAGCGACTGCGACGACGCGCACGCCGAGATCCTGGAGTGCTGCACCGACGGACCCGATGGCGTGTGGCACGCGACCGCGGACACCACCATCGCGGGCGGCGTGCACGAGGTCGAGTCGTTCGTCATCGACGCGGGCGTGACCGTGACCGTGACGGGCGGCGCCCCCTTGATGGTCTACGCGCAGACGGTCGACATCTCGGGAACCCTCGACGCGACCGGTGGCGACGGCGCGAGCTCCGGGAGCGCCAGCGTCCCCAACGGCGGTGACGCGGTCGGCGGCGGCGGCGGCGGCGGCGGCGGCGGCCACTGCGGAAACGGCGAGGGCGCCGGCGGCTGGCCCAACGGCTCGGACGCCGAGACGGGCTACGCGCAGGGCGGCGGCGGCGGTCTCCCCTGGGGCCTGAGCACGTGGGACCACGATCGCGCACAGGGCGGCGAGTTCGGACCCGGCGGCGGCGGTGGCGGCGGCGGTGCGTCCGCGGACGGCACCGCAGGCAAACAGGCCGAGCACGACGGCACCGATGGACTCGGCGGGACCGGGTTCGGCGACGAGACGCTCGAGGACGTCTTCACCGGCGGCAGCGGAGGCGCAGGCGGCGGAGCCAACGGCGGCGGCGGCGGCGCCGGAGGCGGCGCGATCGCATTCCACGCCAACAACATCTCGGTCAGCGGGACCGTGGACGTGTCCGGCGGCCAGGGCGGCGGAAAGGACGATGGAAGCTGCACCAGCGGCGGCGGCGGCGGCGGCGGCGGCGGAATGGTCTGGCTGCACGCCGACGTGGTGGAGGTGACCGGAACGCTCGACGCGACGGGCGGCCTGGGGGCCCCCGAGGACGCCGAGACCGACCAGTACGGCGGCGACGGCGCCGACGGCCGCATCCGCATCAGCGGCGCGCTGATCTCGAACACCGGAACCGTCGGCCCCGAGCCCTACAGCGACGCCGTCTATCCGGAGTGCGCCTATGAGGGCGACACCGACATCTACGCCCTCCAGGACGGCTCGACCGCGGAGAA
The DNA here is from genome assembly GCA_024228935.1 of Pseudomonadota bacterium. Lineage (GTDB taxonomy): Bacteria > Myxococcota_A > UBA796 > UBA796 > CAJQPC01 > JAAESX01. Next base: position 5,602 of record JAAESX010000205.1, read on the forward strand.
CACCTGGGTCGACGTGCATGGCGTCATCGTCACCGGCATCGCCGAGAACGGCTTCTTCGTGCAGGAGGAGGCGGGCGGTCAGGAGTCCGGCATCTGGGTCTACACGACCAGCGGCGTCGAGTGGCCGCTCGTCGTGGGCGACGTCCTCAACATCTACGGCGAGTACTACGAGTACGACGACCTGTCCGAGCTCGACGCCAGCGCGGGCTGGGTCACCTACGACAGCCTGGGCACCGAGCCCACGCCGGAGATCATCACGGCCGCCGACCTGGGCGACGCCGCCATCGCCGAGCTGTACGAGGGCGTGCTGGTGCACGTCGAGGACGCCGAGGTCACCGACGCGGACCTGGGCTACGGCGAGTTCGAGTGCGACACCTACGTGGTGGTCGACGACCTGATCTACGACTGGTCCGAGGACTTCTCGGGCTTGTACAAGGGCGACACGTTCACGGACGTGATCGGGCCCCTGAACTACAGCTTCGGCGCCTACAAGATCGAGCCGCGCGACATCGACGATCTGGATGGGTACGCGATGGTCCCCCGCTGATCGGTGATCCAGCGGGCGGGTAGGAGCGAATCAAGGATCGAGAGGTCCCCATGTTCGCTTTCCTGCTCGCCTGCGCCGCCACCGACCCCACCCTCGACCAGGTCCTGACCGACCTGGACGGCGAGGATGTCTCGCTCGAGTGGGAGGGCCAGGTCACCACCGGGCCGTGGGGCATCCCACCCGAGACCCAGGTCGACGTGCTCGTCGAGGGCGAGTTCCTGGGCACCTGGACGACCCGGCCCGTGGACACGACCGGCCTCGTTCCGCTGCAGGTGACCCACCGAGCAGCCGACGCCGACATCGACCACGTGCGCTTCATCTCGGTGATGACGCTGCACGAGGGCGCCGTCGCCGTGATGACGGACACCCAGGGCCGGACGGTCTGGCGCCAGGACCTGGACACCCGCGAGTTCGTGAAGGGCGTCGCGGTGGACACCGCCAACCAGCGGATCTACGCGGCGCTGCCGAGCAACACGATCGAGGAGGGCGGCGAGATCCGGGTGATGTCCCCGACCGGACCGATGGAGAGGCTGGTCACCGACTGCGCGCTGCACCACGGCATCGCGCTCGGGCCGGACGGCGATCTGCTCGGCCTGGGCTGGGAGATCGAGCCGATCGGGGCCGAGGACGTGCTGTTCGACACGGTCGAGCGGATCGACGTCGAGACCGGCGAGTGCACGACGCTGCTGCGTCTGCAGGACCACCTCCCCTGGCCGACCGAGTCCGCCGTCTCGAGCCTGAGCCCCGGGCTCTACGACGGCGACGTGCGGGCCTACGGCTACGCCAACGGCCTGTCCTACGACCCGAGCAGCGGCCTGGCCTCGACCAGCGTGCCGATGGTCACGCCGGGCCTCCTGGTCTCGGACCTGGCGGACACCTCGACGTTCCTGACGAGCTCGGACGATCTCTACGACGAGCCCCACCACGGCTGGGCCAACGCCCACGGCGAGGTCCTGGTCTACAACCGCCGGAACGCGGACGAGGGGACCACCATCGACGCGCTGTCCCTCGATGGAGAGCGGGTCGGTCGCTACCGCCTCCAGGACGCCACGGGCGAGGCCGCGTACAACTCGCACCTGGGGACCGCGTTCCCGGTGGATCGTGAGCTGGGCGTCGAGGGCGGCCTCATCGCCGGCTACCACCCCTTCGCCGCGTCGACCTACGAGCTGACCGAGGACCCCTTCGACCCGTCGGGCACGCCCGGGACGAGCCGCCGTCTGCTGCAGCTCCAGAGCGCCGACCCGGCCGTCTCGGTGGTGGGCGGCTTCATGGAGGCGTTCTCGATCGACACGCTCAACGGGGGGTGACGAACAGCCCGTGGGTCACGACGGAGATCGGGTAGTCGCCCAGGTCGTGGTACGCGACGGTCTCGGGGCTCATCCGATGGGAGGACGCCGTCACCTTCGCGCTCGCGGCGGTCACGGGCACATCGATCTGGAAGGTCCGCGTGGCCCGAGGCGCCAGCCGGTTGTCGTCGAGCTTCTTCGGCAGCGGATGCCACTCCCACGTCTGGCCGATGCGGAAGTCCCAGGTCCCGACGGTCTCCCCGCCAGCGTCGAGGAAGACGACCTCCAGCTGGACCCACCGCTCGGGGTCGCCCGTCGGCAACATGTGGCCGGCGTTCGCGTTGGTTGCCGTCAGCGTCAGCTTCGGGACACCCCCGACGTCCGCCCACTCCGCCTCGAGCTCGAGGCCCGGGGGGTTGGCCTCGTCGGGCGGGTGCACCCCGGCGTGCTTGGCGATGCCCGCGCCTCGCCACCAGTGGCGCGCCACCGTGCGCTCCAGGCCGCCGTTCGCCGCCGGTCGATCCTCCGGCGGCATGTGGCACGAGATGCAGTTGGTGCCTTCCTCGTCGTAGGGGCCGGCCTTCCACTCCTCGCCCGTGTTGAACGTGCAGACGAAGCTCTTTCCCGGGTAGGTCGCCGTCGCCTGGTGGCAGCGGGTGCACACCTTCTCGGACGTGAAGTCGGGGTCGGCCTGGACCGCGTGCGGCGCCGCGCTCGGAGCGTCCGGTGTGGCCAGCCCCGGTCCCACGATGGTGCCCTCGCGCACGTGGCAGGCAGCGCAGGTGATTCCCTCGTCCCGCAGGCTCGCGTCGAAGGACGGGTTGTCCACCAGGAGCGGGCGCTCGACGTCGTCGTCCTCGAGCCCGACCGCCCACTGCTCGTGCGCCACCAGCAGCGGCGTGTGGCAGTTCCGGCAGAGCCAGCGGTTCTCCGACTTCTGCATCTCGGCCTGGAGCTGCGGATCCGTCCAGGCGGCCGCATGCGTGCTGACCTTCCACTCGTCGTAGATCTCGGTATGGCACGCACCGCAGGTGTCCGCAGACAGGTCGGGCAGGCCGGGCACAGGTGTCAGTCCAGTTCCCAGGGGCTGCTCGTACTCGGGCCGAGACGCGTAGAACGCCTGGGCCTTCGCCAGGTCGGCCTCGAGCCCCTCTGAGGCCACCGTCGTGGCATGGCCCGTGGCGACCGGGATGTGCGCAGCGGACTCCGCGGGCTCGCTCGGCGTGGGCACCGGAGCCGAGCGGGTGCACGCCAGCAGGAACAGCAGCTCAGATCCCATGCTTCTTCCGCTTTCTCCAGAAGGTCGGACGGCTCATCCCGAGCAGCGCCGCGGCCTTGCCCACCGAGCCCCCGGTCTCCTCGAGCGCGCGCCGAATCCGGGCGGCCTCGTCGACGGGCTGGGGGCGCCTCGCGACGACCTCTCGGAACTCCGGGGGGAGCTCGTCCAGCGTCAGCTCGGCCCCGCGACCCACGGCGAACGCGTACTGGACGACGTTCATCAGCTCGCGCACGTTGCCCGGCCAGCCGTGGTCCATCAGGGCGCGCATGGCGCTGGGGGCGATGCCGTCGATGTGGCGAGGACCTCGCTCGTTCCTGGCCCGGATGAAGTGCCAGAGCAGCAGCTCGACGTCCGCGGGCCGCTCGCGCAGGGACGGGATGAAGATGGGCACGACCCGGAGCCGGTACATCAGATCCTGGCGGAACCGACCGTCGGCGACCCGGGCGCGCAGGCCGGTGTGGGTCGCGGCGACGATGCGCACATCGACCTTGATCGACGTCGTGCCGCCCACGGGCGTGAAGGTCTGCTCCTGCAGCACGCGCAGCAGCTTGGCCTGCAGGTCCTGGGGCAGCTCGGCCACCTCGTCGAGGAACAGCGTGCCGCCATCGGCCTGCTTGAACAGGCCATCGCGCGAGCGGACCGCCCCGGTGAAGGCGCCTCGGACATGACCGAAGAGCTCGCTCTCCAGGAGAGCCGGCGAGAGCGCTGCACAGTTCACGGCCAGGAACGTCCGGTCGCGACGGTGACTCTCCTCGTGGACCGCGCGAGCTGCGAGCTCCTTGCCCGTCCCGGACTCGCCGCGGATGAGCACACTCACATCGCTCGGGGCGACGCTGCGCAGGAGCTCGAAGGCCCGCTTCATCGCCGGGTCGACGCTGAACAGCCCATGGAAGGACTCGACGGCGTCGTGCTCCGAGGCGACGTGGGCCGACGGCGACAGGACCTCGACCGCCCCCAGGAACCGGTCGCCGTCGTAGAACGCCCGGGCCCACTTCCGCACCGAGACGGGCTCGCCATCGGCGTGGTGCAGCGTCTGGTCGACGCCCTCGATCGCCCGGTGCTCGGCCACCCCGCAGCCTCGCAGGCACGGGACGCACCGATTGCTCTCCAGGCAGCTGCGGCCGACGACATCCTCGGCCGCGAACCCGAGCATCTGTTCCGCGCCCGGCGACCAGTACGTCACGCGACGCTCGCCATCGACCGCGAAGACGGCGTGGTCCGTCAGCCCGCCCAGCGCCTCGACCAGCGCCATGAACGCGGCGTCCGCGCCGACCGACCCGAGCCACGCGCCCAGCTCGGATGTTTCAACGGATGAACTCATCTGAAACACCCTATCGTGCCCACTGGTCTCGGAGAACGCCCATGCTTCTGCTCTTCGCGTGTTCGACGCACGCCGCCGACATCACCCACGTCACCGTCTCCGGACACGGCGCCGGGCCATCCGTCACGAGCGGCTACGAGTCGAGCGACATGACGCTGTGGCAGTCGGGCCTCGAGGTCGCTGTGAAGGACGTCGGCGCCGGCTACCCGGACACGTCCGTGGCCACGCCGCCAACGGACTGGTCGACGCCCGGCTGCGGCGACACGCCCGCCGAAGCGCTGCGCAACGCCCAGGCCCGCTCCGAGATCGTGATGGACCTCCAGAAGGACCGGGCGCGCAAAGTGCTGGGAGACGCGATGGTCGGCGACGACCCCACCGCCAGCAGCGCCGCCGCCGCCGACTACCGGCTCTACATGTACTGGACGATGCTCGGGAGCGAGCTCAGCCACATCGAGAAGGAGACCACGCTCTCCGCAGGGGCCGTCCGCATCCACTGGACCGCACCCCGGTGCATGGAGGGGCTCGAGATGGTCCATTGGCCGGCCTCGGGCGCGGCGCTGGACGCGACGGTCGCGCAGCTCTGCCGCGGCGAGTGGTCGAAGAACGAGGTCATGATCTTCGAGGCCGGCGCCCACGCCTCGAAGGAGACGAAGGCCGAGCTCTGGAGAACGGGCAACGCGACCGCCGAGCACTGCTACGTCTCCTGCCTGAAGGACGTCCAGGTCACCCCAGCACCCTAGGTCGTCGGGCGACCACCTGGACCACCAAGGCCAACCCGGTGTGGAACCGGCCCTCGACGACCGGGCGCACGACCTCGACCAGGTGCTCGATCTCCAGACCGTCGAGCTCGGCGCGGACCGCCTCGGGCTCGTACAGCATCGCCTCGACCGGGGGACCGCCCGTTCCCCGACCGAGCTGACGCGGCGTGTAGGCCTCGAGCAGCAGGACGCCTCCCGGAGCCAGCGCGCGGACCAGCTCCCGATGCACCTTCGCCCGCAGCGCAGGAGGCAGGTGGCAGAAGATCGACACGATGCCGGCCCAGCCCCGACCCAGGTCGTACGTGGCCAGGTCGCCTACCCGCGCGTCGATGGAGACCCCGCGGTCCGCCGCCAGCCGCCGCGCCTTCTGCACGCCGATGACGCTGCTGTCGACCGTCGTGACCGTGTACCCGGACTCGGCCAGGAACACGCCGTTCCGCCCCTCGCCGTCCGCCAGGCACAGGACCGGGCCGGCCGGGACGGCGTCGACGTTCACGCGCAGGAAGTCGTTGGGCTCGGTGCCGTACCCGAACCCCGGCTCGGCGTAGCGTTCGTCCCACATCAGGCGAACACGTTGATGGGCATGCGCAGGAACCGGCGACCCGAGGCGCCCGGCTCGGGCAGCTTCCCCGCGCGGATGTTGACCTGCAGGCTGGGCAGGATGAGGCGGGGCACGCTCAGCGCGGCGTCCCGGGTCGTCCGGAACCCGACGAACTCCTCCTTCGTGGTGTTCGACCGCACGTGCTCGTTGGTCTTCTTCGACTCGCCGACCGAGGTCTGGTACGCCAGCTCCCGGCCCCCAGGCTGGTAGTCGTGCCCGACGAAGAGCCGCGTGGCGTTGGGGAGGGCGTAGAGCTTCTGGATCGAGTCGAACAGCTTCTCGGCGCTGCCGCCCGGGAAGTCGCAGCGGCCGGTTCCGAAGTCCGGCATGAACAGCGTGTCCCCGGTGAAGACCGCATCCCCGCACGCCCAGTTGGTGCAGGCCGGGGTGTGGCCCGGAGTCGAGATCGCGCGGATCGACAGCGTGCCGGCCTCGAGCACATCGCCGTCCGCAGCGAGCACGTCGAAGTCTCCTGCGTCCGCGGCCATCTCGAACAGTCCCGCCAGCGCGCTCTGGACGTCGGTGATCTTCGCCCCGGCGGCGACCTTGGCCCCGGTGTTCGCGCGCAGCACGTCCGCGCCGGTCATGTGGTCGGCGTGGGCGTGGGTCTCGAGCGTGTAGTGCAGGGTGAGCCCCAGCTGCTCGATGCGCTCGACGAGCGCGTCGGTCGTCTCGGTGGTGATGGCCATCGGGGCGGGATCGAAGTCCAGCACCGGGTCGACGACGAACGCGTCCCCGCTGGCCTCGTCGTACACGAGGTAGGTCAGCGTCCAGGTCGCGTCGTGGAAGAAGGTCTCGATCTTCATGGGCACTCCTGGTCGACTGGAGTGCACACCGTGTGCCAGCTTGAAACGCCCACGATCGGGCGTTTGCGCACACACCACCGAGGTCGAACTGGCTGGTATCGCTCGGTTTCGATGCCCGATCTGTTTCACGGGCCTGTCTCATGGTTCATGCGCTCTGTTTCAGATGAAACAGGCCACATCACCCCTCGGCGAAGGGCCCCGTGAGGCGTCGGGTCTCCGCCAGCGCGTCCCGCCAGGCCTCGGCGTCGGCGGCCGTGGGGATGGCGACCAGCTTGGCCATCTCGACCTTGGCGGCGGCCTCGGTCTGCCGCGTCTCCAGCTCGGTCGTCTTGAACTGGAAGTACTGCTTGGCGAGGCTCGTGACCGTCATGCCGAAGGCGACGGCGAGGGTCGGGATGCCGATCACGATGAACACGATGAGGACTTCCACGGCGAGCTCCTGTGCGTGTCGGCTACGCCCCAGCTGGCCTCGCTATTGCTCATCGTGTTCGGGCGGATCGGGCTCGAGCAGCTCGTCGAGCTCGACGATTCGGGCCTGGAGCTCGGGGTCGAGCGTCTCCAGAAGCTGCTCGACCGGGACCGGGGCGACGAGCACCGCCACCTCGCCCTCTGCGAGAAACGGGTCGTTGATGCCCGAGCCCAGCGTGTCCAGGATGGTGGTCTTCTTCACACCGCGGATCTACTCACCGCGCTGCCCTCGTCACCTGTGCACGTGAGGCTTCCCCGGCAGGTTCGTCTCCATCGCGTACAACAGCTGCCGCTGCCGGTCGGACGCGTACAGCCCGGTCGAGCCCCAGCCCCCGATGTCCGGGCCCCAGCGCATGTTCGGGATCCACTTGCCCTGCGTGTCGGCGGCGAACTCGGTCGTGCCGTCGTCGTGCAGGCGGTGGACGTTCGCCGGCCCCCAGTTCGTGCCGTAGTCGGCGAAGTAGATGCGTCCGCAGGCGTCGACCGCGATGCCATCGATGCAGCCCTGGCGTTCGGTCTCGTACAGGACGACGGGGTCCTCCCAGCTGTCGGGCCCGGTCCGCTGGAGCGCATAGACGCGAGCGCTCTTGTCGCCCGCATCGACGGGGCACGTCCCGACGTACAGGATCTCGCCGTCCGCGGTCTCGACCAGTCCGTTGGGGCCGACGAGATCCTCGGCGACGACCAGGTCCTCGCCGGTCTCGGAGTGCACGCGACGGACCCGTCCCCCGCTGTTCTCGGAGACGTAGCCGTCGGCGGTGACCTCGACGCCGTTCGGGTAGCTCAACCCGCTGAGCAGGTTCTCGGCGCCACCGTCCGGCTCGACCCGCAGGAGCGTCCCCTCGCTCACGACCACGACGACCCAGTCCCCACTCGGGAGCTGCCGTGTCCCGGCCGTCTCGTCGCCCAGACCCGGCACGAGCACCGAGGTGTTGCCGGACTGGTCTCGGAGCACCAGGTTGCCCTGCTCGACGCTGCCGTGCATGCCGTCGGCGTCGAAGTCGAAGTCCTCGCCGCGGCCCTAGTCCTCGAGGACCTCGAACGCGAACGGGAGCACCGGCTCGACCGAGCAGTCGAGCTCCGGCTCCGAGTCCACAGGGCTGTCGACCGGGCTGTCGAGCCGGCCCGTCGAGTCGTGGGGGACCTCGACCTCGGGGGACGAACAGGCGAGGAGGAGGGTGAGCATGCCGCCATGTTAGGACGCCGGATGGACGTCCTGATCTCCCGAGAGCGCATCCAGGCCCGCGTGGCCGAGCTGGGGGTCGAGATCGCCGCGGCCCTCCCCACGAACGAGGTGGTCCTGGTCGGCCCCCTGAAGGGCTGCGTCATCTTCTGCGCGGACCTCGCCCGAGCGCTGCACGACGCGGGGGTGGCCGTCGAGATGGACTTCCTCGAGCTCTCGTCGTACGGCGCCGGCACCGAGTCGAGCGGCACCATCGAGTGCCGGAAGACGCTGACGGACGACGTGCGGGGACGGCATGTCCTGCTGGTGGACGACATCATCGACACCGGCCGGACGCTGGCCTGGGCCCGCGAGCACATCCTGGAGCTGGAGCCGGCGAGCCTGCGCATCGCGGCGTTCCTGGACAAGCCCAGCCGTCGAACGGTCGAGGTCCCCGTCGACCACGTGGGCTTCGAGGTCCCGGACCTGTTCGTCCTGGGCTACGGCGCCGACCTGGCGCAGCGGTACCGCGAGCTGCCGTACATCGGCGTGAAGACGGACTGAGCGACGCAGAAGTCGGTGGCTGACGGTCACCCTGGGGGTTGTGCGCGCTGAGCGACCCAATCAGCGCAGGTCTTCGAGCTTCGGCATCCCGGCTTCCATCCGGGCAATCATGCGCGGCCGCTCGGCGGCGGTCGGCTGAATATCGCCCTGGGCAAGAGGTCCCGGCTCGTGGCGCGGCGGATCCCCGCATTCGAAGACCATCTCGGGCTCTTCCAGCGTCATCCCCCGCGTCGTCGACCGGCCTGTCGAATCGCGCAGCGCGAAGAGCATCACTCGACGGGGTGGCCCGCGTCGATCCAGCCGCCGGTGCCGCCATCGACGTTGACGGCTGAGTAGCCCTGAGCGGCGAGCGTCTTGGCGACGCGTCCCGAGCGACCGCCGGACTGGCAGATCAGGTAGACGTCGCCGGCCTTGAAGGACTCGAGCTCGGCGAGCCGACCCTCGATCTCGTCCATCGGGATGTGGACGGCGCCGGGCACGTGACCCGCGTCCCACTCCTTCTGGGTGCGCACGTCGACGACGACGGTAACCTTGCCGGCATCCCGGTCCTTGGCGAAGGTGACGATGTCGATGTCGCGGGCGGAACCGGCGGGGGCTTCGGGGACGGCGGCTTCTGCCGGGGCATCGGCCGGGGTCTCGACGGGGGCGTCGGGGGTGCCGGCGCAGGCGAAGAGGATCGAAAGCAGCATGGGGGCTCCTATCTCGGGCTCAGTCCGGGCTCTGGCCGGAGTCGAGGAATCGAGGAATCGAGGAATCGAGGAATCGAGGAATCGAGGAATCGAGGAATCGAGGAATCGAGGAATCGAGGAATCGAGGAATCGAGGAATCGAGGAATCGAGGAATCGGCTCACGGGGTCAGGATGCGAGTTCTGGGGGTCAGGGCGCCCAGAACGGCCATCCTCGCCGTCAGGTGCGTCACGCCGCCAGCCGCACCGTGACCAGCTGCTCTCGGGTGTCTCGAAGTCGACCCGCCCAGGCCGCTCCCCCGACCAGCACACGATGCCGGCACTCGGCGGCCAGCAGCTCGGCGTCCAGCGCGGCCATCAGCTCGGGCAGCCGCTCGTGATGCACCGCGGCGTGCAGCAGGTTCTCGATCAAGCGTCCGCGGTTGCCGAAGCCTCGCGGCAGCTCCAGCCCTCGGGCGATGCGTGTGAGCACGGTCGGAGCGAGCAACAGCCCACACCGAGCCGGCCGGGCCAGCCAGTCTGCGATCTGCCGCAGGCCACTCTCCGGGGCATCCACGACGGCCTCGCGCTCGGCGAGCTCAGGCGAGACCTCGCCGGCTCCAGCCAGATCGGCGCACAGGTCGTACACGAGCGCGATGGCCGCCGCGTACAGCCCTCGGTCGACCGACTGGATCGCGACGACGAGCGCTCCGAGCCAGGTCAGCACGTGCTCTCGGGCGAACGTGCACGCCCGTGTCTGCAGCTCGACCGCCCGCGGAGACTGGTCCCGCCAGGCATCGGCCTCGGCGCCGCTCAGCCACGCCAGGTACCGAAGCTGCGTCGTGATGTGGTCGGGCTCGCCCGAGACCGGGAAGCCCCCCTCGCGCATCGTGTCGTGCAGGGCCATCGTGATGTCCCCACCCAGGCATCCCTCGCCCGACAGGAACGCCGACGCGACCGGCATCACCTCGTCGGACAGCAGCTGCTGGTGCCAGGCCAGCGCCTCGTCGCCCGGAGTCCCATCGGGCTGGGCCTCGGGCACGAACGGAGCCAGCGCCTCGACCATCGACAGGTGCTCGATCCGCCGAGGGCCGTGCTCGAACAGGTCGGCCAGCAGATCACAGGCCCGACCGCGAGCGATGCAGACCTCAGCCTCCATCGCCGCCATCCGTCGACGATCCACCCGTCCACACGCCAGGCGGCAGGTCGTAGGCTTCGCGCACCGGCTTCAGGGGCCGCTTCAGCCAGTACGGCCGGCGCGTCCCATCGGGGCTGTGGTGCGCCGCCGAGCGCGTCATCGCGTGCCACTCCCGGTACACCGCCATGGACTTGTCGGTGTCGACGTGGACCTCGCCATGGCGCTCGCCGGCGACGGCCTTCCGAACGCTGAGCGCCTTCTGGAGCCACACGTGGTGGCCCGAGATGGGGTCGGGCTGGACCGGGTGCGTCAGGTTCTGATGCACCCCGACGTCCTGCCACCAGATGCGCTCGGTGTCGGGGTCCTCGCTCTTGTAGGGCCCCGCGCCCGCCGTCATCACCAGCGACGCGTCCTTGCCGTTCTCCGACAGCGCAGCCAACGCCGACGTCCCCTTGCCGATGCCGTTCTCGTCCGTCAGGCGCCAGCGACCCAGGTGGTGGCTCATCGCGATGATGCCGGGCTTGATGCCCTCGGTCACCCAGACCTTGTCGACGAACCAGCCGATGCGGGTCTCGACCCGGACCAGCTCGCCCGTGCGAAGGCCCAGCCGGTCGGCGTCGCTGGGATGCATCCAGACCGGGTTGGTGTGGCTGATCTCGTACAGCCACTTGGAGTTGGCGGATCGGGTGTGGATGAGGGTCGGCAGCCGGAAGTTCGGCAACAGGATCATCTCGCCGCTCTCGCGGTCGATCTCGCTGGGCGCGACGTGCGATGGCAGCGACCACGGCAGCACGTGCTCCTTGTCCGTCCAGCCCCAGTCGTGGAGCGTCGGGCTGAAGAACTCGAGCTTCTTGCTGGGCGTCTTGAACCCGTCCTCCAGATACGGAAGGTAGTTCGAGGACATGACCTCGAAGGCCCCGTATTTCTTCATGTACTCGAGCGGGGACAGTTCCTCGTTCTCGGCCGCTTCGGGCAAGCCCGGGACCGAGTTCTCGAACACGTACGCCCAGTACTCGTCCTGGGTGATGGGGTGCCCCGGACGCTTCACCGACTCGACGAAGTGGCGGATGCCGAGCGAGCCGTCGGGGTCCAGGCGCCAGGTCAGCTCGACCCACCACTCGTTTTCCTCCCAGACCTCGCCGGGGTTCGCCTCGTGCGTGTACTTGATGTCCTTGCCGGCCCGCTCCATCGCGACCCGACGGACCGGCTGACGGAAGCCGATCCACATGCCGCTGTGGGTCTCCTGGCTCATCAGGTCGTGCCGCTCGCCGGCGTGCCCCATCGGCAGGACGTAGTCGGCGAAGTAGGCGCTCTCGTTCCAGGTCGGGGTCAGCGCCACGTGGCACTTCACCTTCTCCTCGTCCCGGAGGGCCTTCACCCACATGAACCCGTCGGGGTTGATCCACAGCGGGTTGTAGACGCGGGTGAAGTAGACATCGACGTCGCCGCGCCCTTCCTCGAGGAAGTGCGGCAGCAGGAACGACATCTCGTACATCGCGAACGGCCACTCGTGCGGCAGGTGCAGCTCGTTCCAGGCGTTGAACGGCTCGGGCTTGCGGTACGGCTTCGGGACGAACTTGTTCCAGCTGTTCAGACTGGTGCCGCCCTTGGTGCCGACGCTGCCGGTCAGGACGTTCAGGAAGAACAGGCAGCGAGCGACCTGCCAGCCGTTCTTGTTGCCCATGCTCGCCGAGCGCCAGACGTGCGCGCTCAGCCGGTTGCCGGCGTTGGCGACGTACTCGGCGGTCTGCCGGATGCGCTCGATGGGGACCTGGGACTCCTCCGCAGCTCGCTCGAACGTGTACTCGGCGTAGGTCTCGCGAAGGAAGGTCTGGAAGTCGGCGAACGTCGTACCGGCACCGAAGTGCTTCAGCGTGTCCTCCCAGTTGACCCACTCCTCGACGTACTCGGCGTCGTACAGGCCGTTCTGGATGAGGTGGTTCGCGACGGCCAGCAGGATGGTCGTCTCGCTGCCTGGCCAGGTGGGGAGCCACACGTCGGACTTCGCCGCAGTGTTCGAGAGCCGCGGGTCGAACGTGATGATCTTGGCGCCGTTCCGCTTGGCGTCGATGATGCGCTGGGCGTGCGGGTTGAAGTAGTGCCCGGTCTCCAGATGCGAGGAGACCAGCAGGATGCAGCGGGCGTTCTCGTGGTCCGGAGATGGCCGGTCGCCGGCGGCCCACAGGAAGTACCCGGCGCGGGCCGCGGCGCTGCAGATGTTGGTGTGCGAGTTGTGCCCGTCGACCCCCCACGCCGTGATGATGCGGTTGGTGTAGTGGTCCTCTCCGGGCCGGCCCACGTGGTACATGATGCCGTCGCGCCGACGCTCGCGAGAGGCCCGCATCTTCTCGCTGATCTCGCTCAGCGCCGTCTCCCAGGTGATGCGCTTCCACTTGCCCTCGCCCCGCTTCCCGACCCGCTTCAGGGGGTGCAGAATGCGCTCGGGGTCGTAGATCTGGTTGTGGGTGCTGGGGCCCTTGGCGCAGTTGCGACCGCGGCTTCCGGGATGGGCCGGGTTGCCCTCGAACTTCCGGATCTCGTACGTCTCCTTGTCGACGTACGCGAGCAGGCCGCAGGCGGACTCGCAGTTGAAGCAGATGGTCGGGACGAGCGTGTAGCGACGGGCGACCTTGCGCGGCCACTTCGCTCCGTCCCACTCGACCCAGTCGTCCCACTTGTCGGTGGGTGGGTACTGCGAGAGGCGGCCATCGGGGTGCTTCACCTCGGTCATGTCGACGGGGGTGTCGTCGACCTCGGCGTAGCGCGAGGGGGTCAGCGCTTCAGGCCGCGGAGTGTCCGAGCGAGCGAAGCCCATCACGGCGGAGAACAGCTGGGAGAGCGCGTTGGTCACGAGTTCGGGACCTCCTGCGGCGCCATGACGAACGCGTACTCGTACCGGTAGAGACCGACGAGCACACACACGAGCGAAAGGCCCGGATGGACGAGGAGCAGGAGCAGCGCGGCGAAGTGCAGCACGACGCTCTGAAGGAGCTGGTTGCGGTACTTTCCGGCAGTGATGGCGCGGGCTGCGGCGGCGGCGACCTCGGAGGCGTGTGCCGTCCCGAGCTCGGCCCACATCATGGCGACGTCGAGCACGGTGGCGACGATGAGCGTGCCGATGACGAGCGGGGAGGACTCGACGACGGCGAGCGTGCCGGCCCCGACCATGACGGCCTGGACCATCAGGTGGATGGGGAGCAGCGGGCTCTGCCACAGGTCCCGGCCCTCGGCCTGCGCGAACAGGAAGGCGGTGTAGACCGCGGCTGCGATGGACAGCGGGATGGTCACGATGGCGAGCGCGGCTCGGGGTGCGGTGACGCCGAGCGCCTCGCAGACCAGCCAGCCGAGGACCAGGTTCGTGAACGCGATGAGGATGAAGCCGCCGCGGGTGAGCCAGCTCTTCCACTGGGGCTTCATCAGGATGCGGAGGAAGCGCTCGGGCCGCTCGAGGTCGGCGATGAGCAGCGCCGTGGTCGCGCCGAGGGCGACGAGCGAGATGACCAGGCCGATGAGGTAGGTCATGTCGGTCAAGTCGACCGCGCCGAGGGCGGCCAGGGCGAGCAGGAACGGCACGCCAGCGCCGATGCCCTTGGTGACCAGGTAGGCCGGGACGGGCCAGTGCCACGGGACCTTGTGCTGCGCGTTGTACTGGACCATCTGTCCGGCCTGGCGGCTGGGCATGGGCTGGATGGGTCCGTGCGCGGGCTGGCCCTGGGCGTTCGGGGGCCGGTCGGAGACCTTGAGGAAGGAGCCATCGCCGGAGAGGTCGAGCACGACCTCGGAGGCGTCCGGGTAGGCGGGACCTCGGTCCCCGTCCATCGGGACGACGTCAGCCCAGATCATCCCAGCGGGCTCGCGCTGGCCGGCGGTCGGGTGCATCGAGCTGTCGCTGCCGGACACGTAGAAGAGCTTGGGAGCGGTCCCCTGCTCGGGCTTCCGGACCGTGGTGGGGCGGGTGGCCAGATGGCGGCTGATCTCGGTGGACGGGTCGTCCATGTCGCCCGCGATGATCGAGTGGGTCGGGCAGACCACCACGCAGGCGGGCTCCATCCCGCGGTCCACGCGATGAGCGCAGTAGTGGCACTTCGCGGCGGTGCCGGTCGCCGGGTCGATGTGGATGGCGTCGTAGGGGCACGCCTGGAGGCACCCCTTGCAGCCGATGCACTCGTCGCCGTCGAACTCGACGATGCCGTCGTCGCGCTGGTACATCGCGCCGGTGGGGCAGATCCGCGCACAGGGCGGGTTCGCGCAGTGGTTGCAGCGGGTGACCTGGAAGTTGCGCGTGACGTCGGGGAACAGGCCGACCTCGGTGTACTTCACCCAGGTCCGGTAGACCCCGAGCGGCACCTCGTTCTCGCTCTTGCACGCCGTCGAGCAGGCGTGACAGCCGATGCAGCTGTCGTTGTCGATGACGAAGCCGTAGTTCATGACCGTCCAGGTGGGGGCTCGAGGGGCTGGTTTGCAAGGACGGTGCCACATCGACTGGGGTGGCTCGGGTGGTGGGGGCGAGGCCGGGTGGCGAGGATGGGAGTTGCGGTCCTTCCTGGGGGCGAGACTCCGGTCCTGGCCGTGAGGATGGGAGTTGCGGTCCTTCCTGGGGTCGATCGAGGTGCGCAGTTCGCACCCAACTGCCGAAATCGCGCAGTTCAGCTCGGATCAGCGCTTGATACGGGCTGGACTGCGCAATCTGAGCAGTTCGCACCCAACTGCCGGATTCACGCAGTTCGCACCCAACTAGCCGTTCACTTCGCTCACTGAAACGTTTCATGAAACACTCCGTGAAACGCAATCCAGCCCGGACACACCCGTTCAAGGGCTGGCACGCCCCTTGCTCTCTCTCCCGACGTGCATCGAATCCTCACCGAGCTCCGCGGCATCACGCCGACGACCGCCACCCGCGACCTGGGCGCGGCGCTCGCCATCACGTTCATGGCCGTACCCCAAGGCATCGCGTACGCCCTCATCGCCGGCCTCGACCCCATCGTCGGCCTGTACGCCGCGACCATCCCCACCATCGTCGGCAGCCTGTTCCGCAGCTCGCGCTTCGTCGTCGCGGGCCCCACGAACGCCATCAGCCTGCTGGTCGGCATGTCCGTCCCCGGCCTGTCCGAGACCCTGGGCCTCACCCCCGAGGCCATCGCCATCCAGCTCGCCTTGCTCGTCGGCCTCATGCAGGCCACCGCGGGTGTGTTCCGGCTCGGCTCGCTGGTCGACTACATCAGCAAGCCCGTCGTCCTGGGCTACATCGTCGGTGCCGCCGGTCTCATCGGGTACGGGCAGCTCAAGCACGTGGACACGGGGGTAGCCGTTGGCGTCGCCGCGGCCGTGGTGGTCACGATCGTCGCGCTCAGGAAGATCGACAAGCGCATCCCGGCCGCACTCATCGCGCTCGCCGCCGCCACGGGCGCGAGCGTCATGCTGGGACTCCCCATCACCGAGCTGCGCGACCTGTCCCCCATCGCGTCCGGACTGCCCCCGCTCACGCTCCCTGGGCTCCCCGACGTGGCCCTGCTGTCCGTCGCGGCCGCCGTCACCGTGCTGAGCCTCGTCGAGTCCAGCAGCGTCGCCCGCAACCTGGCGGACCTCACTGGCGACCGACTCGACGCCAGCCAGGAGTTCCTCGGCCAGGGCCTGTCGAACATCTCCGCGGCGTTCTTCGGCGGCTACCCGGTCAGCGGCTCGCTCGCGCGCAGCAAGCTGAACCATCAGGTCGGCGCCAAGACCCGCCTGTCCGGGGTCTTCAGCGGCCTGCTCGTCGTCATCGTCCTGCTCTTCGCCGGCCCGCTCGTCGAGCGCATCCCCATCGCCGCGCTCGCCGGACTCCTGCTCGTGGTCGCCTGGGACCTGGTCGACGTCAAGCGCATCAAGGTGGTCCTGAAGGCCGGGCTCTCCGACAAGGCCGCGTTCCTCACCACCGTCGCCGGCACCTGGCTCCTGCCACTCGACAAGGCCATCTACCTGGGCGTCGCCATCAGCATCGCGCTGTTCGTCCGGCGCGCGAGCCTGCTCGTCGTGCGCGAGCTCGTTCCCGAGGGCGACCGGCTCGTCGAGGTCTCTCCGCGCGTCGACGAGGTCCCCGCCGTCCGCATCCTGCACGTCGAGGGCGCGCTCTTCTTCGGCTCGGCCGCTGAGCTGCGCCAGGCCCTCGAGGACGCGGCTCGGCCTGACGCCACCAAGGTCGTCGTGGTGCGTCTGAAGCGGGCGCAGGGCCTGGACGTGACCTGTCTCGACGTGCTCACCAACGCCGCCACCTCGATGAAACGACGCGGCAAGCTGCTCATCCTCGCCGGGATGCGCCAAGGGGCGATGGACGCCCTGACCAGCTCGGGCGCGGTCGACGTGCTCGGCGCCGAGAACCTCTTCCCCACCCGCCGCGACTGGTTCGTCGCGATGGACAACGCGCTCGAGCGCGCCGTGACCGAAGCCGCCGAGAACGGACCGGTCGCGGCGTACCTCGACCACCGCCACCCCACTCCGAGAAACGCATGATCTTCCGACAGCTCTTCGACCGCGACACCTGCACCTACACCTACCTGCTGGCCGACGAGGCCACGCGCGAGGCCGTCCTCATCGACCCGGTCCGCGAGCTCGTCGAGCGCGACGTCGGCCTCCTGGGCGAGCTCGGGCTGAAGCTCATGGCCACCATCGAGACCCATATGCATGCGGACCACGTGACGGGCGCCTGGGGCCTCAAGCAGGCCACCGGCTGCGACATCGTCTACCCGGCGGCGAGCAAGCTGGATGCCGACCGACTGGTGGGCGCCGGTGACACCATCGCGTTCGGCCAGCACGCGCTCGAGGTGCGCCCCACGCCAGGTCACACGGCGACCTGCACCTCGTACCTCGTCGACGACATGGTGTTCACCGGCGACGCGCTGTTCATCCGCGGGTGTGGCCGGACGGACTTCCAGGGCGGCAGCGCCGAGACCCTCTACGCGTCGGTCTGGGAGCAGCTCCTGTCGCTGCCGGACGCCACGCGCGTCTTCCCGGGTCACGACTACAAGGGCCGCACGATGACGACGGTCGCCGAGGAGAAGGCGCACAACCCGCGGCTGGGCGCCGGCAAGACGGTCGAGCAGTTCGCGGCCATCATGGACGCCCTCGGCCTGCCCTACCCCCGCTACATCGACCAGGCGCTCCCGGGGAACCGTCGCCTGGGTCGACCGGCACACTCCGAGACCGGGTGGTGGAGCAAGCTCCCGCGGAGCGAGGCCGGCGCCCGCCGCATCGGCCTGGACTTCGTGAAGCAAGCCCCCGGCGGCGTCCGCATGATCGACGTGCGCGAGCCCCACGAGACCGCTGAGGGCCACGTCGCCGGAGCCGAGCTCATCCCGCTGGGCACGCTCCCGCAGCAGGCTCCGGGCTGGAACCGGGACGACGCCATCGTCACGATCTGCCGGTCGGCCGGTCGGTCGGACCGCGCGGCGCTCCACCTCGAGAGCATGGGCTTCACCAAGGTCGCCTCGATGAGCGGCGGCATGCTCGGCTGGTCCTGATGGAGCACTTCACCCCCTGGTCCGCGCTGGCGGGAGGAGCGCTCATCGGCCTGGCGTCGAGCGCGCTGCTCCTGTTCAACGGACGCATCGCCGGCATCAGCGGCATCCTGGCCGGGCTCCTCGCCCCGAGACCGGGTGACTCGGCGTGGCGGGCGGCGTTCGCCGCTGGGCTGCTGGTGGCCGGGCTCGGGCTCTCGTTCGTCCTGCCCGACTCGATCGCCGGTCCCGACGCGCGCTCGCTGTTCGCGGTCGGGGCCGCCGGACTCATCGTCGGCTTCGGCGTGCGGATGGGCAACGGCTGCACCAGCGGCCACGGCGTCTGCGGGCTGTCCCGCTTCTCCATCCGCTCGCTGGTGGCCACGCTCACGTTCATGGGGACCGGCATCTTGACCGCGATCACGATCGAGCTGGGGCTCGGGGGCTCGCTGTGAGGCCGCTCTTCGCGTTCTTCGCCGGCGGCCTCTTCGGCACCGGGCTGGTCGTCTCCCAGATGACCAACGCCAACAAGGTGGTCGACTTCCTGAACGTCGCGGGCGACTGGGCCCCGTCCCTGGCGCTCGTCATGGTCGGCGCCATCGGCGTGCACCTGGTGCTCTTCAAGCTCATCCTGCGGCGAGAGAGTCCACTGTTCGACGGCATCTTCCGCGTACCGACCCGCACGGACATCGACGCCCGGCTGGTCGGGATGCTGGGGTGGAAGCTCGTCGAGCGGATGCGCGTGGCCTAGCTGAGTTGTCCCAACAGGTCATTCAGGTGGGGAAGACCCCGGCCTGACCTGGGAGGGTTGTTTTGAAACAAGACAACCACCCACCCAGGACAGACCGATGATTCTCCATCCTAGCGCCCGAACGTGCCCCCGAAGTCGAGGACTGCTCGTACGCC
>JAAESX010000206.1 GCA_024228935.1 Pseudomonadota bacterium
GCACGCTCTGCCGCCAGCGCCGTCAGCGCCTCGACCGCCGCGGGACCATCCGACACCGTCAGCGCAGCCCGATGGTCGAAGTGGGTCCGGTGCAGCGCCGCTGTCCGCACCACATCAGACCAGGGCGTCTCTGAATGCTCCGAGAGCCACGCGGCCCACCGCTCCGCCTGGTCCCGAAGCGCCGCGGCGTCCCGACCCGACAACAGCAACGGGAGCACACCGTGGCTCGGTACGTCCTGCACCGCTGGATGGGTCTCGCCCGGTGCCTCCTCCAGCACCACGTGCGCGTTCGTACCCGACACCCCGAAGCTGCTGATGCCCGCACGTCGCACCTGGCCCGGCTCACGCAGCCACGGACGCGCTTCCTGCAGCAACGCCAGGCCGCTGCCCTCCCACGCGATGTGGGGTGACGCCTCGTCGGCATGAAGCGTCCGCGGAAGCACCTCGTGCTGAAGCGACAGCACCATCTTCATCACGCCCAGCACACCCGCCGCCGCCTGCGCATGCCCGATGTTCGACTTGCTCGAGCCCAGCCACAGCGGGCGCTCTTCGGAACGGCTCGGACCGAAGACCTCGGTGAGCGCACCCGCCTCGATGGGGTCGCCCAGCGTCGTGCCCGTCCCGTGCGCCTCCACCACGTCGATGTCCGAAGGAGACAGCCCACTCACCGACAGCGCACGCTGAATCACCCGCTGCTGGCTCGGACCATTCGGAGCCGTCAGCCCCTGGCTCCGACCGTCCTGGTTCACCGCGCTGCCCCGAACCAGCGCCAGCACCCGGTCGCCCGACCGCTCCGCGTCCGACAGACGCGACAGCACCAGCACCCCACATCCCTCCGACCAGCCCACCCCGTCCGCGGCCGATGAGAAGCTCTGACACCGACCCCGCGACGACAGACCCCGCAGGTGGCTGAACTCCACGAAGATGCCGGGCGTGCACATCACCATCACGCCGCCCGTCAGCGCCAGGTCACACTCCCCGAGACGCAGCCCATTGCACGCCAGGTGCAGCGCCACCAGCGCCGAAGAACACGCCGTGTCCACCGTCATCGCGGGACCCTGTAGACCCAGCACATACGAGAGACGCCCCGACAGCACGCTGCTCGTCTGACCGGTGCCCACATACCCGTCCATCGAAGACAGCGACGTGCTCCCCGACCCATAGTCCGAGCCCATCGACCCCAGGTACACGCCCGTCACCGTCGCGTTCAGCGATGCCGGACGACGACCCGAACGCTCCAGCGCCTCCCAAGCCACCTCCAGCACAAGGCGCTGCTGCGGGTCCATCCACACCGCCTCCCGCGGCGAGATCCCGAAGAAGCCCGCGTCGAAGTCCGCCACGCCGTCGAGGAAGCCCCCCTCACGGACTGTCGTCTTCCCCGCCGCGTCCGGGTCCGGGTCGTACAGCGACTCCGTGTCCCAACGCTCGGGGAACGGACCCACCACGTCGCGGCCCTCGGACAGAAGCTCCCAGTACCCCTCCGGGTCCACCACCCCACCCGGCGTACGGCACGACATCGACAAGATCGCGATGGGCTCCGCCAGGTCACTCCCCACCGACACCGCGGACGACGGAGACGCCGACGACGGAGACAGCCACCGCGCGATGGCCCCCACCGAGGGGTAGTCGTAGACCAGCGTCGCCGGAAGCGGCCGCTCCAGCGCGCGCTCCAGCTGGTCCCGTAGACGAAGCGCCAGAAGAGAGTCCAGTCCCAGGTCCCAGAACACCGTCTCGGGGGGGACCGTCGATTCCTCCAGAACCTCCGCGGCCACAGCTGTGATCTGAGCCACCAGTGCAGCCTGCTGTGCGTCGGAAGCCCCGTCGGTCGGCGCCGAAACAGGCGCGGACGGTGACACCTGCTCGGCGCGCCAGTCACACAGCGCAGCCCGGTCCACCTTGCCGTTGGCACTCAGCGGGAAGGCGTGGTGGACCTCGATGTGGGGGGGAACC
>JAAESX010000207.1 GCA_024228935.1 Pseudomonadota bacterium
ACCTCGATGGCCTCCGGGGGAGGGCCAATGAAGGTCACCGAGCGGTCAGTCACCGCCCGGGCGAAGTCAGCATTCTCCGAGAAGAAGCCGTAGCCGGGATGCACCGCGTCGGCGCCGCTCCGGTCAATGGCTGAGAGGATGGCCTCGGTGTTGAGGTAGCTCTCGGCGGCTGTCTGGCCCCCGAGGGCGTAGGCCTCGTCGGCCAGACGGGTATGGAGGGCGTCACGGTCAAGATCGGAGTAGACGGCGACAGTGACCACGCCCATCTCCCGGCACGCCCGGATGACCCGGACGGCGATTTCGCCGCGGTTTGCGATCAGTACCTTGGTGAACACGTCCCTATCATCGCCCGAATGGGAGGTCCTACGCACCCCCGAAGGGGCGAACATCGGTCACAGGCCGACTCGGCATCTGCCGGAGGACGGTCAGATGCTGGCGTGCCGTCCCGTTTCCGGATCGAGATGGTGGCCGAAACCGGATCGACCAATGCCGACCTGGTGGCCCGAGCTGCCGCCGGAGAGCAGGACGGCCTGGTGCTGCGGACCGACCACCAGACGGCGGGTCGGGGCCGCCTGGACCGCCGCTGGGACGCCCCACCGGGCACCAACCTGCTCTTCTCGGTGTTGCTTCGCCCCGACTGGCCGGTCGAACGGTTCACCCTGGTGACCTCGGGACTGGCCGTGTCGTTGGTCGACGCCCTGGGATCGTTGTTCGAAACGCAGGCCGTCGACGTCGAGGCCATGGTCAAGTGGCCCAACGACGTCCTGCTGGTCGACCGGGAGACC
>JAAESX010000208.1 GCA_024228935.1 Pseudomonadota bacterium
CGGGCGAGTGATGTTCTATGAGGCCCACTACACGTCGGTGGCTCGGGTGGCCGCGTCATCAGCCGGGCACCGGTCGGTGCGTTCCATGAACGAACTGGGCCATCTACAGGTGGCTGGAGTGTCCCTCAGCGACATTTGACCGGCTTAATGGTCAGCCGGCAGGGAGTCGGCTGGTGACCGACCCCTCTCAGAGGCCCCGGGTCACGGCACCAGTTCCGGAAGGTCCCGGAAGTGGTCGAGGGTCTCGGGATTGGCCAGCGCCTCGACGTTGGTGATCGGCCGGCCCTCCACAACGGCACGCACGGCCAGCTCCACGAGCTTGCCCGATCGAGTGCGGGGCAGCTCGGGTACCTCGAGGATCACCGCCGGCACGTGGCGCGGTGATGCGCCCATCCGCACGTCGGCGCGGATCCGGTCCCGGAGGTCGTCGTCGAGCACAACGCCGTCGGCGGTCACCACGAACAGGACTACCCGGACGTCGCCCTGCCACGGTTGACCGATGACCAGCGCCTCGACGATCTCGTCGAGATGCTCGACCCGCCGGTAGATCTCTGCGGTGCCGATCCGTACCCCGCCCGGGTTAAGGGTGGCATCGGACCGCCCGTGGATGACGAAGCCACCCTCAGGGGTGCGTTCGGCGAAGTCGCCCTGGTGCCAGAGCCCTTCGAACCGGTCGAAGTAGGCGGCGCGGTAACGCTCGTCACCGGGGTCGTCCCAGAAGCCCAACGGCATGGATGGGAACGCTGTCCGACACACCAGCTCGCCGCGAACCCCGGGACCGGTCGTAGCGCCGTCTTCGTCCACCACGTCCATGCCCATCCCTAGGACTGGCCCCTGGATTTGCCCGGCGTGGACCGGCCCGGCGGGGTGTCCGGCCACTAGGCAGCCGCAGAGGTCTGTGCCTCCGGAGATCGACGCCAAATGCACTTCGGGCGACCAGTCGGCGTACACGTGGGCGAATCCCTCGTGGCTGAGGGGGCTGCCGGTGGAGCAGACCGTCCGGAGGTTCTCCAGTGCATGGGTCTCGACGGGACGGAGTCCGGCGGCAGCCACCGAGTCGATGAAC
>JAAESX010000209.1 GCA_024228935.1 Pseudomonadota bacterium
CAACAGATCGATCACGTGGCCCGGCGTGGTCCGGAGTTCGCCTCGAGCGTCGATGCCCGCCGGCCAGTGGACGATGCACGGACTCGCGATCCCGCCCTCGTGGACGTGATGCTTGTAGAGCCGGAACGGCGTGTTCGAGGCATTGGCCCAGGGGATGCCGTAACTCTGGTAGCTCTCGTCGTCGCCGGGCATGACCTTCGGGTCGTTGCCCCGGGCGACCGGGCGACCGTCGTGGGTCTTCTCGGGAATGCTCAGGCTCCCCCACCGCGCAGTGATCTCCTCGGCGCAGCCACCGTTGTCGGCGATGAAGACGAAGACCGTGTTCTCGTAGGCCCCCGTCTCCCGCAGGGCGTCGACGACGAGTCCGAGCCCGCGGTCGAGCTGCTCGACCTGCGCCGCGTAGACCTCCATCCGCCGGGCCTGCCATTCGGGGTGCGTCACCTGATCCCACGGCTTCACCCGGCCGTCCCGCGGCGTGATCGGCCAGTCCGGGTCGACGATCCCCATCGCCTTCATCCGCGCGTGCCGGGACTCGCGCATCGCGTCCCAACCGTCGTCGTAGCGGCCGGCGCACGCCTCGATGTCTTCGGGGCGGGCGTGCAGCGGCCAGTGCGGCGCGGTGTGCGCGACGTAGAGCAGGAACGGGCGTTCGTCGCCGGAGGCGGCGTGGCGACGGATGTAGTCGGCCGCCTCCTCGTTGATGCGGTCGGTGTAGTGGAAGTCCTCGCGGTCCCGCTCGATGTAGTCCTCGCCCCGGGCGAGCGTGACCGGGTCATAGAAGCTGCCCGCGCCGTGGATGGTGCCGTAGAACGATTCGAAGCCCCGGTCGACCGGCCAGTTCGTGCGGACCTCGGGCTCCACCGCCGCACGCGGCTTGCCGAGGTTGTGCGTCACGTGCCACTTCCCGCTCATCCCGGTGGCGTAGCCGGCGGCAGCGAGCGACTCCGCCATGGTCGCGCTGTCGCG
>JAAESX010000210.1 GCA_024228935.1 Pseudomonadota bacterium
CGACGCCCAACCCCGAGGCTGACGGTCAGCCTGCGAGTTCTGCGCACTGAGCGACGCCCAACCCCGAGGCTGACGGTCAGCCTGCGAGTTCTGCGCACTGAGCGACGCCCAACCCCGAGGCTGACGGTCAGCCTGCGACTTCTGCGCGCTCAGCAACGCACTCCGCCTTCACCCCTCCAGCTCCCTCCAGAGCGGCTCCCAGCTCCCCGACGCCAGCATCCGCTCGCACCGGCTCGCCTGCTCGCGACACAAAGCGGCAGTGCGGGCATCCAGGAGCGGCTGGTGCCGCCGCAGCTCGCTCTGCACGAACGCCTGCTCGGACGAGCTGGCCCGCCGCACGTTCACGTCCAACAGCTGGTCGACCCGGCGCCGGTGGCCTCGCCAGCGGAGGTCGAGCTCGAACCGATAGGCGAGCGCTCTCGGGATCTCGCCTCGATCCAGCGCGGCGAACATCCGCTCGAGCGGTGCCCGGTCGCCGCTCATGAATCGGCCCTCGGGGTGGTCCTCGACCTCGCCGTGCCCCAGCGCCTGCCGGCACAGCGCGGCGTCTCGACCCGCCCGGCCCTCGGGCACCAATCCCCAGTAGTTGGCGGCCTCGCCCAGGCGAGAGATATCCGGCGTAGATCGCTGCGACCTGCATCAGCGCGCTGTCGGCTGCGATCTGGACGTCCTCGAGCTGGTCGTGCCGGCGCGCAGGAAGACGTCCGACGTCAGCATGACTGCGAGGGGGCTGGTCCAATGGTTCGTCTGGATGGTCTCCAGAACCGTTCTAGCCCCCGGGTCGTCTCCGGCTTCGATGCGCTCGAGGCCCAGGACCAGTCGCGCGACCGGCGGGCCGTCCTCGGCGAGCTCGGCATCGAACAGATCGGTCAGGTCGCCCACGCGTTCGGCCTTCTGGGCCTTCGCTTCGAGCGACTCGCCCGTGCTGGCCAGGACGGAGTGGTTCCGTCCAGCCGAGGCCACTCCGGGCCACAGGCCGAGCGCCGCGAGTCCACCCAGCAACTGGCGACGTGTGGTCACCGCTCGACCCTACCTGTCGGCCGGCGCCTCGAAGACCGCGATCTCGCCGTTGATCCCCATCCTCGGCGGCAGCCCGATGAACCAGTTCCCCGCGTGCACGTAGTGCCGAAGTCGCTCTCCGACGGGGAACCACCCCTGGTCACGGACCCCGAAGAGCCCGAGCATCGAGCCGCGCACACCGAGCATGTTCGAGCCGACCTGACCACCATGGGTGTGTCCTGACAACACCAGGTCGAAGGCGTTCACCGGAACCCACGGCCCCAGCCGAGGGTCGTGCGCGAGCAGCACCCGGAATGTATCCGGAGAGGGGGGCCGTAGCTCGAGCAGCCCGCGCTCCAGGCGAGCTCGAGCGTCTTCCCAGTGGAAGTCGGCACCGGCGATGTAGAAGCCGCCCAGCTCCCGATCCGAGTCGACGAGCATCTCGATGCCGGCCTCGCGCAGCCCGACCGTCAGGACCCCGAGCACCGGCAGGTCGTGGTTGCCCGGACAGCAGAAGACGGGCGCCTCGATGCGCGCAAGCTGCTCGATCAGGTAGCCGTGGTCGGCCTCGGAGAACGGCATGACCAGGTCGCCGGTCACCACGACGACGTCCGGCTCCATCGCGTTCACGCGGGCGACCAGCGGCCCCAGCTCGTCGTGGTTC
Source organism: Pseudomonadota bacterium (assembly GCA_024228935.1). Taxonomy (GTDB): domain Bacteria; phylum Myxococcota_A; class UBA796; order UBA796; family CAJQPC01; genus JAAESX01. The sequence continues at coordinate 1,664 of JAAESX010000210.1, forward strand.
ATCAGCGACGAGGCGTGCAGGTCGGAGAGCTGGACCAGGCGGCCCGGCAGCCCGGAGACCACGTGGCGGGTCTCTCGGATCCGCATGGCCTGCATCGTCCCCAGGGACGAGAGGACGAGCGGACCCACCAGCCACCAGCCGGCCCACGCCCAGTCCCACCCGAAGAACAGGGCGAAGGGGAGCCGGACGATCCAGAGCAGGCCGCCCCAGAGCGCGAACGCGTACGCGACCTGCGAGGGCCAGCCCAGCACCCACCGCATCCACGCCGGGGCGCGCAGGCGATGGATCGAGAAGAACAGGCCCCAGACGCCGACCGCCCCCGCGAGCCAGGGCCAGGTGCCCGGACAGAGCAACAGGTGGAACGCGTAGAAGCCCATGCAGCCGCTGACCACGGCCGCGACGAAGTGGTCGTTCAGCGTGCGTCCGACCGCGTAGACGTGCCGCAGTGCGAGCGCCCAGAGGACCCCCACGAGCGCGACCGTGGCGATCAGCACCGGGTCGCGACCAGGAACTTCAGGACGCCGCGCGCGTCGATGGCGCCGCGGAACGTCCAGGGACCGCCGGGGAGCTCGTCGACGCGGAACGAGCGAGGCAGCTTCAGGCGCACCTCGGCCGACGTGCCGGCCAGGACGTCGCCCAGGTCGAACCCCAGGTCCTCGAGCCCCATCGACTCCCGGTCGTAGCCACGACCGCCCCAGGGTGGGTCGAGCAGGAGCACGTCGTGGGCCACCTCGCGGACCATCCTCGTGGCGTCGCCGCGGCGCAGGTCCAGCTCCACGTCGTAGATGGCCGCGTTCGAGCCGGCCAGCTCGAGCCGCTGCGCCGAGACGTCCGAGGCCACCACCCGCGCGCCGGTCCGGGCCGCTGCGATGGCCAGCCCACCGACACCGCAGGTCGCGTCCAGGACGGTTCCCGCGACCCCCGCGACCAGCTCGTCGGCCAGCGCCTCGGGCGTCAGCGACAACAACCCCTCGTCGTCGACCCGGATGCCCTCGTACCAGCGTGAGAACAGGCGTCGGCGGCGCACCCCGCGGTCCTCGAATCGGGCCGCTCGTCCCTTCCGGATCGGCGGGTTCACGCTGACCGCGAGCGTGTGGTCGGTCACCGTGAGGCCCGCCACGGCATGCAGGATCCGGCGCGCCTGCGCCGGGGTCCGGCTGCCTGTCCAGGCCGAGGTGTCGAGCCACTCGGGGGCGCCGCTCACCTCGACGGTCACGGTCGAGGGCTCGGGTCGAGCCAGTCGGGAGAACACCTCGCGCGCGGTCTCGGCGGCGTCGTCATCGCGCCCGAGGATGGCCTCCTCGAGCAGGTGGGGCAACAACCCCAGGTCCGAGAACGCCAGCCCGGCTCGATACGCCGTCACGGCCCGGTCGACGTCGGGACGGCCCTCGCGTGTGAACCGCGCGAAGCGGAGGCAGACGACCCGGTCTCCCGCCTGGCGCAGCCACCCGCCGTGGATGCCCCCGAGCGACGGGCCCTCGACCACCGTGGCTTCGGCGGGTCGATCGAGCGTCCGATCCACCTTCGAGCAGTCCAGCTTCCGAAGCGCTCGGCGGACGTTCACCCGGCACGCGGGGATCAGCGACAGCAGGGGACCGGTCGCGACCCGTGCCTCACCAGGCCAGGCGGAGACGGCAGCGAGCGCGTCCTGCGGCGCGGGCCCCAACGGCTCGAAGACCACCCAGCCCTCGGCGGTGTCGATGACGCGAGCCAGCGCGGGGTGACCGGCTCCGCGCTCGCGTCCCTCGAGCTCGGGCCCCAGCTTGTGCGGTGGACCCGACACGGCGATGCCGCGAGCACTACGCCACCAGCGCTGGGGGCCTCCGTCAGGGAGGCCAGAGTACTCGAGCTGCCAGTCACCCTCGAGCGGCGGCTGCTCAGGCATCCCGCATCACGCGTTCCTGCTGGGGATCGGCCTCGACCCCCAGCACGCGCACGTAGACCAGGGTGGCGTCGTCGTCGTGCCCGTGGTCGACCAGGCGGGTGGTCACCGCGGGCAGCAGCGCGTCGGGCGAGTTGGCCAGCACGGCCATGTCGCCGGGGGGCACCGCGTTGAAGATGCCGTCGCTGCCGATGAGGAAGACGTCGCCGTCCTGGAACGGGATGGTCCCCAGGTACACGGACGGGCGGACGCCGGTGCCCATGCCCACGAACGTCCGGAGCGCGGTCCCGCGCGTCTCGGGCGTCAGGCGCTTGATGGCCCCGTCTCGGCACATGTAGACGCAGCTGTCGCCGACCGAGAACGTCGTCGCCACGCCGCGGTTGAGCCAGACCCCGGCGAGCGTGCACGCGGAGTTGGTGGTGAGCCGGACCTCGGCGTCGGCGCGCTCGATGAGGTCGAGGATCAGCGTGTCCGAGGGAGGCCCGGTCGCGCTGAAGAATTCCTCCATGCACTCGATGGTCGTCTGGGCGGCCTCGTTGCCGGCCTCGGTCGAGGAGACGCCGTCGGCCACGGCGAAGATGGAGCCGCGCCGTGCGGTGCGCACGAGGTCCTCGCGCGGATCCCACAACCCGAAGCGGTCGTCGTTCCGTGCATGCGTGCGACCGACCCGACTGAATGCGGTCGCCAGGGTGTAAGGCAGGGACGACCCCAAAGGACTCCTCGTCGCGGGAGCATAGCGAACCCCGCAGGACGCGGTATCCTCGATCGGCACCGGTCGTCGGTACTTGGGAGTGCAGTTGGCGAGCTACCTGAAGGAATCGCTGCGGCAAGCGCTGAAGGATGTGAAGGCGCGTGACGGCAAGAAGGGCGGCGCGCCCTCGGCGGGTGCGCCCGCTCGCTCGACGACGCCCAAGGCCCCGGCCACCCCGCCGAAGCCCCCCGTTCCGGCGGTCAGGCGGACGATCCAGCCGCCCGCGCCCACGACCCAGCCTGTCGACGAGCCACCTCGTGCGAGGGGCGTGGTCCGCCCGCGCGGTCTCCCGCTGTCCACCGAGTCCATCGACGACGAGGACACCTTCAACTCGGCGAGCAACGCCCCGACCGCCCGGATCTCCATGTCCGCGCCAGCGCAGATCTCGGCGATGGCCGAGGCGTTCGACCGGCCGGTCATCGTCGCTCCGCCCCCGACCCGTTTCCAGCCGCTCGAGCCGAAGTCGCTCGAGGACGCCGGGCTCGAGTCGCTGTTCGTCGAGGGGCTGGTCCTCAAGTACCTGCACGGCCAGCCCGGCTCCACGGGCCGAGCCATCGCGCTGGCGCTGGCCCTGAACCGGCGCCCGGTCGGCGACGTGCTGGCGGCGCTCAAGAAGCTGAAGCTCGTCGAGATCCGCTCGGGCACGGCGACCGGTGACTTCAAGTACGCACTCACCGCCGACGGGCGCGCCCGGGTCGTCGACCTGCTGCGCCACAGCCGCTACGTCGGCCCGGCGCCGGTCCCGTTCGAGCAGTACCTGGTCAGCGTTCGCGAGCAGAGCATCGCGAACGAGGCGCCCAAGATGGACGACCTCAAGCGCGCATTCCAGGACCTGCTCGTCCCCGAGCGCCTGCTCCAGCAGCTCGGCCCGGCGATGACCTCGGGCCGAGGCCTGTTCCTGTTCGGCTTCCCCGGAAACGGAAAGACGAGCCTGGCCGAGCGCATGACGCGCGCGTTCGGGACGAGCGTCTACCCGCCGTACGCCATCCTCATCGAGGGCACGCTCATCAAGGTCTTCGACCCGATGGTGCACGAGCCCCTGGAGACCGCGCGGACCACGCTGAGCTCCCGCGAGCGCACCGATCCCCGCTGGGTGAAGTGCCGTCGACCGACGGTCGTCGCCGGTGGCGAGCTCACCATGGACAGCCTGGAGATCGACTTCGACGCTCGGACGGGAATCTGCGAGGCGCCGCTCCAGATGAAGGCGAACTGCGGCACGTTCGTGGTCGACGACTTCGGCCGCCAGCGCATGGATCCGGCCACGCTGCTGAACCGCTGGATCGTGCCGCTCGAGCAGCGCATCGACTACCTGCGCATGCCTGACGGCCGCAAGGTCCAGGTGCCGTTCGACCCGCTGCTGGTCTTTTCGACGAACCTCGACCCGAAGGACCTGTGCGACGAGGCGTTCCTGCGCCGCATCCCGTACAAGATCAACGTCGACGACCCGAACGAGCGCGAGTTCCGCACGCTGCTGCACATCCAGGCCGAGCTCCTGGGCTTCGAGCCCGACTCCGCTGCCTTCGACTACCTGATCGAGCGGCACTACAAGCGCACCGAGCGCCCGTTCAGGAACTGCCATCCGCGCGACCTGGTGCTGCAGGTGAAGCATCAGTGCACGTTCCGCGAGATGCCGCTGAGGCTCTCCCGCGCTGGGTTCGACGAGGCCGCGCACCTGTACTTCACGCTCCTTTAGGTCCGCCGACGCGCTCGCCGAGCGGGACCGCACCCAGCCTCCGCCGCCGGCGGACCAGGCACCCGTCATCCCGCTCTTCGGCTGGGTGGCGCCGTACATGGAGGTCGCGGCGCGGCTGCTGCCGAAGCTGCCCACCTGGATGCGAACGCTGCCGGTGGCCTGCTGGAAGCGCAACTTCACGCCGACCGTCCGGTTCCCGGCCGAGGCCGCCAACTCGCTTCGGATTTCGTGGCAGAGCGCGGACTTCGACGTCGACGAGGTCGCCAGCAGCGGCTTCATCGTGACCGGCCTCGGCATCGTGAAGCCGTTCCGCATCCTGGAGCCCGACGGCATCAAGCTGTCGCTCAAGGGCGAGACCGACCTCGATCCCGACGACCCGTCGTACGACTCGACGTTCTGGCCGGTCGGCACGCTCGGGCTGTACCTCTACTACGACATGGAGATGACGGTCGGCGACACGCTCGTCAACTACGTGGAGAGCGGTGTGAAGGGCGAGCCGCGGCTCGAGCACGGTCCTCGTGCGCGGCGACGGGCCATCCGCCCGCCGCGCAAGAAGTGAGCGCTACGCGAACAGCTTGTTGAGCAGCGCGACGTTCCCCTGGAGCGCTGAGCGCTGCAGGTAGAGGTCGAGGCCACGCAGGCCACCGAGCTCCTCGCCGCCACCCGCGCGGCCGGGGCCGCCGTGCACGCAGCTCGGCAGCACCATCCCGTGGGGGGTGACGGTGTCGCTCACCTTCTTGTCGACCAGCAGCAGGCGGCCGTTCCAGGCGGCGGCGTCCAGCGCCAGCGCCTGCAGGAACTTCTTGTCGCTCGTGGCCACCGAGCTCACCAGTGAGCCTCCGCCGCGCGCGACCAGTGCACCGACGTCCCCAGCCGTGCCGTCGTAGGGCATGACCGTCGCGACCGGACCGAAGACCTCGCGTGCGTGGACGTGCTCGGCGCCGTGGGGATCCGTGCAGTGCAGCAGCACCGGCGAGACGAACGCGCCCTTGCCCGGGGTCGCGCCCCTGGCCTCGACCTCGGTGGGCGAGCCGTAGACGATGGCGGCCTCCTGGGCGAGCTGGCCGACGCCCTCGCGGTAGTCGTCGAGCTGGCTCATGTCGGAGAGCGGTCCCATGCGGACGCCGTCGGCGCGCGGGTCGCCGATGACGATGCGGCCGAGCTCCTCGGACAGGTCCTCGATCACAGCCTCGGCCATGCCCTCGGGCACGAACACCCGGCGGATGGCGGTGCACTTCTGGCCGGCCTTCTGGGTCATCTCCAGGCGGACGCTGTTGATGAACCAGTGGTACAGGTCGTCGCCGCGCTGGACGTCCGGGCCGAGGACGGCCGAGTTGAGCGAGTCGGCCTCGATGTTCACGGCGGTGCTCGCCGAGACCGGGCCCTTGCCCGCGCGCAGCGTGGCGGCGGTGTTCGCCGAGCCGGTGAACGCCAGGATGTCCTGGCCGGTCAGGTTGTCGAGCAGGTCGCCGCAGCTGCCGCCGATGAACTGGAAGGCACCGGCGGGGAGCACGCCCGACTCGACGACGATCTTCGTCATCTCGTAGGCGAGCCAGGCCGTGGCCGTGGCGGGCTTGCTGACCACGGGGACGCCGGCGAGCAGGGCGACGGCGGCCTTCTCGAACGTGCCCCAGGCGGGGAAGTTGAACGCATTGACGTGCACGGCGACGCCGCGCTTGGGCACGCGGATGTGCAGGCCGTGGAAGCGGGCGTTGCCGGGGATGAGCGCCTCGGAGTCCCCGTCCGTCAGGTAGGTCCGGTCGCCGAGGGTCTTGCCCAGGTACGCGTAGTAGGAGAGCGTGCCGGTCGCGCCGTCGACGTCGAACTTCGCGTCGCCGCGGGTGTTGCCGCCGTTGGCCATGGCGACCTCGATCAGCCACTCGCGCTTGGCGTAGAGCGCCTTGCTGATGGCCTTCAGCGCCGCGCCGCGCTCGGCGAACGTCATGGCGCGCAGGGCCGGACCGCCGACCTCGCGGGCGTGGTTCATCACGGCCGCGTAGTCGATGCCCGAGGTGCTCGTCTCAGCGACGACCTCTTCCGTGGCGGGGTCGATCAGCGAGCGGAACGGAGCGGCACCCTCGTGCCAGGCACCGAGGACGTAGGACTGAAGGCGGACCATCTGGGAGACTCCTCGCGAGAGGCCCCCCATTAATCTGTCTCAGTCGTCCCGGACGACGAGCCAGCCGGCGATCAGGAACAGCGGGACCGGGAGCCAGTACAGCTGGAGCAGCGGGTTCGACATGGGCCACCAGCGCTTGTACTTCGAGGCCAGCGAGAGCGGCATGACGTGGGCGGCGTCGTCGGTGATGCGCAGCTTGTCCACCGATGAGTCGAACGTGCCGAGCAGCGCCTCGTCGCCCTGCTCGACCACGGACGTGCAGACGAGCCCGATGTCCGAGTAGGCGGTGTAGAAAACCGAGGCCGCGACGGGCTCTTCGAAGACGGTGCCCTCGACGCGCCAGCGGTAGGCGTCGCGCTCGCCCAGCGGCAGGAACTCGACCTCGCCCTCGGTCGTCGTGTAGAGCGGGATGCTGGTGTCGGCGTCGATGAAGATCTCGTCGCCAGCGGACTCGAGCCGGTACTTGCCGCCCTTGAGTTGGACGCGCATGGCCGTCTTGAAGTTCTCGATGGCCTCGGTCGACTTGGCCGGGGCCAGGACCTCGAGCGGCGAGCCGGCGTTGGCCACGCACTCGAAGACGGGCTTGCTGAGCGACGCGGGGTCGACCACGAAGATCTGCGACAGGTTGCCCGCGAAGGGGCCGTCGCCCGCGATGCGGGTGCTGTCGGGGGCCTCGTCCTCGGTCAGGGCGCGCCAGCCCATCGGGAGCTCGATGGTGTACCCGGCCGGGGTGTCCAGGACGCCGTAGGGCAGGTCGTCCTCGGCGATCGGCGGCTCGACCACGCTGAGCATGTCGATGACCTCGCCCAGGATGACGTCGGCCTGCACCAGGGTGTCCGACGACTGGGACGTCAGCATGATGGCCGAGCCTTCGACGTTGAACACGATGGTCTGCGACCACAGGTCCCGCTCCATCCAGGAGTCCCAGATGTGGGCGTTCAGGACGATGACGTCGCCGAGCGCTTCGTGCTCGAACCGCTGGAGCTCGCCGGGGCTGATCTCCAGCTCCTCGTCGTCCATCGGCAGGAGCTGCTCGATGATCTCGTCCCCGAGCTTCGTCAGGTCGGGCTGGTAGTCCGTCGCGCCGAAGCGCAGGTACGTGTACGCCTCGCGGTTGGCCATGCCGAGGCGGGTGTCCATCGTGGTGTCGTTGATGGTCCACTGCCAGGGCTGGACGCCGGTCTCGTCGGGAGGCGCGGGGACGCGGACCTCGAGCTCGACGCCCGGGACCGCGATGAGGGTCTCACGGAGCTTGGTGGGCTCGCCGTCCGGGGTGGCGACGACCTCGACCTCGGGCTCTTCCACCGGGATCGTCCAGGTGGGGACCAGCTCGAGGAGGGTCGGGTCGATGGGCTCGCGCACGACCTCCTCGCCGTCCTGGGCGAACGAAGGAGCAGCAAGCAGCAGGAACAAGGACATCTCGACTCCGAACGCACAGGTCTAACCCCCCTCAGGGTTCGGTGCCGAGGACCTCGGCGTCAACGATTCGATCGGGAATGCGGTCGGCCTGTTCGAGCTGGATCTCCAGGGGCTCGCGCGGGCCGGTGACGACCCAGACGCGATGCGCGGGCGAGGCCCACTTCCGGGCGGCGAGCGCCACGTCGGCCGGCGTCAGCTCCATCAGTCGGACCCGACCGGCGTCGATCATCGCCAGGTCGTTGCCGATGGTCAGCAGCTCACCGAGCTCGGCTGCGGCGTAGGCCAGGCTCGCGAACGCCCGGCCCTCGGACAGCAGGATGTGGTTCCGGGCCGTGTCGAGCTCGGCCTGGGTGATGCCGTGTGTCTCGACCCGATCCAGGTGATCCTCGATGCCCAGGAGGACCTCGCCGACGTGCTCGACGCTGGACACGCAGTCGACCTCGGCCCGCCCGGCGCCGTACCAGTTCCCGACCGAGCCCTGGACGCCGTAGGTCAGGCCTCGCTCCTCGCGCAGATCGGCGTTCAGTCGGCTGGTGAAGGTCCCGGCCAGGGCCGTCATCCAGACCTGGAGTGCGGGCACGTCGTCGTGGCCGACCGGCGGCGCGGGCACGGCGACCGTGACCTGGGCGATGTCGAAGCCGGGGCGGTCCACCAGCCAGCGGGTTGGTGGGGGCTCGACGGGAGTGACCGGTCGGGCGGCTTCCTCCCCTTCGAGGTGCCCATACGTGCTCTCGAGCAGTGGCAGGACGCGATCGGCCGAGGTGTCGCCGACGACGACCAGCGCCACCTGACCCGTCGCCAGGATGCGCTCGAGCAGCGCCTGGGCGGCCTCGGCGGAGAGCGCCTCGATGTCCTCGGTCTGGGACGTCTGGCGAAGGGGATGGTCCACCGGGAACCAGGCGTGGTTGAGCCCGCGCTGGTGGATGCGGTGGATCTCCAGCGCCAGGTCGCGGCGCTCGGCGGCCCAGCGCGCGATGTGCGGCCTGGCGGTCTTGGCGTCGAACGCGGGCTGGAACAGGGCCTCGGCCACCAGCTCCAGCGCCTCGTCCTCCGAGCCCGTCGGGGCCTCGACGTCCGCCCAGAGGCGTCGCGAGGACACCCCGATCGAGGTGCTCGCGCCGAGCTTCTCGAGCTCGGACGACCATGCGCCGCTGTCCCGCTGCTGCGTGCCCGAGGTCTCGACCAGCAGGCCGGCCAGCGAGCTGAGGAGCTGCTCCTCGGTGGTCGCGTCCGCGCCGGGCCAGGTGACCGAGAGCTCGATGCGGACCAGCGGCACCTCGTGTCGAGCCAGGAGCCAGACAGGCGCCCCGCTGGACAGCGTGTGCTTCTCGATGTCCGGGGTCGGCGGAGCGGTGAGCGGGATCGGCTCGGGGATGGTGCGCTCGGGGGCGGCGGCCAGCCCGAGCCCCATCAGCCCCAACACCCAGGCGCGCTTCAGGCCCGGGCTCACGGTGCGTCCACAGGGATGGACTGGGGGATCGCGAAGCGCTCGTCCGCGCCGGGCGCCACGACCGAGAGCACGACCCGCTTCTCGCCCAGGTAGGAGCTCGCGACGCGCTGCAGGTCAGCGGGCTTCAGGTCGACGTACCGCTGCAGGTCGCTGGCCAGGCAGTCCGGCGTGCCGAAGGTCTGGAAGCAGTCGTTCAGGCTGTCGGCGACCACCGCGGGGTCTTCGAGCGAGCGTAGCGTCGCCCCCACCCAGTACCCGACCATCCGGTCGATCTCGTCCTGGGTCACGCCGTCGCTCTTGACCCGGTCGAGCTCTTTGTCGATGCGCTTCAGGATGGGAGCCAGCGGCTGGTCGTCCCGCTCGAACCAGATGGAGAACTCGCCGCCGAGTCGGCCGTTCCCGGTCCAGACCGCCAGATCCGACACGCGGAACCGGTCGTAGTAGAGCGGGTCGTCCAGGCGTGTGCCGGGGCCGCCGCTCAGGACGAGCGAGAGGATGTCCAGGGCCGGCTCGTCCGCGTGGCCCCGCGGGACGGTCGGCCAGGTGACGAACAGCGCCGGATCGTCCCGGTCGTCGATCATCACCCAGGGGTTCTCCCACAGGTCGTAGGGGACCTCCGCGGCGCGATCTGGCGGGCTCGCACCGCGCTCAACCCCCTTGAAGTGTTCGCGAACAAGCGCGACGGTGGCATCCGCGTCGACATCGCCGACGATGACCAGCACCGCGTTGTTCGGCGTGTACCAGGCGCCGTAGAAGGCCTCGAGCTCGGCGCGGTCGGTGTTGAGGATGTCGATGGTCGTGCCGAGGATCGGCATCCGGTAGGGGTGGCCCTCGTCGTGGAGCACCCAGTTCAGCGCGTACATCGGGTACGTCGTGTCGCTGGCCTCGTCGCCCAGGCGTTCCTGCACCACGACGCTCTGCTGGTTGGCGATGTCCTCGTCCGAGATGCCCGGGAGCAGCCACCCGAGCCGATCCGCGTCAAGCCAGAGCATTCGCTCGAGGGCCTGCGGAGGGCCCTCCATCGTGTAGACCGTGTAGTCATGGCTGGTCCACGCGTTGCTGTTGGCCCCGACCTCGGCCAGCAGCTCGTCGAAGCTGGCCGTGCTGTCCGGCTGGGGCACGTTCGCGCTGCCCTCGAACATCAGGTGCTCGAACAGATGGGCCTTGCCGGTCCGCCCGGTGCCGTCGGGGCCCATGTCCTCGGAGGCGCCGACACCGACCAGGAGCGAGGTCGCGACCACCGGGGCGCGATGGTCCTCGTGCACCACGACCGTCAGCCCGTTGTCGAGCACGACCAGCGTCGGGTTCAGGACCAGGGCGTCGAGCAGCATGCGGGCCTCCTACCTATCCGACCAGATGACCCAGCCACCGGTTCGCCTCTTCCGTGGTCCAGCCCTTCCGCTCGGCGTAGTCCCGGAGCTGATCGGGCCCCAGGCGACCGACCCCGAAGTACCGGGCTTCGGGGTGCCCGAAGTACCAGCCGGAGACGCTGGCCGACGGCCACATGGCCATGCCATCGGTCAAGGAGATGCCGGTGTGCTTGGGCACGTCGAGCAGCTGGAACAGCGTGCGCTTCTCGGTGTGGTCGGGACAGGCCGGGTATCCTGGAGCGGGCCGAAGACCCTGGTATCCCTTGGAGATCAGCAGCGGAAGGTCGTACTCCTCGTCCGGCGAGTAGCCCCAGAGCGAGGTCCGGACGGTGTGGTGCAGCGACTCGGCGAACGCCTCGGCGAGGCGGTCGGCCAGCGCCTCCAGCAGGATGGCGTCGTAGTCGTTGTGGTGGTCCTTGTAGACCTTGACGCGCTCGTGCACGCCCAGTCCGGTCGTGGCCGCAAACGCGCCCATCCAGTCGTCCGACCCGTGCAAGTAGTCGGCGAGGCAGCGGTTGGCGGTCTTCTTGTCGTTCTGCTGCCGAAGCATGTGCAGGCGCGCGCCCTCGAGCACGATGTCGTCGCCGTCGCGTCGAGCGGGGAACAGCCCCGCCACGCCGCGGGCGGTGATCCAGTCCTCGGCCAGCGCGATCTCGAGCATCCGCTGGGCGTCCTCGTACAGCTCGCGAGCATGAGGATTATCCAACACTTTCGGGTAGCTACCGGGGATGTCCCAGGTCCGGAAGAACGGGCCCCAGTCGATGAATGGCACGAGCGCGGACACGTCCTGGTCCCCGATGACGTGGACGCCGGGCAGGTGGGGCTTGGCCGAGGGTGTCGCCACGGGCTCGGCCGTGGCGCGGGCAGCAGCGATGTCGCGGAGGGGACGCTGTGATGCGGCACGTTTCTCGCGCAAGTCGGCATATTCCTGGGCGATACCAGTGATGTAGCGCTCGCGCTCGCGCTCGGAGAGCAGGCTGCTGACGACCCCGACGGCGCGCGAGGCGTCCTGGACGTAGACCACTGGGCTCGCGGCCTCGGGCTCGATCTTCACCGCGGTGTGGATTCGCGAGGTCGTTGCGCCGCCGATCAGCAGCGGCTTGTGGATCTCCCGGCGCTTCATTTCACGCGCGATACCAACCATCTGGTCCAGCGACGGGGTGATGAGCCCGGAGACCCCGACCACGTCCACGTCGTGCTCGACCGCCGCGTCGAGGATGGTCTTGGCGGCCACCATGACACCCAGATCGATGACCTCGTACCCGTTGCACTGCAGCACCACGCCGACGATGTTCTTGCCGATGTCGTGGACGTCGCCCTTGGCGGTGGCGAGCAGGACCCGTCCGGCGCTCTTGGCCTCGGACTGCTCGGCCAGCAGGTAGGGCTCGAGCCAGGCGACGGCCTTCTTCATCACCCGGGCCGACTTCACGACCTGGGGCAGGAACATCCGGCCGCTGCCGAACAGGTCGCCGACGACGTTCATCCCGTCCATGAGCGGACCCTCGATGACGTGCAGCGCCTTGGGGTAGGCAGGGCGGGCCTCGGCGATGTCGTGTTCGATGAAGCGGTCGATGCCATGGACGAGACTGTGTGTGATGCGCTCGTTGACGGTCAGCTCGCGCCAGGACAGGTCCTCGCCCTTGCGCTTCTGTCCCTGGGCCTCGTGGGCGACCTCGAGCAGGCGCTCGGTGGCGTCCGGTCGACGGTTCAGGACGACGTCTTCGACGCGCTCGCGCAGCCCCTCGGGGATGTCGTCGTAGACGGCGAGCTGGCCCGCGTTGACGATGCCCATGTCCAGACCGGCCTGGATGGCGTGGAACAGGAAGACGCTGTGGATGGCCTCACGGACCGGGTTGTTGCCCCGGAACGAGAAGCTCACGTTGCTGACGCCGCCGCTGATCTTGCACAGAGGGAACCGCTTCTTCAGCTCGCGCGTCGCCTCGATGAAGTCGACGGCGTAGCGGGCGTGCTCCTCGATCCCCGTCGCGATGGCGAAGATGTTCGGGTCGAACACGATGTCCTCGGCCGGGAAGCCGAGCCCGGTGAGCAGCTCGTACGATCGCGTACAGATCTCGATGCGCCGAGCGACGGTGTCGGCCTGGCCCTGCTCGTCGAACGCCATGACGATGACCGCCGCGCCATAGCGCAGGATCTCGCGCGCCTGACGCAGGAACTCGGCCTCGCCTTCCTTGAGGCTGATCGAGTTCACGATGCCCTTGCCCTGGAGGCACTTCAGGCCCGCCTCGATGACCTCCCACTTGCTGGAGTCGAGCACCACGGGGACTCGCGCGATGTCCGGCTCGCTGGCGATGAGGTCGAGGAAGCGCTGCATGGCCGCGACGCCGTCGAGCATGCCCTCGTCCATGTTGATGTCGATCAGCTGGGCGCCGTTCTGGACCTGCTGGCGGGCCACGCGGAGTCCGGTCTCGTAGTCGCCCTCGGTGATCAGGCGCCGGAAGCGTGCGGAACCGGTGACGTTCGTGCGCTCGCCGATGTTCACGAACAGGCTCGACGCGTCGCCGATGCGGACCGGCTCGAGGCCCGACAGGTGCATCCGCCTGGGGAGCTTCGGGTGCGAGCGGGGGGCCACGGTCTTCACCGCCTGGGCGATGGCCGCGACGTGGGCGGGGGACGAGCCACAGCACCCGCCGACGACGTTCACCAGGCCGGAGTCTGCCCAGTCCTTGATCTCCTTCGCCATCGACGCCGGGGTCTCGTCGTACTCGCCGAACTCGTTGGGCAGGCCGGCGTTCGGATGCGCGGACACGTGGACCGAGGCGACCTCGGACAGGGTCTGTACGTACTGGCGCATCTCGGCCGCACCCAGCGCGCAGTTCAGCCCGATGGAGATGGGGCGACTGTGTCGGAGCGAGTTCCAGAACGCCTCGGTCGTCTGGCCCGACAGCGTGCGGCCCGATGCGTCCGTGATGGTGCCCGAGATCATGATGGGCACGTCCCGACCGATGCTCTCCAGGTGCACGTCGATCGCGTACAGGGCGGCCTTCGCGTTCAGGGTGTCGAAGATGGTCTCGACCAACAGGATGTCGGCCCCGCCGTCGGTCAGGCCGCGGCAGGCCTCGAGGTAGCTCTCGACCAGCTGGTCGAAGCGCACGTCGCGGCGGCCGGGGTCATTGACGTCGGGGGACAGTGACGCCGTCTTGTTCATGGGGCCGAGGACGCCGGCGACCCACTTCGTCTCCGACCGCGCATCCGCACAGCGGCGGGCCAGGGCGGCGGCCTCGCGGTTGAGCTCGTAGACCAGCGACTCCAGGCCGTAGTCGGCCATCGCGACCGACGTGCAGTTGAACGTGTTGGTCTCGAGGATGTCCGCGCCGGCGTCCAGGTACTGGTCGTGGACGCCCGCGATGAGGTTCGGCCGGGTGAGCGTGAGCAGGTCGTTGCAGCCGCCCAGCTCGTCGGGATGGTCAGCGAAGCGGTCTCCGCGGAAGTCGGCCTCCTCGAGCTTGTGCTGCTGGAGCATCGTGCCCATCGCGCCGTCGATGATGAGGATGCGTTCGGCCAGGGTGGCGTGGAGCTCGTCGATGCGGCTCATGGCGTCTCCAGGGGGCGGTCCCCGACAAGCGTCAGGACCTCGAAGTGGGGAGCACGGCGTTCGCGCGAGGTGACCCCGCAGGAACGGACGGTGAGTCCGGCTCCCCGGGCGAGGTCTGTCAGGGCCTCGGCGGTGAAGCCGAGGTGGACGTGGTCGTAGGGCGCGACCGCGTCCGCGTGTTCGTGTGCCCGCAGGACCGTCGCCACGAGCCGTCCGCCGGGGACGAGGACCCGGTACGCCTCGGACAGGACCCGGGCCGGGTCGATCGCGTAGACCAGCGCGGTCAGCAGCAGGGCCTGGTCGAAGCTGTGGTCGGCGAAGGGCAGGGCGTGCATGTCGCCGTGGACGAGCGTCATGTTGTCGGCCTTGCGCGGTCGACCGCGATCGAGGACCCGCTCGCTGGCGTCCAGGCATGTCACGTGGGCGGCCTGATTGGCCAGCAGCCGGGCGACGCTCCCGTCTCCGCTGCCGATGTCCAGGACGCGTCCCAGCTGCACCAGGCCGATGACGCCCTGAGCCAGGCTCTCCCAGGTCCGTCCAGGCGAGTAGTGCCGCTCCATGGTCCCGGCGACGCCTTCGGCCCAGGTCCCGCCGCGGGCCGCGACCAGCTCGGTCATGCGCTGGGCGTCCCGGTCCGTGAGCGGGTCGCTCGCCTGGGCCAGGAGCGTCTTCACGATGGAGTTCGACTCGGCCCGGGGGTGCAAGCGATACCAGGCACTTGCGCCGCTGCGTCGGTCGGCGACGAGCTGGGCGTCCTTGAGCCGCCCCAGGTGCGTGCTGACGCGAGGCTGGGGTAGCTCGGTGGCCGCCACGAGCTCGGCGACGGTCAGCTCTTCGCGGCGGAGGAGCAAGAGCAGGCGCAGCCGGGTGGGGTCACTCAGGAGCTTGCAGAGATCGGTGGTCGAGGCGAGCGTGGTCACGCTGCGCATCGTAATATCTTGCTATCGCGATAGCAAGATGTGCGCTGAGGGACTCAGTCCCAGCAGCCGTCGCCTTCCCAGGTGTAGGTGGCGGGCGGGAAGACATCGTCGGTCGAGTCCGGCGTGTAGACCCCGCGGGCGTAGTCGAAGTCGCCGCGCAGCTCGTCGTCCCGGTTGTACGTGTACCGGTAGACCAGCATCGCGTTCTCGTAGTTCAGGTTCCCAGACGGGGAGAGCGTGTCGAACGCGTAGTACATCTCCTCCTCGTCGCCGCCCCAGCCCGACTGCATGTCCACGCCTTCGCGGATCACGTGGTAGCCCTCCTCGCACTCGCCAGCGGACTCGGAGTCCAGCCACGCGCGGGTGACCTCGGTCCCCTCGAGCGAGTACGTGTCGATGTCGTCCTCGTCCCATTCGCCGCCGTAGAAGTAGTAGACGACGTGCTGACCGACGAAGTTGCCTTCCCCGTCCGAGGCACCGCTCCCCAGGAAGTAGTACTGCGTGCCGCCGCAGTTGTCGGTGTTGTAGTCCCACTTGTACTCGTACCCGGGAGGCACGTTCGGGTGGACGCCGGGGCCCTCGCTGTCGATGGCGGATGAGTCCGAGTTCCCGCCTGGGTTCTTCCCGTCAGGGCTCGTACAGGCGAGGGCGAGTAGCAGCATGGTCGTCTCCGGTTCCAAGAGGGTACGACATGGGACGTGGTGGGTGCTGCCCGGTTGGAACCCACCAGCCGGGACCCAGCGTCTGTCGGTTGAAGCGCCGAGCAGGACAGTGCCGAGCAGCACCCACACATGCTGGGGGACGCCGCAAACGATCGCGGCTCGAGCGGTTCCTCCTCGAAGATCAGGACGCCGTCGGGCCAGCTCGTCCCCACCGCGTGATCCGGCAGCTCGAAGCGCACCGTGGTCTCGTCGATCCACTCCGCGCGCTCGAACCCGTCCACGCGCGTGATGAGGGTGCTCAGCGCCTCGAACACCGGCGTGGGGGCGTCGTCCTCGAGGAGCGCGTACGGGCTGCCATTGCTCTGGACGTAGCCCGGGCCGGCCAGGAACACCTTGCCCGCGCCCGACGCGAATGCGGTCACCATCGTGATCGAGAGGTCGTTCGCGGCGTCCTCGGCGGTCATCGGGCCGTCGGGATTGAGCTGGAGCTCGGTGAGCCAGATCGGCATGGCCTGCTGGGATGCGCCCTCGAGCAGCGCCCGGTGCTCGTCCAGATTCGATGTCGACGAGCGCCTCGGACCAGAACGTCCGGGCGTCGGGGTGGTCTGCGTCCCAGGTGCTGCCGTGCAGGACACTCGCCCTGGGACTGGTCTCGTGGATCACGACGGCGGACTCGTCCAGGAACGCGCCGTAGGTCGCCGCGTCGTCCACCGAGAACACCAGCAGGTTCTCCTCGCCGACCTCATGAGCCAGCGCGGGCCACCGCTCGGCGGCCGCCATGTCCGGCTCGTTCCCGATCTCCCAGGCATGGATTGGCGTCGTCAGCCCTTCCCAGTCGTCGACGCCGTCGCCGTCGTAGCGCTCGACCAGGGCCTCGAGGAAGTCGCGCCAGCCCCCGGTGGCGCACGGGGCGCTCCGGTAGGAGCCGAGCTGCGGGAACAGATCCGTGTCCATCGTCGAGACATCGCCCCCCTGGCAGGCCGAGATGGTCGAGCGGGGGCGGATCTCCACCGGGCGGTGCCGGCACGTGTCCGCGTAGGACGTGCCCCAGGTGGCGTCGACGTCCCGGGCGATCTCGCAGAGGGTGGGTGGGGTCACCTCGCACGAGGCGTGGTCCCAGTCGGCCAGCAGGTGCACGGTCGCCACCGTGTGCATGCCGCGCTCCTGCGCCAGCGCGAGCTCCTGGTCGAGCCGCGTCCAGTCGATGGGGTCGCCTTCTTCGGGCTGGAGGCAGCCCCAGATGAAGGGTCCGAGGTGGGGTCGGCGCCACAGCCCGGTATGGCCTCGCTCGACCAACAGATCGACGACGAGCCTGTCCTTGTCCGTCAGCGCGTGGTTCAGACACAAAATGTGAATCGGGCGCCTCGAGATCGGGCGGAGCAGCATCCGTATATGTGTTGGATGGCACAGCGCCCGGTCCCTGGCAGCCCGCCAGCAGGGCCGGGTTGCAGCTCGCCCAGCACGCCCTGATGGCGTCTTTCGCGTGACACACGGCTCCCTCCGACGTGTGCCATACAGATGGTGTTCAAGTCACGAATCGATCGGGCTTTGATGTCAATCCACGGTCAGGACCCGGCCCCGCATCTGGCCATAGTGAGACCAGCTCGCCGAGCCCACGAGCAGGGCGTCGCCCATCCAGATCGCGCTGTCACCCAGGACCTCGCCGCTCTCTCCGGACCAGGCATCCACCGTGGCCCCGTCGACCACCACCGAGACGTCGGGCTCGGTGCGCAAGACGACACCTCCCGGTCCCACGGCCAGCGCCTTGTCGCCGGCCAGTGTCTCGGTCTCCGACAGCGCCAGCTCGTCGACCCACGAACCGCCGGCCACCAGGTGGACCACGCCGACCGCCGTGCCGATCAGGACCTCGTCGGCGCCGTCGTCGTCCAGGTCCCCGACAGCCAGGCTCGAGCCCAGTCCGTCGTCCTCGGCCTCGCCTCGGAGCGTCAAGCCTTTGCGGGCGATCGTGCCTTCGGACGAGGGAGCTGCGCTGCCGGGCACGACGCCGCAGAGCCCGCTCGCGTCGGCGCCGTAGTCGGCGAACCGAGCGCTGCAGGCGACCAGGTCGTCGTAGCCATCGCCGTCCACATCGGCACCGGCCACCTGCTCGCCCAGGGCATCGCCAGTCCACGAGCCGGTCACTCGGACCAGCGTGTCGGCGAGATCGTCGTCGTACACGCTCGCTCGACCGAACGTCCACGCGTCGTCCGGCGCGCCGACGGCCAGCTCATCCAGTCCGTCTCCGTCCATGTCGAGTGGCGCCACCGAGGTCCCGAACGCCTCGGCACCTTCGGGGGCCAGGGCGGTCCCGGCGCCGGCGGTGTGAAGCCCCTCGAGGTCCTGGTTCAGGAGCCAGACGGTGTCGCTCCCCCCGAACCCGAGCGCCAGCTGGTCTCCGAAGACGGCTACCGAGGTCAGCCCCTGGGCGTCGATGTGGAGCCGCCCTTCGGAGAAGGCGTGCACCTGACCGTCCAGGGCGTGAACGGCCACGGCGTCCTCGGCCGAGATCAAGACCTCGTCGCCCAGGGCGTCGAGCTCCACGCCGACGAAGGCGCCCGCGTCGTCCCCTTGGACCTGCCAGCCCAGGTCGGGCAGCGAGGTGTCGGGGAGCGTCGAGTCCGGTTCGAGGTCGAGCACGATCGGGCCACAGCCGATCAGGAAGATCACTCGCAGGCTCCGCCCAGCTCCTGCACTCGCGCGCAGACCGCGTCGCGGCGGGGCTGCTGGTCACGCTTCAGGTAGCGAAGGCCTTCGTCGAGGGCTTCGGCGTCACGCCCCAGGCCCTGCAGGGCTTCGATGCGTCGGACGAGGAGCTCTCCTTCGATGGCCGAGCCGGCCGTGGCGAGCGTCAGGCCGCGCTCGGCGCTCTCGAGCAACGCCGCCGGGTCGTCGCGCAGGCTGTTCGCCTCGTTGAGCGCCTTTCCAGCGGTCATCGGCCGGCAGGTGTGCGACTGGGTGGGCATCAGGATGGCGCCCTCGCCGTGCTCGCAGCGGACCTCGACCTTGCCGCGGTCCAGGGCGACGACCATGCCGTCAGGATCCTGGGTGACCGAGAAGACGGTGCCGAGCACATCGACCTCGCCGGAGTCCGTGCGGACCGAGAGGCGCACGTCGGCGGTCGGGTCGACCTCGACGTCCAGCCGGCCCGACTCCCAGTGCACGACGGCGTTCTGGGCGGTGCCTTCGATGCGTCCGGTGCCGTCGACCACGAGTCGGATGCCCGGCTCGAACTCGACCACGCCCTGGGTCAGGACCCGGTCCAGCGCCTGGGGCGTGGCGACCTCGGCGACGGGCTCTTCGGCGGGCTCGGGCGCGGGGGCGAGCTGCCAGGCGCCCACGGCGAGGAGCGCGGCCGCCGCGACCAGGAGCCAAGGCCAGCGGGTCGGCGAGGCGGAGGGGGCCTCGGGCAGGTCGGGGGCGTCGTCCGCGACGGTGGACAGATCGATGGGCAGCCGCGAGCGCAGTGAGTCGACGTCGCGGTCCGACGCCTGGGTGGCGTCTCGAAGGAGCTGGAGCGGATCCTGTTCAGTCATCGCGCCCTCCTCGTAGTCCGCGCGCAGCCGCCGCGTGGCGGAAGCTGGCTCGTGCGCGGCGCAGTCTGCTCTTGGCTGTCCCGACCGGACAGCCGATCAGCTCGGCGGCTTCGGTGTCGGTGCGCTGCTCCAGGTCGCAAAGGACCAGGACCTCGCGAAGGTCTTCGGGGAGCTCCTCGAGGAGACCCCAGGCCTGCTGCAGGGCGTCTCGGCCCTCCATGTCCATCACCACGGCGCCGGCCGTCGGCTCGACGTCCGCGTCCCAGCGACGGGTGAAGGCCTCGCGGCGATGGGCGGAGGCCGTCCGTCGGCAGACGCTGTAGATCCAGCTCGGAAGCACCTTCTCGTTCCGGACGGTGCCCAGCTTTCGGAGGACCACGATCAGGACCTCCTGTGCGGCCTGCTCGGCATCGACCTTGGGTCCACCGAGCCGCCGGCACCACTGCAGCACCGTCGGGCTCCAGTCGGCGAAGAGCGCCTCGAGCGCTTCGGGCTCGCGAGCCTGGATCGCTCTCCAGCTCGGGCTCAGCGTTGGCTGTTGGGACACCACGCCGGACTCATGGCCACCTGGAGGGGAACCGATCACTTGCGGACCGAGATGCCGGCGCTGCCACCGATCGGACTCAGGCGCTCCGTCGAGCTCGTCACCACGTCGACCCGGCGCAGGTCGGTGTCGACACGGGCGTAGACGCCGAGATGGCCTCGGTCCCAGCCAGCGCGAGCCGAGACCACCGGGACGACGCCGGTCCAGCGGGACTCGTCGAGCGTGTAGAGCCGGTAGCCCAGGCCGATGCTGCCGCCGACACGGATGGACTCGCTCACGTGGGCATCGGCGAACGCGCCCACGCCGCCGGCCCGCACGGTGACGTCGTAGTCGCGGACGGTGGACCAGGGACGGACGGTCGCCTCGAAGCCCAGCGAGACCTGCTCGAGCTCGGCCCCTACGCGCGGAGCCAGGAATGGCCTGAGGGACTCGCTGTGGGCGGCGGCGACACCAGCGTCCAGGCGCAGGCCCAGGCTGGCCAGGGGCACGGGCTCGGGCTCGGGGAGGACGACGGGCTCGACCACCACGGGCTCGGGCTCGGGCTCGGGCTCGGGCTCGGGCTCGGGCTCGGGCTCGGGCTCGGGCTCGGGGATGGGCTGGGTCGGCGGACGGACGACGACGGGCTCGGGCTCGGGGACGTCGAGCGGCTCGAGCAGGCTGCTCGCCAGAAAGACCAGGTCCTCGCGCGCGGACGGCGAACTCGGTGCCGGCACGCCGACCGTACGCACGGCGCCGGTGGTGTCTCGGACGAGCAGGATCCACTCGTCGCCCCCCGCCTCGAGGCGGGCCCAGGACTCGCCGCTCGCCGCGTCCAGCTCAAAGCCGGCGAGCATGGCGGGCTCCTCCCAGACCGCGGGATCTTCTCCCGGCGGCAGGGCCAGCGGCACGGCATGGGCGAGGCCGATCAGGAGCATGCGCGCAGTTTTTCACAGGGGTGGTGACTCCGCACCCGAGGACATGTCCAGAGCTCCTGACAACGTCGGGTGATCGGTCGCGGACCGGTCGGCCATGTGAACATTCCATCCCCCCGGAGTCGCGATGTCCCTCTTCCTGCTGTCCTTGGCCTGCGGTTCCAACTCTTCTCTGGATGTCTCGGACGGCGATCCGTCCGTCGACGACTCCGCCCCCGTCGAGGAGGAAGAGGAGGAGGATCCCGGGACTGCGCTGTGGGCCGGCGACTGGACCGGTGACCTGCGCATCGAAGGCAGCAGCAGCTTCGACTGCGACGGCGAGCTCGATGTCGAGTTCGAGGAAGACGGCTCGTTCTCTGGTGACGGCCTGTGCGACTTCGGCAGCTGGAGCGGCGAGTCCGACGTCGAGATCGAAGGCGCGATCGACGAGGACGGCGTCCTGACCGGCACGCTCTGGCTGGACTACCGGGACGAGGACGTCGAGCTCGACGTGAGCGGCCAGGCTGACGACGACGACGACATCGACGCCACGCTCGAGGGTCTGTACGTCTACGAGGGTGGCTGGGGCGACTACGAGATCGAGCTCGGCGGTGAGATCGAGTTCGACCTGGACTGAGCGGTTCGAGTCGGCGGCTGCGAGACCTGGGGCCTCCGTTTGCTCCAGGGTTGGCCGTCAACTCGGCCGTTGTGAGACCTGGGGCTCCGTTTGCTCGCGGGTTGGGGGTCAACTCGGCCGTTGTGAGACCTGGGGCTCCGTTTGCTCGGTCAAACCGGTCGCGGCCTCGAGCCCCGAGGCTGCCGGTCAGCCCCTCACCTTCGTCGCCGTCAGAGGCCTCGATCCCCGAGGCTGCCGGTCAGCCCCCCGGCTCCGGCGACCTCAGAGGTCTCGAACCCCGAGGCTGCCGGTCAGCCCCCCACCTTCGTCGCCGTCAGAGGCCTCGATCCCCGAGGCTGCCGGTCAGCCCCCCGGCTCCGGCGACCTTAGGGTCCTCGAACCCCGAGGCTGCCGGTCAGCCCCCCCACCTTCGGCGACCTCAGACCCCGCCGGCGCTAGACCCAGTCCCTCGGGCTCTTCAGCACCTCGACCAGGGCCGCCTCCGGGCTCCCGGGCTCGGGATGGTGGTCGTACGCCCACGACGCCGTCTGCGGCAGGCTCATCAGCACGCTCTCGATGCGCGCGTCCGTCCGCAGACCAAAGGCCGTGCCGCGGTCCCAGACGAGGTTGAACTCGACGTAGCGACCGTGCCGCAGGCCCTGCCAGGCGCGCTCCCGTTCCGCGTACGGTGTGTCCTTCCGCTTCTCCAGGAGAGGCAGGTAGGCCGGGAGGAACGCCGACAGCCCTCCGCTCGCGAAGGCGAAGACCTCGTCGCGAGACCGGTCGTGCAGGTCGTCGAAGAAGATGCCGCCCACCCCTCGCGTCTCCTTGCGGTGCCGGACCAGGAAGTACTCGTCACACCACTCCTTGAAGCGCGGGTAGTACGCCGGGTCGTGCTCGTCGCACCACGCCTTGAGGACGCCGTGGAAGTGCCGCACGTCCTGGTCGAACAGGTAGTTCGGGGTGAGGTCGGTGCCACCGCCGAACCACCACGCCGTCGGCGAGGCCTCGGCGCCCAGCTCGAAGTAGCGGTAGTTCGCGTGGACGGTCGGGGCGTACGGGTTCCGCGGGTGCAGGACCAGGGACAGCCCGGTCGCGAAGAAGCGGGGGTCGTCGATCGAGAGCCCTCGTCCGCGCATGCTCTGCGCCGCCGCCTCGGACAGCGTCCCGTGCACCGCGGACACGTTGACGCCGCCCTTCTCGATGACGTCGCCGCCCTCGAGCACCCGTGTCCGGCCGCCACCACCGCCGGGTCGCTCCCACAGGTCCTCGTGAAAGGCCTGGCCGTCGATGGCGGACAGGGCCGCCGTGATCTCGTCCTGGGCCGCGTGGACCCGAACGATCATTCGCTGTCGCATGCGGACGTCTATCCGGCGACCGCGCTGGACTCCTCCAGCTCCTGCCCCTTCGTCTCCGGCAGCCACAACAGGATGAGGCCGAGCGCGATGATGGGGAAGATGCCCGTCGCCGCGACCGAGGGGCCCCAGCCGAAGTCCGCGGCAGCCAGCCCGACCGCCAGGGGAGCCAGGACGTACCCGATGCGGCCCAGCAGGTTGTTCGCCCAGGCATACGCGTCGCCGCGGAACGCCGTGGGGAACAGCTCGGCCGTGTACGCGTTCATGACCGGCAGCACCGCGCTGGCCCCGAAGATGCCGCCCATGAGCCCGATGGTCAGCGCCCAGTGGGACTGCAGCGTGTAGCTGGCGACCACGCCGATGGCCGTGGCCACATAGATGATGACGGCGCCCTTTCGGCGGCCGACGACGTCCAGGAGCTTGCCCGCGGCGAACACCAGCGGCATCGAGCCGACCGCCGCCAGGGTGATGCTCATCGACACCTGACCATCCGTCATGGCCCGCTCGGCGACGGCGAACTCCTTCCACCACGTGATCGCGTTCTGGGTGCACATGTACGTGAGCCCCCAGATCAGCGCGAGCTGGAAGACGCGGGTCCGGTACGGGCTCTTTAGGATGGCGAAGAAGCTCGGTCGGACGGCGGGCGCGGCCGCCTTGGCCTCGGTGAAGCGCGTCGTCTCCTGGATGCCTCGGCGAGCGAACGCCAGCAGGATCAGCGGGATGACGCCGGCGAAGTAGACCGACCGCCAGCCCCAGGGGAGCGTCAGCAACAGGGGCACCACGCCGGCACAGAACACAGCTCCCAGCGAGGAGAACGCCTGGATGACGCCCATGACCATGCCGCGTCGGTCGGCCGGGTATTCCTCGGCCGCGAACACCATCGCGGTGGCCCACTCGGCGATCAGGAACACGCGCGCCAGGAGTTGGAAGAGCGTGAACGAGTAGACGTCCGGCGCCAGTCCGGAGAGCCCGGTGAAGATGGTGTACCCGGCGATGGTGATCATCAGGACCTGGCGTCGGCCCCAGTGGTCCGCCTTCCGCACCAGCACGTACGCGGCGATGGTGCCGATGTTGATGACGGCGACCATCACGCCGGCGCCGGCCTCGGACAGCCCCATGTCCGCCCGCAGGTTGGGCAGGATCTGGGACAGCGCCAGGAAGTCGTAGCCCTCGAAGAACGTCGCGACGCTCAGGAAGACGAAGAGCTTCTTCTGGTAGCTGGAGAGCGGCGTCGCCACCTAATTCGCGGCCGCCAGCTTCACGCTCACCGTCATGGCGTCGGCGTTGAAGTACTTGCCGAAGGCGTAGGGCTCGAAGCCGAACTGGGTCGCCGTGATGTCGAACGTCCCGGTGCCGACCCAGATCTTCTCGTCCGTCTCGACCGTGAGCGAGCAGGTCACCGGCGCGGTCACGCCGCGGATGGTCATGTCGCCCGTCACGTCGAAGCCGCCGTCCGTCGCGGTGATGGCGGTCGACGCGAAGACGATGTCGCCGAACGCGGCCTCGTTGAGCTGGTCCTCGGCGAGCATGTGCTCCACGACCTTGGCCTGGTGCTTCTCCTTCAACGTGTCCTCGAAGCCCGCTTCGGCGCGCAGCTCGTCGGTGTCCGCGACGAGCCCGTTCACCGGGAAGCTCACCTCGATGGACGACGTCGCGGTGTCCTCGCCCCAGACGACCGAGCCGGTCACGAACGTCGCGGCGACCGCGTGGTCGTGGGCCTTGCTGCCGTCCGGTGCGTTCAGCAGGACGACCAGGTGCGAGGACCCGTCCGAGACGGTGTAGCTGCGTGGCGGGGCGGGCTCTTCCTCGACGAACTCGGCGTTCGCCTCGGGCGACAGATCGCTGTGCTCGTCCCCGATCTCCTCCTCTCCCGGAGGCTGGAGCTCGCCCTCGATCTGGTCGTCCGAGATGTCGTAGGTAGGGTTCTCGGCCAGGGCGAACAGCGACAGCAGCGACCACATGGGGGCCTCCTCAGAAGGTCAGGATCCAGCCTTCCAGAGGGCCGTTCCGGATCGGTATCGCCTGCGTGGGCTCGATGCCCAGGTCGTGCTCGGCGCCGACGACCATCACCCGCGCCCAGCCCGCGTACTGCTCGTCGAGCCAGGTCCCCACGCGGCGCCAGTCCGGTGCCGCCAGGCGGGCTCCGTGCGGCGGGTTCACGGCCAGCAGACCGGGGCCGCCCGGAGGGGGCTCGCTGCCGATGGCGTCCCGGTTCCGGAGCTTCACCTTCAGGCCGAGCTCGTCCAGGTTGTCCCGGGTGGCGAGCAACGCGTGCTCGCTCAGATCGCCGCCGTACAGGTCGAGGCCCTCGAACTGCGGCTCCTGCGACTTCAGGTCCTGGAAGGCCTGACGGTCGTGGTTCTGGAGGCCCATGAACGCGAACCGGCGCCGCAGTTGCTGGGGCGAGCAGCCCACCGAGATCATCGCGGCCTCGGCCAGGAGCGTGCCCGAGCCACACATCGGGTCGACGATGGGTCCCGTCCCGTCCCAGCCGCTGGCCAGGACCGCTGCGGCCGCCAGCGTCTCGCGAAGGGGGGCCTCGGTGGACTCGACCCGGTAGCCGCGCCGGTCCAGTGGCTCGCCGCTGGTGTCGAACAGGAGCGTCGCCCGGTTGCGGTGCAGGCGGACACGGAGCGGGAGCGTCGGGTTGTCCCGATCGATGCTGGAGCGGCTGCCGAACTTCTCGCGCTGGCCGTCGACGATGCCGTCCTTGACCTTCAGTCCGATGTAGCCGACGTCGCGCAGGTTGCTCGCGCTCGAGCTGGCCCGGATCGAGAGCGTCATCTCGGGGGCGAACAGGCTGCCTCGCCAGCCCTTCACCAGGCGGAACGCGCCGAAGTACAGGTCCTGTTCGTTGCTGGCCTTCCAGCCTCCGAGGACCAGCAGCACGCGGTTGGCGGTGCGCAGCTTCCAGTTGGCCAGGCGCACGGCTGGGGCGCTGTGTTCGGCCTCGAACGCGACCGCGCCGACCTCGATCATGGGGTCGAAGCCCAGGCCTCGGATCTCGGCGGCGAGCAGCTGCTCGAGCCCCTTTCCGCATGTCGCGATGAGCTTCATGGTGTCCTCGGGAGCTGGGTAACTGGCGCGGGCGAGCAAGGGAGTCTCGACCCTCGGGAGGACCGCAACTCGGTTCCTGGCGCTGAGGATGGGAGCTTCGACCCGCGGGAGGACCGCAACTCGCCTCCTCACGCTCGCCTCCTCGCGATCCGCTCCGCCGATCAGCGCCGCCTGACGACGAGCCCGAGCCCCAGGAGCATGAGGAAAGCCGCCCCGGTTCGGCAGCCACCGCTCAGATACGACACCGTTGAGCCGGGCGGAGCCACGCCGGTGTCGCCGGTCGGCTCGCCGGAGTCGGAGTCGCTGTCGGGCGAGTCCACGGGGGAGTCGTCGCTGTCCAGGCCGGTCTCGTCCGAGCCGGTGTCCTCGGGCTCGGGGTGGCCGTCCCAGCCCTCGGTCCACGGGCTCTGGTCGGGCTTCCCGTCGGGGCCGCCGAACGCCCCGATGTCGCAGACCGAGTTGCCGTCCCAGTCCAGGCAGCCGCTGGGGCCGCCGGCGTCGATGGCGGGCGAGGGGACCAGCGCGTCGAGCATCGGGAACGACGTGCAGTCGCCCAGCTCGAAGTCGTCGACGAACTCGGGGTCGGCCTCGATGTCCTCGCTGGTCGGCTGGACGTCGTTCGTCGACGTGCCGGCGTCCCACAGGTTCCAGCGGATGGTCCGGGTGCCGTCCACGTTGCCGTCGGCCCAGATGCCCCAGCCCGCGATGATGGTGTTCTGCATCAGGAAGTCGCCGTGCTCGCCCCCGATGGCCACGGTGCCGTTTCGCCCGAGCAGGTCCACGTGGTCGAACGCGACGTCCGTTCCTCCCGTGAGCTCGAGCCCGCTGGCGGCGCCCCGCGGGTCCTGGACGATGGTGTTCTCGGCGGTCAGCGAGCCTCGCCCGTCGGTGAAGATCGCGCTGCCCACGGTGGTGCCCCAGTTGCCGCAGAGCCACGTCCGGTGGAGGCTCACCTGCGCCGTCCCGGACGTCGCGAGTCCGCCACCGCTGGTCGTCGCCTCGGTGCCGTAGACGCCGCAGTTCGAGCAGCTGACGGTGCTGTCGCTCACGTACAGGCCGCCGCCGCTGGTGGCCTTGGTGTCGACGATGCGGATGTCGGAGAGCGAGGCGTCCAGGTACTCGCCGCCGATGTGGAAGGCGCCGCCCTTGCCCCCGGCCTCGGCCCCGATGACGTCGATGGTGTTGACCCAGGGGCTCATGCTGCTGACGTCGGACTTCAGCCGCACCGCGCCGCCGTCGCCGCCGCTCGTCCGCTTGAACGTCAGGTTGCTGAGCTGGGTGGTCGGGCAGTCCTGGACGTAGATGCTGCCGGCCCCGGTGCCACCGACCGAGTCCGAGAACGTGCTGTCCTCGATCTGGACGAGCTGCGCGTTCTCGGCGTGGATGTCCGGGGCTGCGCTCGGGTCGCTGGAGACGTTGTCGCGGAACTCGCAGTCGTCGATGACGACCATCATGTCGCTGGAGACCTCGCTCTCGATACGCACAGGGCCCGAGTTGTCGGCGACGGTGCAGCCCTGGACGACCACGTCCGTTCCACCCGCGCCGCGGCCGATCCACAGGCTGTTCGGCGCCCCGGTCTCCTGGAGCGTCAGGTTGCTGATGTACGCCCGGCTCCCCTCGATCCAGAACGGGGCCGTGGCGCCGCCGCGCCCCTCGAACGTCAGGCGCGAGGCGTCGAGCTCGGACTCCTTCAGCCACAGCGCGCATCCGCCGCACTCGTACGAGGTGCCGTTCGAGTCGTGCGTGAAGGTGTCGGTCTCGCCGTGGAACTCCAGGTCCCCGAACACCACCTCGGCGCCGTACACCAGCGTCGCGGGCATGCGCGCTGGGACCTCGGCCGTCCACGAGTGGATGCTGACCGGCTTCTCGATGATCACCGGGCCCTCGACCGAGGCGTCGTACGACGGGTCGATCAGGATCGCGCTGTCCGTGCCGATGTTCGCGAGCGCCTGGTGCAGCGTGAGCGACGAGCCATCGACGATCTGTGTGGCGTGGGCTGACGCCATGAACAGGAGCATGCGCCCAGGATACTCTCTCGCCCATGCTCCTCTCCCTCCTGGCGTGCAGCCCCATCGTCGGCGACTACGCCGCGCGAGAGGACTGGTCCCACGCGATCCGAACCGCCGAGACGCTCTCCGAAGCGCCCGCCGATCCACCCACCGTCCAGGTCGTCACCTGGAACATGAAGTTCGCCGGTGGGCGCCTCGACTTCTGGTTCGACGGCTACGGCGACCGGTCCGTGATGACCCACGACGAGGCGATGGGGAACACCGAGGCGATTCGGGATCTGGTGCTGGAGCTCGACCCGGACATCCTCCTGGCCCAGGAGGTCGAGGTCGCGAGCCATCGCAGCGCCTACGTCGACATGGTGGACGTCATCCTGAACACCACGGACATGAACTACGCCGCCTGGGTCCCGAACTGGGAGGGCGAGTTCATCGCGGACCACGGGGTCGGCCCCATCTCGACGGGGCTGGCGGTCTTCAGCAAGTACCCCATCGACGAGAACACCCGCATCGCGCTGGACCCCATCACGGACCAGGCCGCGTACATCCAGACCTTCTACCTGGACCGCTGCATCCAGCGGGTGGGCATCGACCTGGGCGACGACCACTTCACCGCGCTCAACAACCACCCCAGCGCGTACGACACCGACGGCACCAAGGTCCGTCAGATCAACGCGACGCTGGCCGAGGCGCAGTCCATCGACGGCGACCTGCTCATCGGCGGGGACTTCAACGCGGTGCCCCCGGGCTCGCTGCGGCTCGAGGACTTCGCCGACGACCCGCCGGCCCTGGACGAGCGCGCGGTCGAGGTCGTGACGTATGTGACCGACGGCCCGGTCATGGACCCCTGGTACGAGACGTGGCCGACCGCCATCCCGCTCGGCAACTACCAGGTCCACACCGAGGAGGAGCAGGCGGCGTTCCACACGCACTCGATCGCGAGCGACGTGTTCTGGACGCGCAAGCTCGACTACCTGTTCGCCACCGGACAGTGGAGCGGCGGGAAGACCCTCCAGTCGCCCGAAGACACCCCCGGCGGGACCATCGACCCGATGGCCTTGTCCGATCATTGCCCGATCTCGGGCGAGTGGATTCGCTGATGGATGCCGTCTTCGTCGGTGCCTACCTGCTCGCGGCCGGCGCGAGCGATGTGCAGCAGGACCCGCTCTACGCGCTGTCCTCGAACCCCTGGGTCCTGTCCGATGGCCACGCCGTCGCGGGCGTGTTCCGTCACGTCGAGGTCGGCGTCACGCCGAACACGATGATCGATGTCTCCGGGCTCACCTCGCTGGTCAGTCCGGACATCGGCGTGAAGCGTCAGGTCGTCTCGGGCGAGGGGGTCGCGGTCGCGGTGACCGGCTCGTTCTCGGTCCCGACCTACGGCCTGCGCCTGATGCAGGGGACGCCGCTGACCCAGGACGAGTTCGTCCCATGGACGCTGATCCCCGGGCTCGGCGTGACCGCGGGCGTCGAGCGAGGGCCGGTCCGGATGTCGGCCGGCCTCCTGGGACGCGCGGGGCTCCAACTCCAGCGGGACGACCAGGGCCTGAACGAGCTCACCGACACCGAGTTCGGCTGGCTCGACGAGATGATCGCGCCCATCACGCACGGCTGGGCCGCGGCGGGAATCGTGGCCGTGGACGTGCGCCCGACGGACCGGTGGAAGCTCGGGGTCGAGGGCCGGGTCCAGGTGCCGGCGGGCCCGGATCTGAACCTTCGTGTGCTCGGAACCCGGTACCTCGGCGAGCGTCATGGTCTGACCGTCGGCTGGGTCGGCGCGTCGTCCATGACCGAGGGCGGCAGGCGGCTTCACCAAGCCCCTCGCGTGGATTATGAGCTGCACTTCGGAGGTGGATTCGAGTGAGCATCCCGGTCGTGGACATGGAGGCGTTCGACCCGGACGTCCTGGGCAAGGCACTCATCGACGTCGGCTTCGTCGCGGTCCAGAACCACGGGATCCCGCTGGACCTGGTCGCCCAGGGCTACGAGACCGCCAAGGGCCTGTTCGCGCTCTCAGCGGACACCAAGCGTCGGTACGAGACGCCCGAGAACGGTCGTCAGCGCGGCTACACGAGCTTCGGGGTCGAGCACGCCAAGGACGTCGAGCGGCCCGACCTGAAGGAGTTCTGGCACGTGGGGCGCAAGCTCCCGCAGAACCACGAGCTGACCGTGTCGGGCGAGGTCCCGCCGAACTAGTTCCCCCGCGAGTACCCGGAAGCCCGCATCGTCTTCCAGCACCTGTTCGACCAGGTGGAGTCCTTCGCAAACCGGCTCCTGGACGGCTTCGGCCAGCACCTGGGCTGTGACGAGGGCTTCTTCCGCGAGCTGGTGCACGACGGCAACTCGGTCATGCGGATCATCCACTACCCGGCGCTCGGGGACGGGACGCTGCAGGGCTCGGTCCGGGCGCCGCGCACGAGGACATCAACCTCATCACGGTGCTGCCGTACTCGCCCAACCCGGGCCTCCAGATCAAGACCCGGGCAGGGGAGTGGCTCGACGTGACCACGCCGCGCGACGTGATGATCTGCGACACCGGCGACATGATGAGCCTGCTGACGGGCGTGCCCGCGACGACCCATCGGGTGGTGAACCCGATGGTCCGGGACGAAGCCCGCTTCTCGATGCCGTTCTTCCTGCACCCGCATCCGAACGCCGACCTGGGCCGGCTGACCGGTGGACCCACCGTGAAGGCGCGGGACTTCCTGCGTGAGCGACTGCAGGCCATCGGCGTGGCGTAGGACGGGCCAATCGAGCTACGTTGGTGGGGTGTCCAACGACGCCTCCAAAGCCGCCAGCGACGTCTTGCTCTCGCTCGCTCGCGCCGGCCGCAGCTTCCTGCTGTACGACCCCGGCAACGAGGCGATCTGTGGGTTCCTCCAGGACTATCGCGACAGCTGGCAGGACTACGCGGCGGCCCACGGTGACCTGGA
The DNA here is from genome assembly GCA_024228935.1 of Pseudomonadota bacterium. Classification (GTDB taxonomy): domain Bacteria; phylum Myxococcota_A; class UBA796; order UBA796; family CAJQPC01; genus JAAESX01. Next base: position 32,417 of record JAAESX010000210.1, read on the forward strand.
TCTGACCGTGCGGCCGTTCGAGCTCCTGCGCGACGGCGAGGTCGTCTACAAGGAGACGGACCGCGAGCGCAGCCTGGCGTTCAAGATGTTCCGCGATGGCGTCCGGAGCCTGAGCATCGGCCAGCACGCGAGCTGGGACGAGCTGCTGCGGCTGCTGTCCGTCCTGTCGATCCGCTTCACCGGCATCCGCCAGCAGGAAGACGACCTGGTCACGCTGCTCTGGAAGGCCGGCTTCTCGAACATCGACGTGCACGCGGTCGAGGGCTTCGTGCCGGACGAGGAGGACGAGGAGGAGGACGACATCGCGTACCACGCCCATGTCGCCGTCCCCCGCGCGCAGGACCAGCCGCTCCCCGACTTCGGCGAGCGGGGCGAGGTGGCGTACGGGGACGTCGACCTCGACATGCAGGTCACGGCGCTCGGCGAGGCGGACAGCAAGCACCTGCCCGAGGGCGCGCTGCGGCTGGCCGAGCTGCTGCTCCAGCACGTGGCGGACCCGGAGAGTCAGCTCGACGCGGGGGACGTGCACTTCTACCTGGACGAGCTGCGCGACTTCCTGATGGCCGAGGAGCAGGTCGGTCGACTCGTCCGCATGGTCCGGCTCCTGCGGGTGCACCTGGCGCACGACCCCGGGGCCCTCGACGTCGCCCTGCGGCGCCTGTCCGAGCCGGCCGCGCTGGCTCGCATCGTCCGCTCGATCCAGAAGAGCCACCAGTCAGCGCCCCCCGAGCTCATCGAGCTCCTGTTCATGCTCCCTGGCGACCACCTGCATCACTTGATCGGCCTGCTGCACTCGGACCGCGACCAGGGGAGTCGTCGCATCACGCGGCAGCTCCTGGAGCCCTTCATCGAGGGGCGCGAGCAGTACTTCATCGACCAGCTCAGGGAGGCCGAGGGCGAGGTGTCGGCGGACCTGGTGCGCGCCGCGGGCCACCTGATGCCCGAGCGGCTGGCGCAGCTGGCTCCGGAGCTCGTGGATCGGGGCGACGAGCCGATCCTGACCGAGCTTCTGTGGCAGATCGAGCGCATCGGCCGCAGCGGCGAGCTGGACGCGGCGCTCCTGAAGCTGTTGAACGCCCCGATGGCGGGCGCACGGATCAAGACCATCGAGGCCATCGCCGAGCGGCGGTACGAGCCGGCGTTCGGGGCGGTCGCGGCGCGCGTCGACCAGGCCGACCCGGTCGAGCTGCAGGCCATCGGGGTCGCACTGGCCCGGCTGGATCCGACCCAGGCGACCCAGCTGTTCCGCACCTGGATCCGGCCGGGTGGGGGCCTGCTCAAGATCTTCGCGGCGAAGGGCGACGATCGGCACTGCACGGCCGCTGTCGCCGGGCTCGAGGTGCTGGACGATCCGGCCGACGACGACCTGCTCGAGTGGCTCTCCAAGAAGGCCGGGGACGAGGTGTACCAGCTGTGTCGCCGCGCCCTGGTCCACCGCCGGCAGCGGAGGCGACGTGGATGACCTGAGGCGCGCGCAGATCGAGCTGGGCCAGGCGCTGGACCGAGCACGCGGCGGCGACGCCGGACTGGCCGAGGTCGTCCGCGAGCACGGACTGCGTTGCGTGCAGCTGCTGTCGAGCCTGCTGCGACTGACCCGCCTGCACGACCTGGGCAACGCGGCGTTCGACCAGCCCGTCCGCGAGTTCGCGGCCTGTCTGGAGCGGCTGTGCGCGGAGCTCGGCGCGATCCACATCGTGGCCGTCGAGAGCCAGACCTACGTCAACGACATCCGGATGCGGGCGCAGCGCTCCGACGACGCCAGCGCCGAGCTCGGCGAGCTGCTGGGTGCGCACAACGTCGGCGGGATCAGCCTGTACGTGCCGCTGAGCGAGAGCCAGATCCGCGACGTGGTCGCCGCGTTCTCCGTCCGAGCCGAGGGGCGCTACCGGCGGGCGGCGCTGAAGATGCGCCTGCACGCGGCGGGCCTGGATGGCGTCGAGCTGAGCGGGGTCTACCTGTTCAAGGTCGACGACGACGTCGTCACCGACCAGTCGGCGGCGAAGATGATGGCCCGCGCCACCGAGGCCGCGGCCGACGTGTGGGACGCGGTCGCCGCGAATCGGGTCCCGAACCCGCTCCCGATCCGGCGCTCGGTCACCGAGATGCTCGCCGAGGGGCTGTCGGCCGAGGGGTTGTGGGAGGAGCGGCAGGACCAGCATCAACCTGGGCGTCACAGTGTGCGGGTGGCCCGGCTCGCGCTGCTGCTCGGCCAGGAGCTGGGCCTGTCCCCGGCGAGCCTCCAGGACCTGGGTGTCGCCGCTATCTGCCACGACGTCGGCTACGCCCTGGACGAAGGGGAGCACGACCTGGCGGGCGCTCGCGTCCTGCTCCGCCAGCGAGGCTTCCACGAGGCGAAGGTCCAGCGCATCCGCGCGACGCTCGAGCACCACCGGTCGCTCGACCACCCGGCCGGAGAGCCGGGTCTGTTCGGCCGGATCCTCCGGATCGTGGACGACTACGACAACCTGGCCCGGTCCGAGGTCGCCGACTACTCGCCGGCTGTCGCGCTCGAGCTGATGGTCACGAAGGCGGGCTGGTACTACGACCGCACGCTGCTGCAGCTCTTCATCAACCGCGTCGGCTGCTATCCGCCGGGCACGCTCCTGCGGCTCGCCGATGGGCGGGTGGTGCGCAGTCGCTCGCTGGTCCGGGATCCCGACATCTTCGACCGGCCCGAGTGCTTCCTGGTCGAGGACGAGAACGGCCATCGGCCACGCATCAGCGCGATCATCGACCTGGCGTTCGAGGGGGAGATCCTTGGGATGGCCCGGATCGCTCGGGTGGTGGGGTAGGGCGCGCTGGCGCTCGCGGTCCCGGGGGCTCTCGCAGCGGCCGAGTTGACGGTCAACCCTGGAGCCAACGGAGAGCTCTCGTAGCGACCGAGTTGGCGGCCAACCCTGGAGCAAACGGAGCTGGGCTCTCGCAGCGGCCGAGTTGACGGTCAACCCTCGAGCAAACGGAGCTGCCGAGCGCAGTCTGCGCCCTCTGCCGCTACGGCGCCGGGACGTCGATCTCCCAGCCGCAGCCGGTGTTCACGGTCGCGACCCACTCGTGCCCGACCGGCGGCGTGGACTCGCATGCGGCGTCGGAGATGAAGCTGCCGCTCAGCACGTCGTCCAGGTAGCAGTCGCACTCGATGGTGCCGTCGCCCACATCCTCGCAGTCGATGGAGTAGGCCGACTCGGTCGTGCAGCTCGACAGCTCGAGGTCACAGGCGCAGACGTCCTCACCCTCGCCGCCGCACGGGTCGGTGGCGCCGCTGCTCACGGCGGCGGTGCAGGTCTCGCCCTGGCTGCAGGAGACGAGGAGGACGAGCGAAGAGAGAGCGAGCAGTCGGGACATGAGGGCCTCAGCGGTAGTCGTAGCTGTACCCATACTCCGCCTCGAGCTGGCCGCAGTTCTCCGCGTCGAACCGGGCACTCCACCAGGCCGACTCGGTGGTCCCGGAGACCTCGTCGGCCCCGCCCGAGTCCACCGCCAGGCGTGCGAGTATCGCGTCGCCCGACCACGTCCGGCCCTCGTCGAACGCGGACGCGGACAGCGTGCGCCGGTCCGTCGCGACCGTACCGCCAGCGACGTCCGTTCCCTCGGCGTAGTAGTAGTAGTACGAGCCCATCGAGTACGTGCCCTGGTAGTAGTCGCCCTCCCAGCCCAGGTTGGTGCCGTCGCTGTCGCGCCAGTCGAGGCTCAGGAGCAGGCCGCTCGCGGTCCACAGGATGGAGTCCTTGCGCTCGGTCTCCCCGGACAGCTCCTTGTGCAGCTGGCCGCAGGTGAAGTCCTCGTCGAGCAGCAGAATGGTCGCGGTGCCGAAGCCCGACTCGGGGGCCGACCAGGCGGCCTCGAACCACAGCGCCGACTTCAGCCGGCCCAGGTCGAAGGGCGCGTCGCGGGTGCTGGACATGTTGGTGCAGGACAGCGCGAGCCAGAGCATCAGTAGTAGTACCCCTCGTTCTGCTTGCCGCAGTGCTCGGCGTGGAAGCTCGCGGACAGCGCGCTGGTCGCGATCGAGCCGCGAACGGTGTCCCCGCGGCGTCCGTCGATCTCGGCGTACCCACCGGCCTGGTTGATCCAGGTCTGCTCGTCCGAGAACGGCAACACCCAGCTGCCTCGCGTGAGCATCCGGCCGTCCTCGTAGCCGTACCCGAACACCGGGTAGGTGCCGGTCCAGCCGGAGTTCTCGCCGTCCCGGTGGTTCCAGGTGAACACGCCCAGGATGCCGTTCCCGTCGTCGTCGAAGCTGTTCTGCGAGACCAGGCTGTAGAAGGACGAGCCGCCCATCTGCAGCTTGAACTGGTCACATGTGGTGTCTGCCTCGGTCATCAACAGGACGGCCTCGCCGGTCCCCTCGGTGGGCTGGCTGTCCGCGGTCTCGAGGAAGAGCGCGGACTGGATCTTGCCGATGTCGAAGGGGACGACATCGGTGTCCTTGACCTGGACGGCGTTGTCGGCGCACGCCAGCAGCAGGAGCGTCACTCGTACCAGCCCGTGTCGTAGCCCTGCGCGTCCTGTTCGCCGCAGTCCTCGGCGGAGAACCGGCTCTCGACGCTGGCGTGGTCCAGCCGGCCGGAGATGGACCCCGAGTAGTCGAGCTCGAGCACGCCGACCTCGGTGCTCGGGCTGGTGCGCACGCCGTCGTCGTACAGGTGAACGTTCATCCGGCGGGTGACCACGCCCTCGCCGACGTTCTCCTGCGAGGAGATGCCGGCGCCGTACATGCCCTCCCAGCCCAGGTTCGTGCCGCCCTCGTAGTCGGACCAGTCGAAGGGGCTGTAGTGCCAGTTCACGTACAGCAGGACGTGGTCGCCCTGCCAGATGGCGCCCTCGTCCTGGGTGAACTCGCTCTCGCGGAAGGTCGCACAGCGCACGTCCTCGCTCGAGAGCAGCACGTAGGCCGACGCGTAGTCGCTCTCCTCGCTGATGGACCGGTCGGTCATCCACAGCGCCGACCTCAGGCCCGAGATGTCGATGGGGATCCCGCGGGGGGTCGACAGGCTGTTGCAGCCGAGCAAGAGGAACAACACGGAAGGGAGGATAGCCCTGGGAGGTTCCCTTCGCGGAGGTCCCTCATGCTCCTGTTGCTCACTGGCTGCGCCATCCTCAAGAACCTGCCCGACCTGGGCGACCTCGAGGACTACACGCCCGTCGTGTCATTCAAGTCCCTCGAGATCGACGACGTCGACTTCGACGGCGCAGACACGCGGTTCGTCTTCCAGATCAAGAACCCGAACCCGGTCTCGGTGGCCCTGTCCAGCTTCCGCTGGGACCTGGCGCTGTCGGGGAGCTCGTTCCTCGACGGGATCGACAAGGACGGCTTCAAGCTCGAGGCCGACGGCAAGAGCGACTTCGAGGTGCCGGTCAGCGTCGTGTTCAGCGACCTGTTGGACCTGCGCTCGGACCTGGGGGACAAGGACTTCACCGAGTTCACCCTGGCCGGCGACTTCGGCTTCGACACGCCGCTGGGCGAGGTGAAGATCCCGTACGAGCACGACGGCGAGTTCCCGGTGCTGAAGCGCCCCAAGGCCGAGCTCATCGGGCTCAAGCTCAAGGACGTCTCGCTTTTGAACCAGTCCGCCGAGCTCAACCTCAAGCTCGACGTCACCAACCAGATGGCCGTGGACCTGGACCTGCAGTCGCTGGGCTACGGGGTGACGCTCGACGGCGAGAAGGTCGTCAAGGGCGACACCGACAAGCTGGGCACGCTGGCCGCCAAGGAGAGCAAGCGGGTCCGGATTCCCATCGAGGTCGATCTCCTCGATCTCGGCAAGTCGCTGGTCTCGGCCATCACCGACAAGGAGCCCATCACCGTCGGCCTCGACGGCACCGTCGACGTCGGGACCCGCTGGGGGACACTCCCGCTGACCATCGACCGGGAAAAGCGCCTCGCCCTGGAGTGATGTGACGGATATGTGACGCCCGTCGAGCCCCCCGTTCGGGGCTCGCTTTGGGAGGACACACTCATGATGATCTTGATGGCGCTGACGGGCTGCAAGGACCCCACTGGAATCTGGCTCTTCGAGCTCTCGACCGGCGACTTCGCCTGCGAAGACACGATCAGCGAGAACTACGACGACGGCTCTGTCCCCGGTGGCTCCACCGGCACCAGCGACTGGACGATCGAGTACGACGAGACCGTCAGCCCGATGCTCATGTTCGGGCAGATCGCCCAGCACTCCAGCAAGGAAGGCGTGCTCGTCATCGGCGACGAGGTCTACCCGGGCACGCTCGACGGCGGCATCTGGACGTTTGCCTGGACGGGCGAGCAGTCCAGCACGGAGTCCGAGACCCACACCGACGGCTACGGCTACACCTACGACAACGTGGGCACGAGCACGACGACGTGGACGCTCGACATCGCCGGCGACGACGCCACCGGCCAGGTCGCCGCCGACATCAACGAGACCCACACGTGGACCGAGGACGACGAGTGGGACCCGGCCGAGAACGGTCAGGTCCGCTCGAACATCCCCTCCACCAACTACCTGGTGGACGACGACGGGTTCCCGGTCGAGTCCAGCGCCGAGGAGTCCGACTGCAGCTCGGCCAACTGCGAGCTCTCGGTCCAGACCATCTGCTCCGGCAGCACGCCGATCTCGGCGACCTGGTCCGGCTTCCTCGAGGAGGACGCCTACGAGGGTGTCTCGACCGCTGGTCAGGACTACGGCATCTGATGTCGGTGCTCCTGCTGGCGCTCGTCACCGGCTCGTACGCGGCCGATGGCAAGAAGAAGGGCAAGAACAAGAAGAAGAAGCCGGAATGGACGTCCGCAGGGTTCGTCCAGCCGCAGCTCGGCGCCGTGATGCTCACGGCGAACGGCGGCGGCGCGCTGGCATCTGACCTCGGCGTGTCCGGTGGCCTGCAATACCGCTGGACGGGCAAGTCCAAGCTCTCGGGCCAGACCTACGTGGACGTCTCCGGACAGCTCGGCTCGAGCGTGTTGGGTGCGGACGCGCGGATCGGCTCCAAGCTGGGACCGGGCATGAGCGGCATGTCGCCTCAGCTCGGTCTCGAGGTGTTCTGGAACCAGGCGGCGTGGTCGGGGGCGCAGCTCTCGAGTTCGTCCGGCATCGCGGTCCCGCTCTCGCTCCAGGTCCGAAAGGACAAGCTGGGGGCCGAGGTCGGCGTCGCTCCGGCGTGGACGATGAACCCGAACCGTCGGACGCCTTCGCGGGCGTTCGGTGTCCCCGGCTTCGCGCACGAGATGGCGTACTTCGCCGTCGTCGACATGAAGCGCGGCAAGGGAGTGCGGATCGGACTGAAGTACGAAGCCCAGGTCCGCGAGGTGGGCACGACCCACACCGCAGGACTCCAGCTCCGGCGTAAGCTGGACTGATGCTCCTCCTCCTGCTGGCGTGCTCGGGCCCGAAGGTGAACCCCACCGACGGCTCCGACCACTCCGGCGGGAGTGACTCGGCCGGGGTCGGCCCGTGCGAGCCCGTCGAGGCCGAGGCGGTCGACTGGATGGCGCCGGGCGCCTACTCGACAGCGTTCGCGCTGCACTCGGACACGACCGATCTGAACGGGCAGGAGATGCCGTTCGACGTGCTGGTCTGTTACCCGGCGGTCGACGGCGAGGACGGCGATGTGGCCGACGGCGTCTTCCCGGTCGTCTACTTCGAGCACGCCTACGGGGCGGACTACCGGAACTCGGACTGGCTCCTCGAGCGGCTGGCCTCGCGGGGCTTCTTCGTGTCCTCGGTCGGCCACAACGGCGCCTGGGAGGGGGCCGGGGACTGGTGGAACGACCACGCGGCCTTGTTCGAGGACACCATCGAGCTGTCCGAGGAGTGGAACGCCGCCGGGCCGTTCGCGGGCTCGATGGATCGGGACACCACCGCGCTCATGGGCCACTCGCACGGGGCCGGAGCCGCCCAGCAGGCGCTGCTCACGATGGACGCCGATGCCGTCGTGCTCATCACGGCGCGGCCCAGTCTGGACGGCGCGTTCTGGCGGTACCACGAGGTCTACGACGCCTTGCCGCCGATGCTGAACATCGTGGCGTCGCGAGACGAGGACGGGACCACCGCCTACGGCACGAGCGTCGGGACCTACGAGTCGACGACGCGGCCGCGGTTCAACGTGCTGGTCGAGGGCGCCAGCCACTACACCATCACCGACGAGGCGGGACCGTCGAACAGACCGGGCTCGTGACCTTCGAGGAGCTCGAGGCGCTGGACAGCTCGCGGGCCCTGTACATGCCGACCCAGGCGCTCGAGGTCGCGTGGGACGGCTCGGGCTCGGTGAGGTGGGTGTTCGACGAGCCGCTCGAGACCACGGATCACGGCGTGCTGGCGTTCCGGGTGCTCCAGGTCCACGACGACCCGCTCAACGACGATGGCGTGGTCGTCCGCGTCTGGGTGAACGGACTCGAGGTGGTGACGGTCGAGCCGGGGTCGACGCCCGACTGGCTGGAGACGACGGTCCCCAAGTCGAGCTTCGAGACAGCGCGGATCCCGATTCACGGGATGCACCTATTGTACACGATCAAGCTGGAGTTTCCGGGCTCCGTTCGCATCCTCGTGGACGACCTGGAGCTGTCACCGGGCTGCGAGTAGCGCCTCGGCCAGCCGCTCGGGGCAGGTGTACTGCGGGGAGTGGCCGCAGCCCTCGAGCAGGACCGGCGCGTCCGAGAAGACCGCGGTGTCCTCGACCGGGAAGAAGCCGTCGGGGGTCCCCCAGATGGTCGTGGTCGGGTGACCCAGGTCCTTCGCCTGCTCGCCCAGCCACAGGTTCTGGCCGTTGATGTCGGCCAGCAGCGCCCGGTAGCGGTGCTGGTCCTGCATCTCCAGCAGGCCGTCCTGCATGAAGCCGGGCAGGGGCGGCAGGTTGCCTTCGCCGAACAGCCGCTCGTTCTTGACCGCCAGCTCCTCGCGCGTGCTGGGGACGAGCTCGGCGTTGGGGATGTCCCGGTGGACGATGGCGCCGTTGAGGAGCACGACGTGCAGGTCGTCGTCGGGGTGGGACAGCGCGTACCGAGCGACCAGCATCCCGCCCAGTGAGTTGCCGACGAGCGTGATGGGGCCTTCCTCGTCCACCAGGAGCTGCTCCAGGCCGCGCTCCAGATCGTTGTAGGCCAGGTCCTCGTCGGGGCCGGGCGAGGACAGCCCGCTGCCCGGCAGATCGGGCACGAGCAGGCGGTGGCTGTCGGTCAGCAACGGGGCCACCTGGCTCCAGCCGCTGGCCGAGTCGCCGAAGCCGTGCACGAGCACCATCGTGGGACCCTCGCCGCCCTCGTAGACCGCGAAGTCCCCGCGAGGGCCGGGCTCGAACTTCGCCTCGCCCAGCGCCTTCTCGATGCCCTTGAGCTGGACCACCTGCAGCATGGCCGCCGGAGCCACGAGCCAGGGGACCGTGACGGCGCCACCGAGCGCCAACAGGGCGCCGACCCCGATGAGGACGTACTTCATGGCGCCCCCCTATCCCTCAGAAGCTGCGGAACCACCCCATCGTCGTCTCGGAGAAGCAGGACGGGATCTCGTGACCCGCCTCACCACCGGACGAGCAGGTCCGCGCCCAGGAGGTTGTCCGCGGTCGAGGTGAGCTCGGTCGAGCTGTGGACCTCGATGTACCGCAGCGTGTCCAGGCGGATGCGCGCTCCGAGCTTGCCCGAGCCCCTGAGGTCCAGGACGCCTCCGAACACCACCGAGGGGTGCCGCTGGATCTCGGTCTCCAGAGCCAGCGGGTCGTCTTCGGCCTGCAGCATCTCCAGATCGTCCTTCGTACGCACCCAGCCCATCCCTGCGTGCACGCCGAGCCGGGCGTGGAGGCCGTCGCCCTCGGTCCAGATCGGGGTGGCCCGCACCACGAGCGCTCCACGCCCGAGCAGCTCGCTGTCGTGCGTCTCGTTCCATCGGGTGGCGTCGAGTGGGTCGCGGCCGTGCAGGTCCGGGTGCCACCCCACCTGGCCCTCGAACGAGAAGTACGGGGACGGCGCGACCTCGAACGCCGCCTGGAGGCCGGGCGACCGGGTCGCGGGCTGGTTCCAGACCAGGGCTGTGCCGAGAGCGACGCCGTAGGAGAGGGGAACCACCTCCCGACCTTGGACGAGCGCGCGGTGGATCGGTCGGAGGAAGCCCCCACGCCGGGTGGCGTCAGACCTTCTCGAGCGGAACCAGCAGCCCTCCGTAGCCGTCGACCTCGGCGTCGATCATCGCGTCCAGTTCGTCGACGAGCCAGGCGAGATCGGGGTCCTCGGCCAGGTTCACCGACTCGTTCGGATCGGCCTGCAGGTCGTAGAGCTGCGCCATCTCGCCGTCGGGGAAGCCCCGCGCGTCGAACCGGCAGTACTTGTACCGCTCGGTCCGCACCATCTCGCCGAGTGTCACGGGCTGGTCGTCCTGGCCCTTGTACATCTCGGTGAACGCGAACACCGCGCAGCGGGCCGGGAGCCCGAGGCGCAGGCTCTCGCTGTGGTCTCGCCCGTCGATGCCCGTGGTCGGGGGGAGCCCCATCAGACCGCCCAGCGTCGGCAGGATGTCGCGGCAGCTCAGCAGCCCGTCGAACGAGCGGCTTCGGACCAGCCCCGGCGGACGCAGCATCAGCGCGATGCGGGTGGCGTGGTCCTCGAAGACCGTCTTCAGGAAGAGGCCCTTGTTCCCGGCCATCTCGCCGTGGTCGCTGGTGAAGACGAACAGCACGTCGTCCGAGAGCCCGAGCCGGTCCAGCTCGGACAGCGTAAAGCGCAGGAGCTCGTCGGCGTACAGGTGCATGCCGTAGAGGCGGGCCAGCAGGACGCGAAGGTGCTCCTCGCCCAGCTCGTCCCAGGAGTGGTCCTCGACCTCGGATCGGCCGACGGCGCTGTCCAGGAAGCCGAACCGGTCGAACGCCGACAGGTCCACATCGGCGGGATCGATCGCCGTGTAGTACGCCTCGGGGCAGCCGTAGGGGTGGTGCGGCGACAGGACCTGCAGGTTCACGAAGAACGGCTCGTCGGCCTCGCGCTGCCTCCTCGCTTCGGCGAGCGCCTCGTTCGTCAGCACCCAGTCCGGGTCCTGCGAGCGGGGCCGGATGAGTCCACCGAGAGGCAGCTCGGTGATGCGGTCGATGTCGGCCAGCAGCTCGACGTCCTCGGGGTACGCCCAGGACTCCTTTCCATCCTTGTAGAGCGGCTTCGCGGCGAAGAACGACTGGCTCGCCCGGTTCATCACGCGGTCGTAGCCGAAGCTGCCGTCGGACTCGTCGTTGTTGCTGTGCTGCTTGCCGAACAGGCTGGTGGCCACGCCCTGCGCGGCGAAGTGGTCGATGAGCGTGGGGAGTTCGTCGCTCAGCACGAACGCGTTGCCGATCTGGCCGTGCTCGTGAGGGGGAAGACCGGTCAGCGTGCTGGCCCGGGTCGGCGCGCAGAGCGGGTAGTCCGCGAACACGCTGGTGCAGTCGATCGACCGGTCCGCCAGCCGCTGGTACCCGGGACCGGCGAGCTCGCGGAACAGCTCGAGGTTCAGCCCGTCCACACCGAACACGAAGACGCCCTTGATGGCCCGGTGTGGTCCGGGGTCGTCCGGCGGGGCCTCGTACGCGGTGTCCAGGGGCGCCGCGGTGTCCAGGGGAGACGAGTGCTCCTCTGGACCAGGCGTGGCTCGGCAGGCTGCCAGCGTGGACCCGGCGAGCGTGCCCGCCAGGAACCGCCTTCTCGACGTGCTCACCTAGAGGCCAGCCCCCCGGAAGAGGTAGGCCGCGCCTGCGTCCGAGCCGGCGTCGTCGTTCCAGCGGGCGCCGATGGCCAGCTCGTCGTAGCCGTCCTCGTTGTGGTCCCCAATGAGGCCGGCCGGCGCCGCGAGTCCGTCGGAGTCACCCTTGCCGTCGACGCGCGTTTGGGCCAGGTCCTCGACCTCGACCGTGCCGCCCGTGAACGGACCGTACAGCAGCCAGGCCGCACCGGCGTCGTCGCCACCGGCGTCGTGGAAGCGCGTGCCGACGACCAGGTCGATGTGACCGTCGCCGTTCAGGTCGCCGCCGCCGTTGACGCTCGCCAGCTTGTCCTCGGTGTTCATGCCGTAGATCTTCATCCACGTGCTGTCCAGGTCCACCGTGCCTTCGCTGCTGCTCCAGTCGCCGGTCACCACGTAGATGGCGCCTTCGTTGGCGTTGTCGTCGCGCATGTCGTCGCGCTGGGCGTTGACCATGAAGTCGGCGCTGCCGTCGCCATCCAGGTCCCCGGCCGAGGCCAGGCCCCAGCCCGCCTCGTCGCCGCCGGAGTTGGCGACGAAGTGCACATCTGCGGCCGAGTCCAGATCACCGGTGCCGCTGACGGGCCCGTGCAGCAGGTAGACCGCGCCGCCGTCCTCGACTCCGCCCACGGTCTGGTAGGGAGCGCCGACGATCATGTCGCCGATGCCGTCGCCGTTCACGTCGCCGGCGTACGCCAGGCCGCCGCCGGCCTGCTCGCCCGCATTGCCGCGCAGGAATGCATCCGCCGAGTACAGGCCGCGGTCGCCCATCCAGGCCCCGAAGGGTCCGTTCAGGACGAAGGCCGCGCCGGCGTCGGTGCCGCCGTTGTCGTTCTTCTGGGCCGAGACGAGCACGTCCATCTCGCCGTCGCCGTTCATGTCACCGACCGACAGGGTGCCGGCCTGGTCGCCCGCGCCGACGCCGGTCCAGGTCGCGGTCGCGTCGCCCAGGCTGTGCTGGCCGCTGAAGGGGCCGTGCATGAAGTAGATCTTTCCGGCGTCCGAGCCGCCGTCGTCGTTCTTCTTGGCGCCGACGACCAGGTCGCCCTTGCCGTCGCCGTTGCTGTCGCCGACGCCGATGGCCGCGAAGGCCTGGTCGTTCTCGGCCTCGCCCACCAGGACGGCGTCTGCGTCGGCCGCGCTCTGGGTGCCGCCGGTCATCGGCAGGCCGAACAGGTAGATGGCGCCGGCCCCGTCCGCGCCCAGGTCCGAGCCGCGGGCTCCGACCGCCAGCTCCTCGAGGCCGTTGGCGTCGGTGTCACCCACCGAGCGAGCGGGCGAGCCGAACTGGTCCCCCTCGGACTCGCCGAGCAGGATGGTTCTCGCCTCGGTGGCGAGCAGCTCGTCGGCCAGACCACAGGTCCCGGCGGTGCCGTCGCAGTCGTTGTCGATGCCGTCGCCGCAGACCTCCTCGGCGTCCGGCGAGATCGCGTCGGTCGTGTCGTCGCAGTCGGTGGCGTCCTCGACCCAGCCGTCGGCGATCGTGCACAGCTCGGACGTCGAGGTCTCGTCGCCGTAGCCGTCGCCGTCCGTGTCGGCGTAGAAGGTGGTGCCCTCGAGGCCCTCGTCTGCGGTGCCGTCGCAGTTGTCGTCGATGCCGTTGCAGGTCTCCTCGGCGCCCGGGAAGACCAGGGCGTCCAGGTCGTCACAGTCGGTCGCGTCCTCGACGTACCCGCTGGGGGCGCCGGTGCAGGAGGACTCCTGGTAGTCGGTGCTGCCGAAGCCGTCGTTGTCGGCGTCGATGGAGTAGAGCACCGGAGCGTCGCAGCCGGTGTCCTCGGGCGGGACGCTGTCCTGGCCGGAGTCTTCGGGGTCGCCGTTGCAGGCAAAGAGCGAGAGGGTCAGCAGGATCGACATCGGGACACTCCGTCGTGGAGATGGGGTTGTTCGTAGACTGACGCTTGCTCGGGGTGTTCGACACCGCGCTGACATCGGCCTGATACCGTCTACTCGACGTAGCCAAGGGCCTCGAGCCTACCGCGATCTTCGTCCGAGAGGGCAGGGGGTTCCACCGCGATAGCTGCATCCAGTCTATCGAGCCAGCGGGACATCGACTCCGGCACCGGCAGCGGGGTCAGCTCGTCGGGATCGATGCGCAGGTCGTACCAGGCCGGCGAGGCGTCGCCGTGCACGACCAGCTTGGCGCCATCGACCCGAACGGCGGCTGCTCGGCGGCTCTCGGGGGCGTCGTTCGCGAGCGCCTCGCGCCGGGCCTGTTGTCCGGTCGTGTAGGCCAGGACCTCGTGCGTCCCGAGGGCTTCCAGGTCGACGGCCGGACCGCCCGTCATCGCCTCGACCAGGTCGTGTACGGCGGTCACGCTCACCAGCTCGTCGCGCACCCCTTCGAACCCGGGAGCACGCACCAGGAACGGCACGGCGATGGACGGCTCGTACAGCAGCGCGCCGTGGTTGAAGAAGTAGTCGTGCTCGTCCAGCGACTCGCCGTGGTCGCCCACGACCAGCACGCGGGTGTCGGGGTCCAGCCCGTCGAGCAGCTCGCCGACAAGGTGGTCGACGTAGCGGACGCCCGCCCGGTACTGCAGCGTCTGCTGGGCGGGGCGAGCGGCATGGAGCAGGTCGACGAGACCCATCGCCTGGCCGTCTCGTCGGCGGAGATCCGCCTGGTCGGCGCCTCGGGCTCGCTCGAGGGCCTCGGGGGCGGGCCGGAACTCCGAGGGCACGACATAGGGGCCGTGCGCGTCGTACAGGTGGACCCACACGAGCGCCGGGTCCTCGCTCTCGGCGAGCCAGGTGCGGGCACGCTCGACTGTCTCGTCGCCCGAGCGGGTGCGCGAGCCGGCCTTGATGTCGAGCAGCTCGAAGCCCGGCCACCAAGCGCCTCGCTGCCGCCAGCCCCAGCGGTCGTCGTAGTGGTCCCAGCCCGCGTCCAGCCCAGTCGCGGTGTCGAGGACGTGGGCGGAGAGGAACGCCCCGGTGCGGTAGCCGCGCTCGTGGGCACGGGTCACGACGGACTCGGCCTCGATGCGGCGTCCGTTGGCGAGCAGGCCGTGCTCCTGGACCTCGAGGCCCGACCACATGCTGGCGTGGGCGGGTGCGGTCAGCGGCGCGGTGGTGACGGCCTGGGTGAAGCGCGACCCCTCCTCGCCGAGCGCCCAGAGGTTCGGTGTCCAGTCCTCGCGGACGTGGTCGGCCCGGAACGTGTCCAGCGTGATGACGACGACGTCGTGGCCGACGGCTCCGGTCCCCGGCTCGACCGCGGTGGTCTCCTCGGTGGCTCCCCAGATCCACAGGCAGCCGACGATCATCGCGGGCGCCGTTCGGACGCGGACCCACTCGTCCCGCCGCAAGACCAGCGCCCACGCCGCGCCCATGGCCAGGTGCAGGACCACGACGAGCCAGGGGATGGCTCGCTCCCAGCCCAGCGCGATGCGGGCGTCGTGCTGGGCGATCAGTGCCGCTCCGAGGCCGCCCACGGTGAGCCACATGGCCCAGGACAGGACCCTCAAAGCCGCTTGCGGGCCACCATCGCGCGCCACTTCCACGGCCGGTTCTCCCGGCGCTTGTACTTGGGGACGCTCTCGTGTGCGTGGACCGCCTCGTCGAATGCCGCGCGCGCTTCGGCGGACTGTCCGACCTCGCGATGGCAGACGCCCAGCTTGTGAAAGCCCTCGGACGTCGAGGCGTTGTGCGCGACCAGCTGCTCGAAGCAGGGCAGCGCGTCCGACCAGCGCTTCTGCTTGTAGTACCAGTTGCCGAGGTGCAGCCAGGGGTCGCCCTGCAGCAGGTTCGCGCGCAGGCCCAGCGCGGTTTCGATGGCGGCCCGACCCCCGTCGAGATCGTTCGTGCCCAGGCGCGCCCGGCCCAGGAAGTACCAGCCCTCGGGCGAGGCGTCGCGGCGCTCGACGACCTGGTCCAGGTGGGGGAGGGCCTCCTTGTGTCGGCCGGACTCGACCAGGAGCTTGCCGGCGTCCAGGTGCGCGGTCAGGTCGTGCGGGTTCGCGACGAGCTGGTTCTTGAGCTGCCGGATCTGGCTGCGACGGCGGAACCAGCCGAACGGGCTCCAGTAGCGGCCTCGGAACGTGCCCTGCAGCAGCCAGACGGCGAGCACGACCGCCGCGAGCATCACCCACGGGTCGTACAGGAGCCAGTAGAGCGCGCCCAACCTATTCGGAGGAGCCGGCCGGGGAGCCGTCGGCCTCGAGGACGATGCGCTTCATGTCCTCGACCTTCCAGTGGTTGTCCTTCTCCTTGTGGACAAGGCGTCCCTGGCTGTCGAGCACCATCAGGCGGAGGTTGTGATGGATCGTGCCTTCCGCCTCTTCCCGCGAGGCGCCGGCGAGCACGAGCAGGTCGCGCAGGTGGTCCAGGTCGGTGCGCCCGAAGCGCCACACGTCGAAGTCGATGCTGCGCAGCTCGCCGTAGTTCTTCAGCACGTCCAGGCTGTCGTTCTCGGGGTCGAGCGTGATGGCGACGATGTCGGCCTGGCCCTTGATCTCGCTCTGCAGCTGCGTGAGCTTCCGCGTGAGCAGGGGGCAGTACATTGCCATGTTGCAGGTCGTGAACAGGAAGGTCACCACCTGGACCCGGCCGGTTCCGGCGCCGAACTGGACGTCGCCGTCGTGTCCCGCGACCGTCTGCGTCGGGATGAGCTCGCCCAGTCCGATGGGGCGCAGCGACTCGGTGAGCTCGGCGTGGCCGGTCACCTCGAAGCCGATCACGCGGACCTCGTCGCCCGTGATCATGGTGTACGCCTGCACGATGTCGCCGGGCTGGACCTGCTTGGACAGGTTGGGTTCGCTGATGAACGCCGTGGTGCCCGGATCCATGACACCGTCGATTCCACCGTGCTCGATGGACACCGCCGAACCGCTGACCTCGGTCACTCGGCCCTCGACGGGATGGGGCTCCCCAGCGGGAATCGTGCAAGCCAGCATGAGCGCGAACATGGGACTCTCCGAGTGGCTGGATAACCCATGTGTGTGATGACGCTCTTCGCCTCGCTGGCACTCGCTAGCCCGTCCTCCGGTCCGCTCGGTGAGCTGCCCGAGGGCACGCAGATCCTTCAGGAGCAGATCCACACGGAGTACGCCCGCTGGGAGCTCGAGTCCCCCGAGGGCACGTTCTGGCTCGAGCTCACGCGGGACGAGGGTGGCGAGCCGGTCTGCTCGGGCAACGACATCGCCGTCTGGGTGCGGACGGACCTCGGGACGTCCGAGTCCTTCGACTGGGAGCCGCTGCCCCGGGTTGTCGACCTCACGTGCGAGCGGCTCGACGACATCGAGCTCGTCCTCGCCGAGAAGCCCAGGGACGAGGAGGTCGTCGTCGAGGTGCTCGAGGGACCCCAGCCGGCACCGCAGAGGCCGTGGGCTCCGCGCCCCCTGAGCCTGGTGGTGCTGGTCTGGCTGGTCGCGCTCGTCCTCTCACTGCCCCGGGACCGGGAGACCATCGGCGCGTTCCTGATGGCACTCGGCGTCCGCGTCGCGCTCTCGCCGCGCACCGTGTTGCTGGGTGGGGACGCGGCGTACGAGCGGCTGGTCTCGGCCGTCGGTCATCTGCCCCTCGACCGCTACTACGGGGACACATGGCCGGCTCTGATGGGCCCGCTCAACGCGTTGCTGGGGCGACCACCGGGCCTGGTGCACGGCATCGATCTGCTGCTGTCGGCGCTGACCGTGCCGCTGGTGGTCGCGCTCGCCGCCCAGCTCGGGGGGACGAAGGCCGAGCGGTACGCCGCGGGGGTGCTGCTGGCGCTCAGTCCGCTCGCCGTGGACCTGGCGGGGACGGAGACCCACTTCGTGCTCGTCGCCGCGCTGCAGGTGGCCGCGGTCCTGGGTGCGTTGCGCGAGGACCGGATCGGCCAGGTGCTGGCGTGGTCCTCGATCGGTCTGCTCGCCCACCTGAGGCCGCTCCAGGCCATCTTCTGCCTGCTGCCGCTGGGGCTCTTGCTGTGGCGTCGACGCTGGCTCGCGCTGGGCCTGGCCTCGGCGCTGGTCAGCTGGCGGGCGTGGCAGATCCTCGATCTCCCACCGGGCTCGGGGGGCGGAATCGTGGACTACGGGCGATACCTGGAGCCCCGGTTCCTGATGCGGATGGTGGCGCCGGGAGCGGACGCCGGAGACCTGGCGCTGAACCCCTGGGTCACGCCGTTCATGGTCCCGCTGCTGGCGTGTGGTGGCCTGTTCGCGACGCTGCGCCGCGAGCGCTACCGGGCCGCCATCGTGCCCTCGATAGCCGGCATGCTGGCGCTGGCTCCGTACGCGCCCAAGCTCGAGCCGCTGGCCGATCCGCTCCGCTTCCAGCTGCCGGTCCAGACGTGGTGGGTGGTGCTCGCCGGGCTGGGCCTCGGGCTGGTGTGGACCTGGCGCATGCGGTGGCTGGCTCCCGTGCTCGTCCTGGTCGTCGTCGCCATCGGCGTCGCTCGCAGCCCGCACCCCACCTGGGCCTGGCAGGCGGAGTACCCGTTCCTGCTCGGCGAAGGACGGAAGCTGGAGCCGGGGACCCTGGTCGTGATGAACGCCGGGCAGGACCCCCACGGCCACATGCGGGACTGGCTCGACTGGCACACCGGCGCGGTCTGGCTGGGCGAGGACGAGTGGACGCCGCAGCCTGGCGACGTCGTCTACCGCGGGACCGCCGACCGATTCGAGGGGGTCTCCTGGCCGTTCGAGGGGTGCGAGCTCCAGGTCCTGGCGGCTCGGCCCGTCTCCTCGGCGACCGACGGCTGGGTGGACCTGGGCGCCGAGTCGGTGTCGCTGGGCTTCTACGAGGTCGTGTCCTGTCCCGACTGAGCCCTACCAGCGCGTGGCGACGCTGACGCTCTTCGGTCCGACGCCCAGCGCGATGTCCCGGTCCGCCACGTGCAGGGTCGGGACGGCGATGCCCACGCAGCCGCCCAGGATGGCGCCGCCCAGGACGTCGGTGGGGTGGTGGACGCCGGCGGTCACGCGCAGCGTGCTGACCGCGATGGTGGCGGCGCTGGCGATCGAGTAGGCCGCGACGACCTGGCCGCGAGGTGCGTCCGAGAGCTGCCACATGCGCGCGGCGCCGAACCCCATCGAGGCGACGGTCGAGGCGTGCCCCGACGGGAACGACATCTCCGAGTCCTTCTCGGCGACGAGCTCCTCGATCTCGGGGTGCTCGTCGACGTCGAGCGCGGTGTAGGGGCGAGGCCGGTCCACCGCGAGCTTGAGCGTGGTCGTGGCCAGCTGGTTGACCGCGAAGGTCTCGGTGAGGATCCACGCGCGGGTCCGCGCGCCCTTGCCGCCTTCGTCGTCGAGCAGGCCATCCGCGACGGCCACGCCCAGTCCGACGCCGATGCTTCCGTACAGCAGCGCATCGCTCGCGACTGCCGAGCCGTCGTCGTAGTGAGCGGGAATCATCCCGTCGATGCCAGTGGGCTGGGCCTTCGCCCCCGACGGCGACATCTCGTCGGCGGCGACGTAGTAGGCCAGGGCGAACGAGGTCCCGCTGGCGAGCGTGATGGGGACGTCGACCGCAGGCTCCCAGGTGAAGGTCTCGTCGGCGTTGGCGGTGGCGATCAGTGCGAGGAACATCGTTGACACGCTCCGAGGACGAATTAGCAGGGCTGCCCCCTACGCACGGTATCTACGTACTCGCAACGGCGAGCAACGCGGCCAGGCGTCACCGACGTACGGGATGTCCAAATGCGGCTCTTGCTCGCTCTCTGCCTGTTTCTCCCTGCCGCCAACGCGGCCCCCTCCTGTGACCTCGACGACTGTCACCTCGCGGCGCATCTGCATGCCGTCGACGGTGTCGACGAGGTGGCCGCCTATGGCTGGCTCCTCCACGACCTGGCGCTGTCCCGCCAGGCCCTTCGAGACCGGGACACCCCGCGAGCGGGTCAGCTGGCTGCTTCGGCGCACAACGCCCTGTCGCTGAACGCTGACCGGGTGGCCGCGACCTGTGGCGCCGAGTTCGTCCGCGAGCTGCACCTGGCGCTGTCCGAGGTGCTCGTTCGCAGCGGCCGGGTCGCTCCTGAGGCGCCTCTGTCGCGTTAGTCCAGGAGCATGGAGCGGCTCCGTCTCCGCGACCTGTTCAACCTGGCCGGCGCGCTCACGCTCGCTCGGGTCCCGCTCGCGTTCGTCACGGCATTCACGATGCACGACCGGTGGCTGTTCGGCGGGGTGCTCGCCGTGGCGATGCTCACCGACGTGCTCGACGGCCCGGTCGCGCGCTGGACGGGCAAGCAGAGCCGGACGGGCGCGGTCGCCGACGGCTGGGCCGACAAGATCTTCCTGATCAACTACGCGTGGTCGATGCTCATGCTGGACCTCGTGGACGGCTGGCACCTGTGGGTGTTCTTCATCCGCGAGCTCGTCCAGGGGATCACCATCCCGTTCGTCGCGCTCGACTACGCGCTGAAGAAGGCCAAGCCGCCGGACCCCCACTGGACCGGCAAGGCGTGCTCCGTGGCGATCGTCGTCGCGATGGTCGCAGCGCTCGTCGAAGTGACCATCGTTCGGGACGTCGGAACAGTCGTCGCCGGTCTGCTCGGAACGGCGAGTGTGGCCATCTACCTCGCCCGTGACCGCCCTTGGACCCGAATTGTAAGGAAAGGGTAGGGTCCTTTTTCACAATTTGCGCCTTTGGTATTTGGCTGTATGTTGCGCTCTTCCTTCGAGCCCCCATGAATCTACTCTTGGTGTACATCGCTTGTTCTGGGTCGCCGGCCTCGGACGTGATCTCGACCGCAGGAGATGCGGAGCAGGCCCGGGCGGCGCTGATTCCCGAGTGCGACGGGGTGGTTCACGACGCGAACCTGTTCAGCGAGTGCGCGTTGCAGCACGTGACGCGAGCCCGGACGGCCGAGGACGCCATCGAGCTGTGTGGTCGGCTCGACGGGCAGGCGGGGAGGTGCCGCGCCACCTGGGTGGGCCGGATGATGAACCGGGTCGACGCGGCGGACCTGCGGAAGGTGTGCGGCGAGGACGCGGCGTGCCTCGAGTCGGTCGACGCGGTCCACGCGTGGAAGGAGACGAACGGCGACTCGAAGGCCCCGACGGCACAGCCGACGAACTGATCAGGCGCAGGCCGACCGAGCGTGACCGGGACGCGGGCGCTCGACCGGCGCGAGATGCCGCCCGCAGGTCGTCCTCGTCGTCCTGCCACGAGCCGCCGCGCACGACGAGCTGGTCCTCGTCGTACATCGAGCTGGTCCACTCGCGGATGAGCCCGGCCAGATCGCCGACCCCATAGGGCGAGGTGTCGACCGGATGGAGTCCCACGGGCCCCGGCGTCGCGGGGCCGGCGTGGCTGAGCCGCATGTGCGCGAAGATGGGGTCGAACCCGGGGCCCCAGGGGAACGCTCGACCGTCGGCGCCGCACGGACCCAGGTGACCTCCTGGTCGACGATGAGCCCGCGGACGCGTGCCTCGGTCGACCAGAGCGGCTGCTTCTGCGCTTCGCTCGCATGCGAGGGGGTCTTGGCCACGTACTCGGCCGAGGTCGGACGCTGGGCCGGGTCCGTCTGCAGACAGGCTGTGAACACCTCGTCCAGCGCCGGATCGAGCCCCAGCGGCTCGGGCGTTCGGTACTCGTCGCGGAACCGAACGATGGCGTCGCCCAGTGACTCGCCCTGGCGCTGCTCGCGGAACGAGCGCATCGAGAGTGCCTCCCAGTCCACCGCGCCGATGGTGTAGACGTCGGACTCGGCGGTCGCCGACCCGCCGGCCAGCTCCTCGGGGCTGGCGTACATCGGGTGCCCGCTGAAGCTCCCGGGCACGTGCTGGAGCCCTCCCCAGTCCAGGATGTAGGGCTCGCCGGCGTTGTCGATGGCGATGTTCCCGGGGGGCACGTCGCCATGCACGATGCCCAGGCGGTGGGCGTGCACGATGGCCTCGGCCCCCTCTTTCAGCAGGGTCAGCCGCTTCTCGATCGGCTCGGCCGCCATCAGGTGCTTGTGCTGGGTCATCAGCCGGTGGAGCGTCAGCCGCGGCGCGATGCGGAACACGATGCACACCAGGTCGCCGACCTGTCGGACCGGGAGGACGGCCGGATGGGCCAGGTGCGAGGTGACGCGCGCTTCGTGCAGGAGCGCCTTGCGGGCGGGCTCGCCGACGTCGGGCCGGCTGACCTTCACCGCGACGATGCGTTCGAGCAGGGGGTCCCGCGCCTTGAACACCCGGCCCATCGAGCCGCGGCCGAGGATCGAGGCGGGCTCGAGGCCCAGCTCGGTCGGGAAGGGCGGGCACTCGGCGTCGGTCAGGCCGCGGTGGGCGGTGCCGGGGACGAGGCGCTCGAGCAGGTCCTCGAACGAGCTCATGCGTCGCTCTCTTCCCACCGGCGAGCAGGCGGTAGAGTCACTGCCGCGACACGCCGAGGCGCTTGGCGGCCTCGGACCGGTTGCCGTCGACGGCCGCCAGGGCCGCGTGGACCCGACGCTGCTGGAACGCATCGGTCGCCGAGGCCAGGTCGAGCTCGTCGCCGATCCCGTCATCAGCGCCCTTGCTCCCGGTGCGGAAGTGCTCGTGCAGGAGCGTGCTGGCGCGGCGGCCGAACGCTCGGGCGATGGCGCCGCGCAGGCCGTTCTCGAGCTCGCGCACGTTCCCGGGGAAGTCCTGGGCGGCGAGCATGGAGATGGCCGCGTCGGACAGGTCCAGATCCCGGTCCCCGGTCCCCGGTCCCCGGGCAGCTCGGACAGCGACCGGGCCGCCAGGTGGCGCGCCAGAACGGGGATGTCCGTGCGGCGGTCGCGCAGGGCGGGGGTGTTCAGGCCGCGAGCCGATAGTACAGGTCGTCGCGGAAGGCGTCCCGCTCGTCCTCGAGCTTGCGGTGGGTGGCCGCGACGACCCGGCAGCGGGCGGTCCGTTCGCGGTCCTCGTCGATGCGGTTGTACGTGCCCTCCTGAAGCACCCGGAGGAGCTTCACCTGGACCCGCGGCGACAGCTCGCCGACCTCGTCGAGGAACAGCGTGCCCCCGGCGGCTCGGCTGATCATCCCGTCTCGCGGTCGGTCGGCCCCGGTGAACGCGCCCTTCACATGGCCGAACAGCGTGCTCTCGGCCAGCTCGTCGGGGATGGCGCCGCAGTTGACCGGGACGAACGGTCCATCGGCGTCCGTGCCGAGCGAGTGCAGGGCGCGCGCGACCGCTTCCTTTCTGGTCCCCGTCTCCCCGAGGACGAGCGCCGGCCGGTCAGGAGGCGGCTCTCGGCGACCAGCACCTCGAGCCGGGCCGCGTGCGTCGGGGCCGCCAGCAGGTCGGGCAGGCGGGCCTGGGCCCAGGACAGCGCGGTGCCGGCGCGGGCGAGTCGGGTGAACGCGGACCTCAGCTCATCGGCGGCGCTGGGATCGACGGTGCGGATACGTGACAGTGCGGGGGGGCAGGGCGAGCTCGGACATGGCTGGGATCCTGGGATCCGGGCCCGCACTTGTCAACGGTCGGTGTCAGGCCTCACGAAGCGGGCGACCGCCTCGATGTGGCCGGTCTGCGGGAACAGATCCACCGTCCAGACCGCCTCGAGCACCCAGCCTCCCGCCTCGAGGATGGCCCGGTCCCGCGCCAGGCTCGACGGCTTGCACGCGACGTAGACGAGCGTCGACAGCGGCGCGGCTGCCAGCCAGGCCGAGCACGTGGGGTGCAGGCCGACGCGCGGGGGGTCGACGATGGCGATGTCGGTCGGGCCCAGCTCGGGGAGGACATCCTCGACCTTGCCGCAGACGTAGGTGACGTCGCGCTCGTTGCGGGCTGCGTTCTGTCGTGCGTCCTCGACCGAGGCCGGGTTGAGCTCGACGCCCAGGACCTCGGTGAACCGGTCCTGCAGGTACAGCCCGATGGCCCCGGTCCCGCAGTACAGATCCAGCAGCCGGTCGCCGGTGCCCGCGGCCTCGGCGATGGTGGCGTAGAGCACTTCGGTCGCCCGGGTGTTCGTCTGGAAGAACGCCGTCGCTGAGAGCCGGTAGCGGGTGCCCGCCAGGACCTCGTCGATGTGCTCCGGGCCCCTCAGGACGCGGTGCAGGCGGCCGATCGCGGCGTCGGCGACGCTCTCGTTCACGAACCACAGGACCCGCGCGTCGAGCCGCTCGGCCAGCGCGACGAGCTCGTCCTCGCCCTCTTCGGACGCCGTGTAGAACGCGACGAGCCGCTCGCCCGTGGTGGCCTCGCGCAGGACCAGGTGCTTCCAGTAGCCGGTGTGCTCGCGCACGCTCCAGGGCTCGAGCGCCGAGGTCTGCAGGTGTGCCCGCACCTCGGCGATGACCGTGTTCAGGCCGGGCGGGACGAGCTCGCAGCGGTCGGTGTCGACCACGCGGTCGAAGCGACCGGGGGCGTGGAAGCCCAGCCAGCGTCCGTCGTGGGAGACCCCGGCGTCCTGGTCCGCCTGGGTCAGGTAGCGCTTCACGCCGAAGCTCAGCTCGACCTTGTTCCGGTAGCCATAGCCGGCGTCGTCGCCGCGCATCGGGTGCACGACCACCGCCTCGTCCAGCTCGCCGAGCGTGTCCAGCACCATGTCGTGCTTGGCCTGGCGCTGGGTGGCGAGCGGGGCGTCCTGGAGCGAGCAGCCGCCGCACAGACCGAAGACCGCACACCGGGGCTCGACGGCGTCGGGGGCGGGCTCGACGATCTCGACGCGCCGCGCGTGGATGACGCCCTTCTTGAGCTTGAACGGCCGCACGTGGACCACGCTCCCGGGAGCGGCGCCGCGCACGAGCACGCGCTTGCCTTCGTGCTCTCCGTACGAGCACGACGTGTCGGCGAGTCCGTCGATGCGGACGTCGAAAGGCGGAGTTCGGCGTCGTCGTCGGGCCACGGCGGGTCGACTACTGCGCCTGGCGGGCCCTGTCGACGCCGATGCTATGGTCCGGGGGTGCCGGACGCCCCTGCTGCCGCCTCGACACCCGGGATCGGACACGCTCTGACGCGGCACGCAGCCGGGTCGGCGCTGTTCATGGTCATCGGGCTCCTGACCGTCCGTACCGGACTCTTCGGCGGCCGCGATCTGCTCGTCGGGGACGTCCACCATCACCCGTACGACAGCGCCTGGATGTTCTCCGGCGTGCACCAGGCGCTGACGACCTGGCCCCCGTCGCTCTCGACCGACCTCATCCGCACGCCCGAGCCACTGAGCCTGTTGTCCGTCTTCCCGGACATCGGGAACGGGGTGCTCGCCTTGCCTCTCGTCCAGCTGCTCGGGCCGATGCACGCCTATGACGTGTGGCAGGCCATCCAGATTGCACTGGCCGGCCTCGCGACCTATGCGCTCGCCTTCGTGCTGACCCGCCGCCACCTGCCGGCGCTCACCGCGGGGGTGCTGTTCGCTGCCTGTCCGCCCCTGTGGTTCGCCATCGAGTGGGGCGAGGACGACGTCGCGGCGATGTGGGTGCTCCCGGCCTACCTGGCGGTCCTCTTCCACGCGCTCGACGGACCGGTGACCCCGCGGAGGGCGGTCGCGCCGGCGCTCTGTCTGGCCCTCGTCGGCTGGTTCAACAGCTACTACCTGTTCTTCTCCGCGACGAGCACGCTCGTCGTGCTCGCGGCGACGATCCCGAGCCGGCGGTCCCAGGACTGGCTCCGACCCGGCGGGCTGTTCGCAGCGCTGGCCACGGCGGCGTACCTGCCTCGGCTGCTGCTGGGCATCCGGGCGAGTCGGAAGGGGCTCGAAGAGGCGACGTCCCGCGTCGTCTTCGGCCTCGGCGACCTGGTCCAGAGGAGCCCGCTCTACGACGAGACGAGCTCGCTCGATCTCGCACGCTTCCTGTTGTTCCCGGACCGCTCGACAGGCACCGCGCTGGTCGTCGAGGGCCACCTCTACATGGGGCTCTTGGCGCTGGCCCTGGCGGGCGTCGGTCTGACCGTCCCGCGGCTTCGACGCCTGGTCCTGGTCGGAGGCGTCGGCTTCATCCTCGCGCTCGGGGCCTACCTGTTGTGGGACGGTGCGACGCCGGGCCTCGGGCCGCTCGAGGTCATCCCGCTGCCGGGCGCGGTCCTGACCGCCGTCGTCCCGGCCATGGAGCGGATGAACCACCCGTTCCGCTGGGTGAACCTGACGTTCGTGGCGGTGGCCGTGCTCGCCGGGGCGGGCATCGGTCGGCTGTCGGCTCGGGCGCCGCTGTGGGTCCAGGTCCTGGCCTTCGCTGGCCTCACCTGGGGGGTCGTGGTCGAGCGGGCTTGGGCCGCGCGAGAGATCGCGTGCCTGGACGTGGCGACGGTCGACGTCGGGATCTGGGCGTCCCATGTCCCCGAGAGCACCCGCCGCGGGATCCTGCACCTGCCGGTCGCCCCCATCGTGGACGGCTGGCCGGACCTCGAGCGCAACCGACACCACCTCGCCGCGCAGCTCCAGGGCCACGGACGCCCCATCCACATCACCGAGGAGCTTCCGCTGTTCTCGCGCTCACTCCAGGGGGCCGAGCTGGACGCGCACCTGGCCGAGCTGCTCGCCCAGGACATCGGGGTGGTGGTGCTCGACGAGCAGACCATCCTGGTGGCGGTTGACCTCAGCATGCCGATGCCCGCGAGCACCGGGAGCCACGTGCCCATCGCGCGGGAGAACCTGACGCGGTGTGGCATCGAGCCCTCGCAGCTGGGGCCGAACGTGACGGGGTGGGTGCTGCCAGAGAGCTGCGTGGACTGAGCTCGCCCGGCTGCGTGCTACCGTCCGTGCCGTGGCCAGCGCCCCCGCTCACCCCATGCGACGCTGGATCGGCCGCGTCGGACTCGTCCTGGGTGGGGTCCTGTTGGGGCTCGTGGCCTCGGAGATCACGGCCCGTGTCATCGCCCCACCCGGCGGCGCCCACCTGCTCTTCGATGCCCCGCTCGGCGAGCCCGACAACCTCGTCCAGCCTGACCGCGAGCTGAACACGGCCCTGCGTCCGGGCTTCTCGGGCGAGGAGATCCTGCCCGGGGTGCGGGTCGACCTGCGGGTGAACACCCTCGGTCTACGGGGGCCCGAGCTCGGGGAGCGAGGCGACGCCCGCCGCATCCTCACCATCGGCGACTCGTTCACGCTGGCCGCCCAGGTCGCCGAGTCGGACACGTTCCAGAGCGTGCTCGCGCAGGAGACGGGGGCCGAGGTCTTCAATGGCGGCGTGGACGGGGACTCGACCTGGCAGTCGACCCGCCGCTACCTGCGCGTCGAGAAGCTCATCGAGCCCGATGTCGTCGTGCTGGTCTACTTCACGGGCAACGACCCGCTGGACAACGAGCGCTTCCGGCCCGGGCCGATGGACCCCGACCCGAAGCCGGCCACCGCCCAGCCGCTCGACGAGATGCCGCCTCGCCTCGGGGGCTGGGAACGGACGCTGTTCCGGCACTCGTTCGTCTACGCGCAGTGGCGTGTGTGGGACAAGCAGCGGTCCACCCCGACGCAGGGGCCGGCCATCGACCGGTGGCGCAGTGAGGTCGAGCTGTTCACCGACCAGGGACGCATGACCCGCGAGCGGCTGCTGCCTCGGACCGAGCGCGCGCTCATCGAGCTGCGGGACCTGACCAAGGCGGCCGGCGACGAGCTGGTCGTGGCCATCGCGCCACCGGTCTTCGTGGTCGACCAGGCGCGCCTGGACCCCACGCTCGAGCTGGTCGGACTCCAGGCCGGCACCGGGCAGCCCGACGCCCTGCGCGACGACCTGGTCGGCATCCTGGACCGCATCGGGGTGACGGCCTGCGACCTGACGCCGGGCCTGCGAGAGAGCCAGGACGCCGGCGAGTCCCCCTACCTCCAGTACGACGGACACTGGGCGCCCGACGGCCATCGCGCGGTGGGCGAGTCGCTGGCGGGGTGTCTGGAGTGACACCGTGGCGTCGCCGGCTCGCGCACGCAGCGGCCACGTTGTTGTTCGCGGTGGCTGGGATGCTGACCGTGCGCGGCGGCCTGTTCGGTGGCGAGCACGCGCTGGTCGGGGACGTCCAGCACCACCCGTTCGACAGCGCGTGGCTCTACGCGGGGGTGCACGAGGCGCTGAGCCAGGCTTCGCCGTCGTTCCGGACCGGCTTGCTCCTGACGCCTCAGCCGCTCGACCTGCTCGACACCTTCGCCGACGTGGGGAACCCGGTCCTGGCGTCCCCGCTGGTCGCGCTCATCGGGGCGCTGCACGCCTACGACGTCTACCAGGCGTTCCAGGTCTTCGCGGCGGGCCTGGCGACCTATGCGCTCTCGTTCACGCTGACCCGTCGGCACTGGCCGGCGCTGGCGGCCGGGCTCCTGTTCTGTGTGGCGTCGCCGATCTGGTTCGCCATCGAGTGGGGTGAAGACGACGTCGCCGCGATGTGGCTGCTGCCGGCGTACCTCGCGTTCCTGTTCCGGGCCCTCGGCACCGAGGGCTCGCCGCCCTGGAAGGCCGCCATCCCACCGGCGCTCTTCATCGCGTTCATCGGCTACTTCAACAGCTACTACCTGTATTTTTCGGCCACCTCGACCATCCTGGTGGGCCTGACGTGCCTGGCGCGAGCCCGGCAGGACGTCGCTGGCTGGGCGCGTTTCGGTGGCGTCTACGGGGTGACCGCGGCGCTGGCCTACATCCCCCGGATGATCCTCGGCGTGCGGCCCTCTCGAAAGGGGACCGAGGAGGCGACCTCGCGGGTGTTCTTCGGCGTCGAGGACCTGCTCCACGAGAACCCGCTGTGGGACGAGACCAGCTCGCTGGACCTCAGCCGGTTCCTGCTGCACCCGCCGTCGCCCCCCGACGGTGGCTACGCGCTGGTGACCGAGGGGCACCTGTACATCGGGCTCGGCGTCCTGGTGCTGGCCGCGGTCGGACTGACCGTGCCTGCAGCGCGTCGCATCGGCCTGTTGGTGGTGATGGGGGTGGCGTTCGTCTTCGCATGCGGCGCCTATCTGCTCTGGGACATGCAGACGCTGGACGTCGGTGGCCTCGAGGTCATTCCGCTGCCCGGCGGACTGGCGACCGCGGTGCTCCCGGGCATGGAGCGGATGAACCACCCGTTCCGCTGGGCCATCCTGACGTTCGCGGGGGCGGCCGTCCTGGCGGGCTCGGGGGCGATGCGGATCGCCGAGTGGATGCGAGCGCCCGTGTGGCTCCAGCCCATCCTCGCGGGCGGGCTGGTGTGGGGCGCCCTGCTGGACCGCGTGTGGGCGACGCCGAGCATCGCCTACCTGGACGTCGCGAGCCCCAACACCGGCAACTGGCCGTACGAGCTGCCCGAGACCGAGCGCGCGGGCGTGCTGCACCTCCCGATCCAGACCAAGGAGGTCTCCTGGGTCGACCTGGAGCCGTGCCGCTACCACCGCATCCTGCAGCTGCTGGCGCACAAGCGGCCGATCTACGTGCTCGAGGCCTATCCCCTGGCCGAGGGCGAGCTCTCCATCGACGAGATCGAGGCCGAGCTGGCCAGCCTCGTCGACATGGGTGTCGGGCTCGTGCTGTTGGACGACCACGCCGAGCAGCAGGCGATGGGGGTCGGCGCTCCGCTGCCGCACACGGTCCGCGAGCAGACGAAGCTGGCGCGTCAGAACCTGACTGCGTGTGGCCTCGAGCCGGTCGTCCTGGACCCACGCGTCGAGGCCTGGATCGTGCCGGACGAGCCGAGCTGCCCGCGCTGACTCGGGGTCAGGGTTGGCGGGGGATGTGCAGGAACGTGATGGTCTCGTTGTGCGTCTGCACCTGGTGGTCCACCGGGAAGCTCTGGAGCGCCCACAGGTCCATGGCGATGCGGGGCTCGGGCACGCGCCGGGGGTCGGGCCGGCCCTCGACCAGGTAGAGGATGGGTCCCTCGCCCGGACAGTCCTGGCGGGCCTCGGTGATGCAGCCCTCGAAGGCGGCGGTCGAGGCCTCGCTGGGACAGTCGGCCAGCAGGCACTGGCGCAGCCCGGCGTAGGCCAGGGCCTCGCGCTGCAGGCTGATGACGTAGGTGCGCTCGGGCAGTGTGGCCAGATCCCGACCCAGGTCCATCTGGACGCGGTCACCGGGCTCGATCGCCGGGGTGAGCACCATCTTCATGCCGAGCGGGGGATCCCGCAGCACGTCCACGCCGACGACGGCGCCGACCACGATGCCCAGGACGCCGGTCGCCCACGTGGGCAGCGCGCGCTCGACCAGCGCGAAGATCGACGCCAGACCGCGGAACAGGAACAGCAGGTACAGCGGCGCGAAGTTGTAGAGGTACCGGTCCTCGGCCTGGGCGGCGGCCAGCGCTACGAGGGGGGCGAGAGCGGTCGCGAGCGGGAGCCCGGTCACCAGGCTGCCGAGCCAGGCCTGGCGCGTCTTGAGCGAGCCCTTGGCCAGGCCGGGGCCCCAGATGCCGATCCAGGGCAGCAACAGCGCGAGCGCCCACGGGATGAGCCGGGGCTTGTGCGTGGGCAGCACCCGGGTGACCACGTCGGTGACGGCCGTCCCGAGTCCCCCGACGACCACCGCCGCCGCGTCGGCCAGGTGCCGCAGGGCGGTCTCCTGGTCCGGGTTGGCCGTGTTCTTCTGGACGATGCCCTCGGCGAACACCGTCAGCAGCTCGCTCGTGGGGATGGTCGGGTACCAGCTGAAGACGGCGACGACGGCTGCCACGACGCCGGCCAAGTACAGCCCGGCGGTCACCGCGCGCTTGCCGGGCTCGGCGAGGGCGGCCGCGAGCAGCGCCCCGCAGATGGGGAACCCGAGCGTGCTCAGGTGGCCGATGGCGCACATCCCGCCGATGACCCCCGCGACGACGGCGACCCAGCGCGCCTTCCCGGCGAAGCTCGCAGTCACCAACAGGAGCGGCACCGCCATCGCGACGAACGCGTCGATGCCGAAGTGGCTGGCGGTGAAGGCCATGTGCATCGTGGCGGTCGCGGCGGCCGCGGCAGCGAACGCCAGCCCGCCCAGTCCGGCTCGTCGCCCCAGCGCGTAGATGGCGGCGATGAACGTGAACGACACCAGGTGGTTCACCAGGTGGCCGGCCAGCACCACGTCGTCCAGCCCGAGCCACATCACGATGGCCGTCAGGATGGTCCAGGTGGGCATCCGGTGGGGATCGATGTCCGCCAGGTTCCCGCCGGCGAGACCGCGCGCTGCCGCCGCCCACGGGCCGGCGTCCGGACCGGACAGGTACAGATCGAACTGCGAGGCCCACGCCGGGGCGCCCTCTCCGGCGTGCCCCATCGCCCAGCGAGGCTGGAGCCAGGCACGGAAGCCGAACAGGACGGCCAGGGCGGCGATGTCGCCCAGCACCCACCACGGTGCCCGCTTCAGCCGGCCCCACGGTGTGGGTGCGTCGGTCACTACTCGGGCTTGCCGTGGATATCGACGACGAGCGTCATCTTGTCCTGGTTCTTCAGCGCGCCGAAGCCGGCGGAGAACGGCGGCATGCCGAACTGGCTCGAGGTGATCTTCGTGTTGCCCTTGGCCGAGAAGTTCACGCTGTCGGCCTTCACGGACATCGGCAGTGTCAGACTCTGCGAGGTGCCGTGGATGGTCATGTCGCCGGTGACCGTCGTGCGGTTCTCGCCGAGCTCACAGCCCGTCAGCTTCCACGTGATGGTCGTGTACTTGCTGACCCCGAGCACGTCGTCGTCCAGCATCGCGTCGCGGATGTCGGCGCGCTCGCCCTCGGAGGGGAAGGTGTCGTAGCCCAGCCGCTTGCGGATGCTCTCCTCGTCCACCACGAGCTTGTCGACGGGGACGGTGATGTCCATCGCGCAGGCGGCGGGGTCCTCGGGGTCCCAGGTCGCGGTGCCCGTCCAGCCGGCGGCCTGGACGACGTGGTCGTGGGCCAGTGCCTGGGCGATGGTCGTCGGGTCCTTGTAGACTTGGACGTACAGCGAGCCCTTCAGGCTGTAGGTGACGGGGGCCGCCTCGACGGACGAGGCGAAGAGCGGAAGGAGGAGAGTCATCATGCGTGCGTTCTACCTCAGCGCGAGATCCATCCGGTAGACGGTCCCGTCTCCCGGCGTCGTTCCGATGGTGTCGAGCCCGAATCGTTTCAGACGTCTCTTCACGGCGTCCTCCACTTCGGCTGGACAGTCGACCGTTCGCACGAACTCGGGCCGGTCCCGGTCGTCCACGCGCAGGTCGAGGACACATCGGTCGTCCGCGTATTCCGAGCCGCGCGGCACGCGGTAGGGCGTCGGCCACCGCGGTATGGCCGTCGGAGGCAGGCGCACGAGCACGTCGCCGTCCTCGAGCGGCAGGTCGGTCAGCACGGTGTGGCTGACGTAGACGAAGCGCATCGTGTAGCGCGCCTGTACCGCCTGTACCGCCTGGCCGCCCGCGGTGGGCGGGTGGAACTTCCAGGTGCGCATCGCGGCGGCGCTCGCCTCGGACAGCTCGGGGCGACAGTCCCCCGGCGCCGCGTCCAGCACGTCGCCGTACGGGTCGATGATCGCGGTGACCTCGCAGCTGTGGCGCTCGCCCGGGGTGGCCCCCAGCAGGACGAGGCCCTCGATGTCGGGGTCGGGCAGCGGCATCGCGTAGGCCATGACGTCGGCGGCCCCGGCTTCTCCCATCAGCGCGGTCGAGAGGAGCCAGATCACGACTGGTCCTTCCAGGCCAGCTTGCCGATGCCGTAGCCACCCATCTGGGCCAGGACGGCCAGGCGCATGAGGCCTTCGACGGCGCCACGCCGCGCGCGCACGCCCAGCCGGGTCGGAAGGAAGCCCAGCACGATGTGGCGAGGGTCCCTGCCACCCACGGCCAGCTTGTCCGCCACCGAGAGGATCGGCCCCGGGCCGGCGTCGTACCGCTCGCGATGTCCGAACGCGACGTACTCGCGCACCGTGGCCGCGTAGGGCTCGAGCAGCTCGAGCGCCTGTTCCCGCGAGCCTGCGTCCTCTTCTTCGACGGCCTGGCAGAACGCGACCCAGGCCAGGAGCACGAGCTCCATGGTCACCTCATCGCGCTCGACCCCCAGCTGCTCGATGAATTCCGGGGTGATGGCGTACAGGTCCTCTTCGATCAGCGCACGGAGCTCGTCGCCGGCTCGCTGGGGGAGGGGGCCCTCGGCCATCGCGCGCACCCGCACGTGCACCAGCTCGCTGGTGTCTTCGGTGACGGGCACCTCGGGGAGAGGCGCCTTGAAGAACTCGAACAGGCCCATGTCGACAGCCGAGCTAACGTGGGCCATGCCGCTTCGCCCTGAGCTGCTGCTGCGCGATGTGCCCGAAGGCGTCGAGGTGCTTGATCCGCTCACGGACCAGAGGATCGTCGTGTCGGCGTCGGATCTGGAGGCCGATCGGCTTCCACCCACCTTTCTCGAGGGCGTCCTGGCCGAGCACCTGAGGGCCCAGGCGTGGGCGTGGCGGACCCAGCCGCCCGGCCGGTCGCTGGATGCGGTCGAGGGCCCGTGGTCCCGCGCGATCGAGCTGCCGACGGCCATCGCGCCGGCGTGGAGAGAGCCGGAGCGCTGGCGCCGACTGGCCGAGAGCGTGGCGGGAGGGGCCTGGAAGCTCGAGCTCGCCGGGTTCACGGACTGGACCCCGAGCCCATCGGTGTTCGAGCGCCTGGACACCGATCTGGTCAGTGCCTGGCGGGCTCGCGGCGGGGCGACGCTGTTCGAGGAGCCGGTCGTACGCGAGCTTTTCGGCGCCGTGCTGGGTTTGGACCTGACGGGCGCCGTCGAGGCGAACCGGTGGCGCATGGACCCGGGGGACAGCATCCGGTCGCACCGGGTGGGCCGTCGGTACGCGGCCACGTTCTCACTGGGCCTGTGTGTCGCCTGGCGCGCCGCCGATGGGGGCGCCATCGCCTTCGGGGATCCCGTCGACGGGCGCGTCGACAGCCGGTGGCTCCCCCATGCCGGGGACCTGCTCGTCTTCGCCGGTGGCCCCCACACCTGGCACTGGGTCGAGCCCCCCATCCGGGTCCGCGACACCTTCACGGGGTGGTGGACGTTCTAGGACGTCCTCGTACAGCTCGTTGCCCTGTTCGTAGGGCTCGTACGTGATCTCGACCGGTGGACGGGGCCCGACGGTGATGCCGAACTTCGCCAGCAGCCAGAAGGATCCGTAGGCAAGGCCACCGAACCCACCCAGCACGAGCAGCGTCGCTGCGAGCAGGACGGTCCGGTTGACCGAGGACTTCCGTGGCTCGCGGATCTGGTCGAACACTCATCAAGCGCGTATCACTTCCCTCATGGACGCCGACGCCCTCCTCGCCCGACTGCGAACCGATGACACCCACACCCGCCAGCTGGTGACGCTGGTGGTGGACGATCTGCTCGATCGACCGGTCGAGGAGCTGGTCGATCCCGACTGGCTCGCGGCCAGGCTGACCGAAGGGTTCCGGGCCAGCGTCGAGGACGACCGCACCAAGGAGTGGATCCGCGCGCGGGTGCAGGATCTCCGGGCTCGCCTGGACCAGGAGTCCGGGCCGCTGCTGTACAAGGTCGATCCGGCGCTCGTCGAGCCGGTCAAGGACCTGCTCCGGCGGCCGTACGAGCCCAATCCGCTCGTCGTCCGGGCCCTCCTCGACCACAAGGCGACGCGCTCGATGTTCAGCGCGGTGCTCACGCACACGGTCGAGGAGTTCGCGAAGACCGTGAAGATGCCGGAGACGGCCAGCAAGGTCATCAAGTCCACAGGCATCGGACGGAGCCGGCTCGCGCAGTGGGCCGGTGCGGCCAAGGCGGCGGCGGAGATCGTCGGGTCCGAGGTCGAGAAGCGCATGGAGGGCCGCGTCCAGGGCTACGTCGACGGCGCCATCGGCAAGGCCATCGAGATCGCGGTCGAGCACGCCTGCGACCCCCGCAACGCCGACGCCTGGGCCCAGCAGCGCGCGGACTCGGTGGACGTCCTGCTGGCGTTCCCGGTCGAGACCTGGCGCGATGAGCTCGACAAGCTCGACCTGGATCAGCTGATCGACGACCTGGCCGCCACGCTGCGAGCGTTCGCCAAGAGCGATGCGTTCGAGGAGCAGGTGAAGGGCGTGCTGGAGCTGACCGTCCAGGAGGGCGAGGGGAAGACCGCTCGGCAGTTCCTGGACGGGAGCGGGCTCGAGGACACCTGGCGCGAGTCGCTGGAGGACCTGCTGAACGAGCGCGTCACCGCGTTCGTCGAGACCGATGCGTTCGAGGGCTGGCTGCGGGATCTCACGACGGAGTGAGCACGCCGCTCACGGCAGCCCGGCCAGGAAGGCGTCGGCCTTCTCCGCGAGCTCGACCAGCTCGGCGTCGGACGGCAACTGCGCGAGGTGCAGCTCCAGCCCCGTGTCGGAGAGCACGCTCCCGGGATGCCCGTGGACACCCAGTGCAGCACGGCTTCGTGGTCCTCGAGGACCTGTCGCACACGCGCCTCGTCCCCGAACGCCGTGAGCGTCATCCCGAGCACGGGATCGCCCAGGTCGACCCGGTCCTCCGCGTCGGCGTGGTCCACGTGCTCGATACGGAACGAGCCACCCAGCCGACGACGGAGCGTGACCCGCGTGGCGTCTTGGCGCACCAGCACGTCGAAGGGGCCGCCGGCGACCCGTCCGCTCTGGTTCAGCGGGCTCCCGACCAGCCGGATCCGCAGCCGCTTCTGGGCGC
The DNA here is from genome assembly GCA_024228935.1 of Pseudomonadota bacterium. GTDB lineage: Bacteria > Myxococcota_A > UBA796 > UBA796 > CAJQPC01 > JAAESX01. The sequence continues at coordinate 67,445 of JAAESX010000210.1, forward strand.
CCGCCCACAGGATCCGCTGGCGCTTGGCGATGCGCAGCAGCGGCAGCGGGTCGGTGCGCTCCAGGACGGCGACGCGCATCGAGACCGTCGGCCCGAGCTCCGCGCGCAGGGGCTTGCGGGTGTTGAGCAGGTCGTGCAGGTCGCCGTCCGCCAGCCACTCCATCCAGTGGTTCGGCCCGGCCGTTCGGAAGCGGCGCAGGGGGCTGCGTTCCTGGCGGACCATCGAGACAGCGATGGTGTCCGGGCGCCAGGCGGTCTCGAGCAACCAGCTGTCCATGTTGAAGACGACCCGGCCCTTGCCGTGCTCGGTCTGTCGTGGGGCAACGGCTGCGTGTTCCACCACGCGTCGAGCTGCCGTGCTCGACGCGCCCGGTCGTCGCGCAACTGGAGGAACACGAACGGGCCGATGGTGAGCGTGAAGCACGCCACCATCAGCGCGAGTCCGGCCGCGAGACCCACTCAGCGCTCCAGACGGCGGAGCAGGGCGGCCAGCTCGTGGGCCAGGACGAGCAGTTCGTCGTCGTCGGGAAGCCCGGGCAGGACAATCGTGATGCCGTCGTCGGCCAGGACGGAGCCCGGGTGGCCATGGATCCAGCGCAGGAGGTCGTCCGCGTGGTCCGCAAGGATCGCGTCGCACTCGTGGGTGTGCCCGTAGCAGGCCAAGGTCATGGAAGCGACGGGGTTCTCGACCGACTTGCGACCCCACTCGCTGCCGGTCTCGACGTGCTCGATTCGGAACGAGTCGCCCAGCGGATGCTGCAGCTCGAGCGAACAGGGGGTGCCGATCTCGATGACCATCGGCATGCCGTCGACCGTGCCTGCGTACCGCTCGAGGTGCAGCTCGGCCCGCAGGTCGAGCTGTTCGTGGGCTTCGGGCCACAGCCTGGGCTGACCTCGCGCGAGCGCCATGAGGAGCTGGGCGTCGCCGGGCTCGAGCTGGTCGACCTCGAGCTCCACGACGGGACCGAGCTTGACGTGCCTCGGGCGTCGATCGGTGATCCGTTTCCGTTGGCTGTCGGGCAGCAGGTCCACGGCGAGCAACGGGCGCTCGCAGACGATGCGCCCCGCGGTGTACGTGAACCGCGCAGCGTCCTTTCGCCAGGCCACCCGGAGCGTCGCTTTGTGGATCCCCGGGTCCACTCGACCGGCCCCGTACGGGGTCGAGAACGTGCAGGACGTGCCGGTCACGGTCACGTTCACGTCCGACACGTCCGGGTCTTCGCGCAGCGCCTGCCATGTGGCGGTGCACGCTGCGGCCAGTCGTCGCGAGGCCATCGAGTAGCCCACGACGACGGTCCCGAAGCCGGCACCGAGCGCGGCGACGGCGAGGGCGGCCCCCCAGCCGACCATCAGGCGTAGAAGGCTTCGATCTCGGCCGAGTACTTCTCGTTCACGACCTTGCGCTTCACCTTCATCGTCGGGGTCAGCTCGCCGCCGTCCACGCTGAAGTCGGCCGGCAGGACCTTGATCTTCTTGATCTTCTGCACCCGGGCCAGCTCGCCGTTCTTCTCGTCGACCTGGGCCATCATCCAGCCGTGGAAGGTGTCGCACGTCGAGGCCTCGGCGGCCGTCTTCGCGGGGCTGCCGGACTCGGCCAGCGTCGCCGCCAGCTTCTCGTCGTCGAGCGTGAGCAGCGCGGACAGGTGCTTCCGGGCGTCGCCGATGACGACGAACTGGCTGATCGACGGGATGCTCTTCATCAGGCCCTCGATCACGTTCGGGGCGATGTTCTCGCCACCCGCCGTGATGATGAGCTCCTTCTTGCGGCCCGTGATGTGGCAGTACTTGCCCTCGAGCTTGCCGAGGTCACCGCTGTGCAGCCAGCCGTCCTCGTCGATGGCCTCGGCCGTCGCCTCGGGGTTCTTGTAGTAGCCCTTCATGATGTGGCGGCCGCGCATGCAGATCTCGCCGTCGGGGGCGATCTTGATCTCGCCGCCGGGCAGGACCCAGCCGACGCTTCCGGTCTTGTACGCGGTGGGGAGCGACAGGGTCGCGGGACCCGTGCACTCACTCATCCCGTAGACCTCCATGATCGGCACGCCCAGGCTCAGGAAGAACTCGAGCGTCGACTTGGAGATGGGCGCGGCCGAGGTGATCTGGACGCGGCACTGGTCGAGACCCAGGGCCTCGCGCACCTTGCTGAAGACCAGCTTGTTGGCGAGCCCGTAGAAGAAGGGCAGGCTCTCGCCGTTCTGGGCGGCGTAGCCACCCTCGAGGCCGACACCCTTGGCCCAGGCACCGATCTTCTTCTTCATGCCCGAGTTCTGGGCGGCACCGGCCACGATCTTGGCCTGGATCTTCTCCCAGACGCGCGGGACGCCGAGGAACATGGTGGGGCGGACCTCGCGCAGGTTGTCGCCCAGCTTCTCGAGCGACTCGGCGAAGTAGGTGCAGCCACCACACGCCACCGGGAAGTGCAGCGAGATGAGCTGCTCGGCGATGTGGGACAGCGGCAGGTAGCTGATGACCCGCTCCTGCTCGACCGAGGCGTAGCCGTTGATGGTGGCCAGCGCGGACTCGGCGGTCCAGGTGATGTTGTCGTGCGTGATCATCACCGCCTTGGGGCTGCCCGTGGTGCCCGAGGTGTAGATGAACGTACAGGTCTCTTCGGGGTCCTGGCCGTCGACCCGCTCCTGGAGAGCGGCGTCATCGACGTTGTCGGCCAGCGCCATGAACTCGGACCAGCTGTAGGTGTAGTCGTGCTCGTCGGTGGTGTCGTCCATGATGACGAGCGCCTTGCACTTGGGCAGCTCGTCCCAGATCTCGTGGAACTTGGCCGCCTGCATCGCGTTCTCGGCGAACGCCACGACGCTGTCGCTGTGCTCGGTGATGTACTTGCACTGCTTGGGGCTGTTCGTCGTGTAGATGCCCGCCGGGAAGCCGCCGGCGTAGATGGCGCCGATGTCCGCGATCGCCCACTCCGGGCTGTTGTAGCCGATGATGGAGATACCGGTCTGCTTCTGGAGACCGAGGTGGATGAGCGCCTTGGCGGCGGTCTTCGCGTCGCGCTGGTACTCGGCCCAGGTCCAGGTCTTCCACGAGCCACCGCGCTTCACCTTGAGGGCGGGCTTGTTGGCGTGCGTGGCGGCGGTCTTGTCGAAGACCTGCATGACGGTTTGCTTGGCGCTCATGGGTAGGCTCCTTGGACGATTCAGAGAGGACGATTCCTAACGTTGTTGGCCATGCCTTGACGAACAGTTCGGCCAGCGCAGGGCACAAGGACCACGATGTTTCTCTCCCTGCTGTGTTCCTCGGCCCTCGCGGCCGAAGGCAACTTCGAGATGGGTGTCGGTATGGGCTTCGGTCCTGGCGCCACCCCGGCCATCGCCGAGTCGCGTGACGGGACGGCCTTCGCGTTCCTGCCCGGCCGTCACTTCGGCGTCCGCGTCGGTGGGGGCGCGCTCATCTCCGATCGGGTCGAGGTCGGTGGCGGCCTGAACGTCGACTTCGCCAGCTACCAGCTGCTCTACAGCGACCGCGGCCCGTCGCTCGGGCAGGGGGCCGCCTACCAGCTGGCGCCGCACATCCGCGTGCACCAGCCGCTGACCCAGGCGCTTGGCGTCTACGGCGGCGTCCACCCCGGCGTGGTGATGTACTCGAACCTGACCAAGGGACAGGACGCCGAGTCCAGCCCGTGGGAGTCGACGACGTTCGTGCCCGCGGCCACCGGCACTGCGGGCGTCCGGGTCCAGGGCTTCTCCGAGTACGCGTTCTTCGCCGAGGGCGCCGCCACATGGCAGGCGCGCTTCCCGACCGACGACGAGCTGGCCCTGTTCCAGACCGTCGCGGACATGGCCCCCGACCAGGCGGCCGACCTCGAGGACCCGAGCAACCTCAAGTGGCGGGTGACGGTAGGCGTCTGGGTCTACGGACGGCGCTGACACCAGATAGGCTTGGTCGTGCTCCTGCTCCTCGCCTGCGCCGAACCCCCCACCCACATCGTCACCGAGACGGTCGTGCTGCGAGCGGACAGCGGACACGTCGCGGCCGAGCTCGCGTTCGCTGGCATCGAGTCGGTCACATGGGCGGACGGGCAGCTCGTCGCGGACTGGAGCCTGGCCAGCGGCGAGGAGCCGATTCGCTACGAGGTCGTCGTCTCCCAGGGCGCGTCTTCCGAGGGGGGGGAACTCCTGCGGCTCGCCACCGACGAGCCCGGGCTCGAGATCCCCTCGCTCGCGGATGGGGAGTACCGCTTTCGGGTCGAGGCCATCGACGCGGTCGGCGATCGGACCGACGGCGGCGTCGAGCTCACGCAGCTGTTCGGCGACAACCGCGTCGTCTGGCGCAGCGAGGTCGGGCTCGAGGGCGCGGCCGATGTCTGGGGCGAGGGCGACCACGTCGTGCTGGCCGGCCGGAACAGTGACGCCAGCTTCCTGGTCGTCGACATCAGCGTGCCCACGGCGCCGGTGCTGACCCATACCGAGATTGACGGGGGCTTCGTCAAGGACATCAAGATCGGCGACGGCCTGATGTTCACGAACGGCGAGTGCGGCTGCCGCGCGGACTCGCCCGAGTGGGAGGCCTACGACCGGATTGGCGTGCGGATCTGGGACTTCACCGACCCGTGGGACGTCGAGCTGCTCGGCACCATCGGCGGCGACGAGCACCCCGCGCACTCGGTCCACAACGTGAGCTACGGCGACGGCATCGTGTACGTCACCGACAACCTGAGCGACGGCGTCGGCATCTACGATGTCTCGGACCCCACCGCGGCCGTGCACCTGGGCGACTGGCTGCCCCCCATCGGCGGCGTGCACGACCAGGTGGTCATCGACGGGCTGCTCTACGTGGCGTTCTGGTCGGGCTTCGCGGTGCTCGACGTCACCGACCCGGCGGACCCGATCGAGGTCCACCTCGTCCTGCGGGACGACCCGGCGGCGCTGCACAACATCTGGCCCAGCTCGGACGGGCGGTACGTCTTCACCACCGACGAGATGCCCGGCGGCCACGTGCGCGTCTACGACCTGCAGACGGACGGCACACCCCAGGTGGCGATGTTCCAGGCCGACCCGGCCCACGTCGTCCACAACGTGCACGTTCGCGACGAGTTCCTGTTCGTCAGCAGCTACCTGGACGGCATCCACGTGCTGGACGTGACCGACGCCACCGACCCGGTGCTGGTGGGCTGGTACGACAGCTTCGACGAGGACGCGCCGGACGACCACGTCCACGACACCGCCGAGCCCGTCGGCGAGCACGAACACCCCGAGCCCATCTACGACGGCGCCTGGGGCATCTGGCCGTACGGCGACGTGCTGGCGGTGGGTGACATGCGGCGTGGCCTCATCCTGCTCGAGCACGTGCCGGACGTGGTCGAGTGATGGCCCTGTGGGGCCTCTTGGGCTGCTCGGACCCCCAGCCGGTCGCGGTCCTCGAGCCGGAAGCCGCGGCACTCCAGCGCCTGGGATCCGCCTGCTCGGTGGTCATCGCCGTCGGCGGCATGGACGCAGCCGACGCCGACCACCTGGCGCGTGTCCGTGACGGCAACGTGATGAGCCTGCGCCTGCGTGACGTCACGTGCCCGAACAGCGCCCTGGCCGAGCTGGCGGCGCTCTCGAGCCTGATCCACCTGGACCTGTCGCGCACGTCGATCAACTCGCTCGAGCATGTCCCGACGCTCGATCTGGCCGACCTCATCCTGTTGGACACGCCCATCTCCTCGCTCGCCGACATCGAGCGGCTGAGCCCCAGCTACCTGGACCTGCGCGGCACGCGGGTCACCTCGCTCGAAGACCTGCCCGCCTCGGTGACCGTCTTGCACGCCCAGGGGCTCGGGCTGACCGTGCCCGAGGGCAGGACGTTCGCGTTCATCGACGTCGGCAACGGGGACGAGTCCAAGTCCAGCGAGGCCGCGATCCTCGGGGAAGAGTCGGCCGGCGCCGAGCCGCCGGCGTCCGTCGTGGATGGCGGGCTCGGCGACCGATGGCGGCAGGCGAGTCCAGGCGCGTCGGGTGCGCTCGAGCCCGACGGCACGGTGGTCGGCGTCGTTGATGGCGCGGGTCTGGTGTTCCCCACGATCCCGATGGACGACCGGGGTGGCGGCCGCTTCGAGCTCCGCGCCGAAGGGGGGCAGGCCGTCGTCTGGCTGAAGGACGCCGATGGGGCTTGGGAGGGCGTCCTCGTGGGTGGGGAGCTGGTCTGGACCCAAGGTCGAGTGCAGCACGCCGGCTTCGGCGAGGCCTTGTTCTACGTCGATCTGCCGCCGGGGGGTGGCACGCTGCACTGGTCGCTGGCGCCCGCTGGCAATGCCGAGGAGTGGGTCGAGGCGGTCTCGCCCTGGGCCGAGATGAACCCGACCCCCCTGGATGCCGAGTTGCCCGCCGTGCGCTCGTCGAGCGGGGCGGTCGGCCGGTCCCATTGCAGCCAGCTCGACGGCATCTGTGAGGGGGTCATCACGTCCGGGTCCGGGATCCTGACGGTCGAGATGAGCCCCTTCGACCGCAGCGCTGGCCGGGTCTCCCTGTCGCTCGAGTCCGGCTCGGCCAGGATCTGGCTCAAGGACCGCCAGGGGACGTGGCGCGCGTACTCCATGACGCCGGGGGAGCTCGAACTCTACGGCCACTTTGAGCCACTGGAACACCAGAGGAAGCGCTGGTTCGTCGAGCCCCAGGCCGACTTCGCCGGGCTCGCCTGGAAGGTCTGGTAGGGGCTAGTCGGCGGCTTGGCGATGCCCCAGCGGCGCGCCGGTCCGGGGATCGAGCACCTCGACATAGCGGCACTGGCTCTCGCGACCGAACGCCGTGATGCCCTCGTCGAGCACCACCAGGTGGACCTCGTTCCGGTACTTGCTGTGGCTGACCGGGCCGCATCCCCAGAGATTGGACCGCCAGATCTCCCGTCCGCTCGCGGCGTCGTAGGCGTGCACCCGCGCCCCGCTGGCGATGGGGTGGAACCGTGCGACGTACAGCGTGCCGTCGACCATCTCGATCGAGGCGGACTCGCCCCAGCCGGTTGTCCGGATCCGCCAGTCGGGGCAGATCAGGTCGCTGGTCTCCATCGTCCCGGTCCACGTGCAGGTGACGTCGCCGCTCGCTTCATCGGACCGCTCGACAGGCTGGTCCACGAAGACCCACGCCACGTCCGTGCTCGTCGACGGCGCGACCGCAGCCTGGTCGGCCCACGCCGGCGCATCGCCGACCTCGTGCTCGACCCAGCGCCGTCCGCCTCGGCCAGCGCGGCTCCCCCCACGAACGCATTGGTCTGACGCATCCAGACGTCGATCGGGCTGTCGTGGCACGCGAGCGTCGTCGTGTAGGCCTTGTCGATCGACCAGGTGCAACCGCCCGAGATCAGCTGCTCGCTGGTCGGAGGGAAGCCGAGCTCGGGACCGGACCAGACCCAGTCTCCACCTCCGTCAGTGGGGACCGAGGCGGCGAAGGCGGACGTCAGGAGGAGCAGCATGCCGGGGGAACGTCCCACGACCGCGACGCTTACGTCGGCACCCGCGCGATGCGGAATCGGCCAGGCGGATCCTGGGAGACCGAGACCTCGTTGGTGGCCTCGTCCTCCTTGCCGTCGATGAGCACCTGCTGGTGGATGCGCACGTAGAATCGCCCCTTGCTGCGCGAGCGCCGCGCGGTCAGCGACACCGCCCGCCAGGCCCAGGACTCGAGCTTGGCGAGCTTGCGCTCCATGCTCTCGCTCGGCTCGTCCTCGAGCAGCGCCTTCCAGTCCTCGTCGCCACGAAGGCGCGAGGCGTAGAAGCTCGCGACCGCCGCTTCGGGCGAGTCGTGGCCGGGCTTCATGTCCGCGCTGACCGTCACCGGCGTCGCGTAGGTCTTCCAGCCGAGCTCGCCGTCGACGAGCTCGGGTACGGTGAAGTCAGCCATCCAGCAGGTTCCTCAGGTCATCCGCGTAGGTGCCGCGGAATTTGCCGATCAGCGCCTCGTCGCCGCCGGCCGCGGACGACAGCGCGTCCAGGTTCCCGGCGCCGTGCGCGAACTGGCAGATCTCGAACGCATCGTCGAGCAGGTTCGCCCCGATGCAGCGCTCCATGAGCAGCAAGCGGTCGCTGGCGTTCAGGTCGGTGTACACCTGGGCGCGCACCAGCCGTTCGGCCTCCGCGCCGGTCGCGTTCGTCAGGATGTCCTGGCGGAACGTCGTGGCGTGGTCCCAGATCAGCTGCATGATCTCGGCTCGCTCGTCCGAGGACAGGCGCGCCCGGATCGTGGCCATGCCGACCTGGCCGACCCACGTCTGGATCGAGGCGGTCTCGCCGCGGTAGAGCCGGATCAGCGCCCGGCCTTCGTCTCCGTACACGAGCTTGCTGGCCAGCGTGCCCTTGTGGATCTGGCTCCAGCTGCCCAGCTTGTCGTTCTCGACGAGCCACTCGGCCGCGTTGCTGTTGAGGTGGGTCTCGACCAGAACGTCGCGCTGCACGTTGCTGTCGTACAGCAGACCGACCAGCTCGTAGTAGTTCTGGAACTGGAAGTCGCCGATCAGTTCGTCGAGCGAGACACCCGCCACGATGTCGCCGACGCTTCCGCTGGACTCCCGCAGGATCTGCAGGATGGCCAGTTCGTCGTCGTCCGAGCACTGGCCTGCCAGCATCTTGGCGACCAGCGACGCCTTGTCTTCGGCCGGCATCGACCCATGCAGCCCCTGTCGGACGATCTCGCGGGCAGCGTTGTCGTCGATGGCGTCATCGGACAGCTCGATCTTGTTGTGACTCCAGAACAAAACGACGACCTCGGCGTCCTCGTCTCCATGCAGGTTGGAGATGATCGAGCGGACCTCGGTCGTCGACAGGCCCGAGATCAGGTCGGTCCGGTCGCGCAGGAGCGTCAGGATGGCCGTCTCGTCGCCGTTCCCGGTCGCGCCTTCGAGCAGCGCGTCCAGGACCTGCTTGCACTGCGCCGGGGACTTGCCGCGGTACAGGCCTTCGAGCACGATTCCGCGGGCCAGTTCGTCGTCGAACACGATCTGCGGGCTCAGGCGGTTGTGTTCCCAGAGCAGGGCGGTGAACTGGTCGTACTCGTCGCCGTGGAGGTCACCCGCCACGCGGTTCAGGACCGCGGTGCTCTCGGGCGCGCCGAGGACCGACCAGTTGTCCCGGTACAGGGTCAGGATCCGGGCCTCGTCGTCGTTGGTCGTGGCGCCTTCGAGCATCACCGTCACACAGATCGCCATGTCGCCAGCGCTCATCGAGGCGCCGTCGTCGACGAACAGACGCGCCGTGTTGTCGTCGAAGCTCGGGAACAGCTCGCGATTGATGGGCTTGGTGCCGCCCTTGCCCGCCTTGTACAGGAACAGGAACAGGGTGTCCCACTGGTCGCCGTCGAAGTTCGTGAGCACGAGCTGCAGCTTGGACGTGCTCAGCTGGTCGAAGATCTGGGGGGCTTCGCGGAACAGGCGCAGGATGTTGTCTTCGTCGTCGTTCAACGTGGCGCCGTCGATCATCGCGTCCAGGAGCTTGACGGCCTGCTCGCCGGTCATGCTCGTGTGGAAGCCCTTCGTGATGAAGTCCCGAGCGATGTCGTCGTCGAAGTCCTCGTGATTGAGCACGAGCTCCTGGTCGCCGGCCTGCCAGAACCCGGCGAACGCCTCGAGCTCCTCGTCGCCGTGCATGTTGTCCAGGATCAGGGTGACCTTGGCATCGGTCAGCGCCTGGTAGCTGTCGTTGCGCGTGCGCAGGATCTGCAGGATGCGGGTCTCGTCGTCGTCGCCGGTGAAGCCCTCGAGCATGTGGTCGATCAGCTTCACGCAGGCGTCCGCCGTCCAGCGTCCGCCGTCGGTGTGGTAGCCCTTGTCGACGAACAGGCGAGCCGCGTTGTCGTCGAACTCCGGATGCAGCGGCGCAGTGCTGAACAGATCCTTCAGGTAGAGGAGCTCGAACAGGAGCGTCTCGTCCTCGCCGTGTGTGTCGGCGATGATCTGGTTGACCAGGAGGTCGTCCGCGCCGGTGAAGATCTCCGGTCGAGCATCGACGATCTTGAAGAGCGCGGCCTCGTCGGCGTTGCCGGTCATGCCCTCGATCATCTTCTCGCAGAGCAGTCGGCAGGCCGAACTGTTGATCCTGGTCGCGTCACGGTGGAATCCGCGGTTGATGAACTCCCGAGCGGCGTTGTCGTCGAAGTCTTCGTGCCAGGGGTCCGTCACGAGCAGGTCGTTCTGGAACAGGAGGACGAACAAGCTCGTCTCTTCTTCGCCGTGCACGTTGGCGATGACCGTGTTGATGAGCGGGTCGGTCTTGCCCGTGAAGACGTCGCTGGTGCGGCCGCGGATCAGGGCCAGCAGACGGGCCTCGTCGGCGTCGCCCGTGAAGCCGTCGTTCAGCGCCCGGACCATCGCCTGGCACTCCTCGTGGGAGTACAGGGCCATGTCGACCTGGTCGATGACGGCGCGGGCCACGTCGTCGTGGAGGTCGACCCACGACTCGGTGACGCTCGCCAGGATGCCGTCGGTGCGGGCCCAGACGATGTAGCTCTCGTACTGCTCGCCGTGCAGGTCGTCGCCGATCTCCTCGAGCCGCCCCGGGGTGAGCTGGCCCTTGACCAGCGGGCAGTCGCGGAGGATCGCCAGGATGGCGTCCTCGTCGTCGTCCCCCGTCATGCCGCTCAGCATCTCGGAGATGAGCGTCCACAGGAACGGACCGTCGGTGATGCGCGTGTGCAGCCCGAGTCGGACGATCGCGCGGGCCACGTCGTCGTCGATGTCGATGCCCGACCACATGTCGTAGACGCAGAACAGGGCCAGGATCTCGTCGTGCTCTTCGCCGTTGCAGTCGTCCATCACCTCCTGACGGCTCGAGCGAGTCGGCAGGATGCGCGTGGCGTCGGCCTGCCGGTCGACCAGGAGTTGGATGATGGCCGCTTCGTCGTCGTTCCCGGTGGCGCCGCTGAGGAGCTCGTCGATGACGATGGTGCACTCGGCCACGGACAGCTGGGTGTGCACTCCCTCGCGGACCAGCTTCCGGGCCACGTTGTCGTCGATGTCGCCGCGGATGCGGCGTGAGCTGAGGCTCAGGCGTCCACCCTTGCGGATGGCGACCAGCAGGTCCTCGTACTCGGAGCCGTCGCAGTCATCGAGGCAGTCCTCGAGCGTGCCGCTGGGCAGGCTGCGACAGAAGTCCGGGCAGTCCATCAGGATGCGGACGATGGCGTACTCGTCGTCGTCGCCGGTCGCGCCCGAGATGAGTGCGTCGATGAGTCGGCGGAGCTTGGTGTTGCTGGTGACCGCGGTGTGCAGTCCATGGCGAACGATCGCCCGGGCGATGTCGTCGTCGAGGTCGCCGTCGGGTAGGCGGTCGTTCAGATACAGGAAGCCGGCCAGAGCGTCGTATTCGTCGCCGTGGAAGTTCGACAGGCAGGCGTTGATCAGGGTCTGGTTGAAGACCTCTGCCCAGTCGCTGCGCTCCTTGAAGATGCGCAGGATGGCCTGCTCGTCCGAGTTGCCGGTGAAGCCGTCGTTGAGCGCGTGGACCAGTCGGCGCACGCGGATCAGGTCCATCTGCTGGTGGATGTCGAGTCGGATCAGCTCCCGAGCGACGTTGTCGTCGATCGGGATGTCCGTCATGTTCCCGTCGGTGTACAGGATGGCCATGAGCTCGCCGTGCTCATCGCCGTGGAAGTTCTCGATGAGGCCCAGGACGCCGCCCGTGGCGCCATACGCCAGGCGGCGGATTTCGGCAGTGTCCGCAGCGTCTCGGAAGATGGTGACGATCGCGGCTTCGTCGTCGTTGCCGGTCGCCCCGTTCAGCATCTTGTTGATGAGGATGATGCGGCGTGCGACGGGCAGGTCGCGGTGCAGGCCCAGTTCCACGGCGGCGCGAGCGGCGTCGTCTTCGTAGAGCTCGTCCAGCATCCGGTCGAGGCCGCGCGCGAGCCAGGTCATCTCCAGGCCATCCAGGGCCGCGGAGACCCCGCGGCCGGCCAGGGTGAGCGCCAGCATCGACATGCGCTCGAGGTTGATCTCGGCAATGCCCTTGGTCGCGGCGCCGAGGCCCCAGGCGGCGCCGTACACCCAGGCCACCTTGACCGATGGGTAGAGCGTGCACGAGAGCTGGGCTGCGGCCGCGGCGCCCGCGTAGCCTTCGACGCCGTAGCTGAGGCCGGCGACGTCGATCATCGACCCGAGGGCGACGGGGGCCCACTCCAGGTCCATGAAGGCCTGGACGCCGGCCTTCGCCCCGGCGAATGCGCCGAGGTGCGCCGAGACGCCGCCTTCCCCCTCGTTGATCGAGGCCCGGACGTTGCCTTGGAGCTCGAGCGCGACGGCGGCTGTGAATCGGACCCCGAGCTGCGCCTGGAGCCGCTCGCCGCCGATCGAGAACGACATCTTCGGCGTCTGGAGCACCAGCTCACCGTCGACGGCCGTGTAGGAGGCTCCCGCGTCGGCGTTCAGGTAGTACCCGAACGCCGTGCTCGCACCCGCGCTCAGGCTGGCGTGTGCCTCGGCGTGGTTGCCGCCCGCCGAACCGTGGGCTCCGCCGGTCTCCGTATCGCCGAACTCCGGCCGCCCTGACTCCTCTGGTGTCGACGCACTCAGCAGCGTCGCGTTGACGCCGAACTCCTGGTCCAAGGGCGGGTTCGCCGCGCCGGGCACGACCTTCCAGCGGCCACCCTCCTGGACGAACTGGCCCCCGCCAACGGTGGCGGTGTCGAAGCGACGAAGGCTGCGCGGCGCGTTGACCGGTGGGGTGTCGCCGTCGCGAGCGAGCCCAGCGCTCGGGGCCTCCTGCACCACCACATCCTCGCCGGCCAGGGCGGCGTCCGCGGCCGCACGGGCCTCGAACTCGGCGCCATCGGTGGCCTGGGAGACCCGCCCGGACAGCTCGAGCAGGCTCTCGGACTGTGTGGCTTCCAGCTCCATCGAGCTGGTCTCGTTCTCGACGGTCGTGCCCTCGGAGGACTCGGCCATCGAGGCCTGCTGGTTCTGCACGACGTGCGTCAGTTCGTGGGCCAGCAGCTGGCGGCCCTCGGTGCTCGACGTGTCGAAGCGCCCGGCGGAGAAGTAGATGTCCTGACCGGTCGTGAACGCCTTGGCCTTCAGCGCGGCCGAGGCCGAGTGCGCGTTCTGGTTGTCGTGGATCCGTACGGCCGAGAAGTCGGTCTTGAAGCGCTGTTCGAGCTCCTCGCGCACGTCCTTCGGCAGGGGAGCGCCGCTGCGACGACTGCGCAGGGCCCGCTGGACGGCGGGGTGCTCGGCGTCGGCGACACCACCGTCGGACTTCCGAGCGACGTGAGCCGTCTCGACGACCTCGGCCGCGGCGGTCGCGAACTCGGGGTACGGCGCGAACGTGTGGCCCAGACCGACCAGGTCGTCGGCGCTCGGCGTGCCCAGGAAGCCCATGCGCTCGGCCAGGGCTTCGTTGCTCGTGCCGATCATCGACGCCGACTGGTTCCGGTAGCTGTTGAGGCCGTCCTCGAGCGTCATCTCGCCGGGCAGGTCGTGCAGGTCTCCGTCCTCGGCCAGGACGTTGTCCAGACCCTCGACGGCTTCGTTGGTGTGGTCGTCGAGCAGGATCTCGAGGCCCTCGCGCACGAGCTCCTCGGGGGGCCTGGTGTCGGTCGCGGGCAGGTCGCTGGCGATCTGCTCGATGATGGCGAGCGCGGCGTCGTCCTCGGCGGCAGACGTGAGGAGGCCCCACGGGTCCTCGGCGACGTTGCCCCAGGCGCGGGCTCGCTCGTACAGGTCCTTGCCCAGGCGTCCGAAGCGCTCGGCCTCGCGCTCGTGCATGTCGCCGGGTCGGGAGACGGTCAGGCCGTCGGCCTTGGCCTTCGGGAGTCGGCCGTCGAGGTGCTGGACCACGTGGGTGGTCTCGTGGGCGAGCAGCTCGGCGCTGGCGGCGTCGGTCAGGCGGCTGTCGATCGCGTAGTAGATGTCCGTCTCGGTCGTGAACGCCCGAGCGCTGATCGAGCGTGCCAGTCGGCGGGACCGCGCGTCGTCGTGGATGCGGACCTCGGGCAGCTCGCGGCCGTGGATGCCCTTGACCAGGCGGCGCTCCTCGGCGGACAGCGGGCGGCCGGCGGAGACCTGGTTCAGCTCGGCGAGGAACGTCTCGAGATCGGCGGCGGGATCGGAGCCGTCGGCGTCGCGGTGCACGTCGACGGACGGCCCGGCCACCTCGGGCGCGCGCTGGGACTCGGCCCACAGCACGTTGTAGTAGGGCTGGACCCACTGGACCCAGGACGACGGGGCCACGCCGGGCATGTACGCGGAGACGTCGACGCCCAGGTCGAGCTCGGCGTTCGCCAGGTGCCGGAGGTACAGGTCGTTCGGCCCTTGTGGCTCGCGGAACAAGGCCCCCGCGAGCTGGTCGTTCGATGGACCGGGACGGCCTTCGATCGAGGTGATGCCGGGGAGACCTGCCTGCGTGGTCTCGGAGCGCCGCGGCTGCGGAGCCTGCTCCCTGCGAGAATCGATCGAACGCGCCACCGAACCCTCCTCTGGGGGGCACCGATTGTGCCACGCGAAACGTAGTCCTGGCCTTGCTTTATAGCCAATGACGGGGCACTTGGACGGCATGCAGGTCCAGTGCTTCAAAGTGGGTGCGTTCGATGTGAACGCGTACGTGGTGACCGACCCCTCCACAGGGGCGTCCGCCATCATCGACACCGGGGAGACCCGGGAGCTGATCCAGAGGATCCAGGCGCTGCCCCAAGTGCCCGACATCCGGATGATCCTGCTGACCCACACGCACCTGGACCACGCCGGCGCGCTGGCGTACCTGCAGGAGGTCTGGGACGTCCCGACGTACATGCCGAAGGACGACAAGCCGCTGTTCGTGACGCTGCCGATGCAGGGCACGATGTTCGGCATGCCCCAGCTGAACCGGCCGTGTGGCCGGATCGATCACGAGATTGAGGACGGCTTCACGGTGCAGCTCGGCGAGACGACGCTTCGCTTCCTCGCCACGCCGGGTCACACGCCGGGCCAGGGCTGCTGGCACGACGACACCGACATCGTGGTCGGGGACACGCTCTTCGCCGGGTCGATCGGCCGGACGGACTTCCCCCTGTCGAGCCCCGCTCAGGCCGTCGAGTCGCTGCGCCGGCTGTGCTCGTTGCCGCCCGAGCTGCGCGTCTGGAGCGGTCACGGGCCGATGACGACCATCGGCCGGGAGCTCGCGACCAACCCGTTCCTGGGGTACCTCCGCCGGGAGCGCGGGATCACGGGCCCGCCCGGTCTGCGCTGGGCCCCCGGCACCTGATCGGGCGATTTCTCCGCGTGTAAGGCACCAGCGGTGCACGGCGTTGTCAGGGTCCCATCGGAGACTCCGTCCATGCTCTTCGCTCTGCTCGCGTGCACCGCAAAGCCCGTACCCGGGCCCCCCACAGCCCGACCCGCCCCCGTCGGCGGCGCCGCCCAGGAGTACATCGTCCGCTGGGGCGACTCGCTGTGGTGGATCGCCTCCCACTACAGCGTGCCCGGCGGCATCGAGGGGATCGTCGAGGACAACGGCATCTACGACATGCACTACATCCAGGCGGGCGAGCGGCTGCGTCTCACCGGCCTGGCCCATCCGGCCCTGTCCTCGTTCCCGACGTACGGGGAGATCGACGCCGACTACGAGACCTGCACCGTCGCCGTGCAGGAGGACGTCATGGGCTGGCCGGGCGTGCCGTCGGCGTTCTGCGCGACCGGGCTGACCATCGTCGAGGCCCAGCTCGACAAGGACAAGCCGCTCGAGGTCCTGGCTGGCTGTCTGCAGGAGGACACCGGCGTCGGCATGACGACGTGGAAGGTCGCGGTCGTCGACGGGCCGGCGCTGACCCAGACCATCCAGCTCGCCAACTTCGGAGAGACCTCGATGATCGAGGGTCCGATGGGGTGCGAGCTCCTGGCCACCAGCTGGGAGACCGTGCCCGTCGAGATGTCGTACAGCTGGCACCTGCTCGGGCGCCGGATGCGCCTGAACAACGGCGAGCTGGCGTTCGCGTCGCGCGAGCTGCGCAGCCGCCGGCTCTTCTACAGCTTCGAGCCCGAGGACGTGGCCGAGGACCTGTCGCACAAGACGGCGAAGATCCGCAGCATCGAGCCGGCGCTGCAGGGGGAGGTCCAGTCCAAGGGCGAGGCCGTCGTGGGCCAGGGGCTCCAGTTCGACCTGGGCTACGGGCTGCAGAGCGACCCGACCGCGCGGTTCGGGGACAGCCGCACGAGGCTGCTCTACCCGACGGGGTATGTGCCGCGGAACCTCGAGGGCCGGACGGTCCGATTCGAGGTGCTTCGCGTCGGCGTGTGGGGCCAGACCCAGACGGTGCTCTGGCTCTGACCCCACGTCCCGAATCCCCGTCCTCGGGGCGGAACCTCCTCCCTTAGCGGGCCAGGCGGCGGCAGAGGTTCGAGACGCTGAACCGCGCGTCCTGCGCGGTGGCCTCGTCGTCGGCGACGAGGACCATGTGCTCGTAGATGGACAGGCTGCGGTGGAGCGCGTCTTCGTCACTCTCCAGCAGGCCCTGGACCTCGAGGCGGGTGGCGATGGTCTCGGGCGAGGCGTCTCCGGCGTCGACACCCTGGGCGTCGTAGCAGGTGGAGTAGCGAGGCGGGTCGTTGACCGACGCGCTGGCGAGGGCGATGAGGAGCAGCATCAGGACATCTCCTCGAGCCGGGCCTGGGCTTCGGCGCGGTAGCGGGGCGGTCTGAACATCGCGACCTGCTTGAGCCAGGTGCGGGCCTCGAAGTCCTTGCCCATGCGCAGGGCGACGCCGGCGGCGGAGAGGCGGACGGCGGCCAGGGCGTCCTCGTCGTCGAGCGACAGCATCATGTCTTCGTAGAGGGACAGGCTGCGAGCCAGGGAGTCCATGTCGTCCTCGAGCATGCCGTGCAGCTCGAGCCGCAGCGCCAGCTCCGAGGCCTCCTCCACGCCGCAGGGCACACCTCCCGCAGCGAAGCAACGGGCGTAGGCGGCGTCGATGGACACGGCCTCGGTGGGCTGGGATGCGAGGGCGGCGCTGAGGACCAGGAACGTCATGGCGGGACTCCTTGTCACCCTCGGTGGTGAGGGCTGGAGTCAATGTCGTCGATGCGGCCCGGCAGGACCATTTCAGGCAATTACCCCCGATTACAGCGGGGGCCGCTCCTGGTCAGCTCAGGATGGGCGAGGGGGTGCCCACGCTGGTGATCCAGAGCTGGTGGGCGGCACGGGTCGCGCCGACGTGCAGCAGCCGCCGCGTGTGGGCGCTGTCCGGGTAGTTCTGGGCGCTGACCTCGACGAGCACGACGTAGTCGAACTCCAGGCCCTTGACCTCGTTCACCTCGGTGACCTCGACCCCCGCGGCGAACGCGAAGGTCTGGTCCCGCACGAGGCGCAGACGGGGCACGTCCGAGCTCCGCAGGCCGTCGGCGTACATCGCGCTGATCGCGGGCGAGGGGGTCAGGACCGCGATGCTGGCCAGCGGCTCGCGGCGAGCGAGCTGCTGCAGCACCTCGCCGAGGAAGCCCACGCAGGCGCCGTGATCGGTGAACCGGAACATCTCGACGGGCGCACCCGGGCGGATGGTCATCGGAGGGACGTCGTCCTCGGCCAGGTCGCCGAGCACGTCGCGCGCGAACGAGGTGATCTGGTGCGTGCTCCGGTAGCTGACCTTCAGCGTGTTGACCTTGGTCTCGTTCAGGCCGATGTTGCCGAACATCTCGCCCCAGTCGGTGAACCCGGCCTCCTCGATGATGGCCTGCTGGGTGTCGCCCGAGAGCGTGGCGCTGCCGCGCTTGTCGACGGTGTCGAGCAGGACGGAGACCTCGAGCGGCGACAGGTCCTGGACCTCGTCGACGACCATGTGCGAGTAGCTGAGCGGGTTGGCGCGCTTGCCTCGACCCTTGGCGCGGAGCTTGCCCACGCGGAGCTGCCACAGGCGCAGCAGGACGGCGTCGTCCTCGGCGTCGAGCTCGGCCCGCTCCTCCTTGTTGCCGTGGATCCAGTCGGTCAGGCGAGCGCGCTGACGGCGAGCCCAGTCCCATACGCGCTCGATCTCGGCGGCGGTGAAGCTCGAGCCCTGCAGGCTGATCTTCAGCCGGTCCAGGTCCATGAACACACCCAGGAAGTCCTCGAACACGCCGTCCGCGTTGGGCGGGTTGTCCACGGTGTCGACCTGGTGCTGGAGCGCCAGCAGGAAGGCCGGGTGCAGCTTCATGCGGCTGACGATCTCGGGGGTGTCGTCGGCGATGTGCTTGGGCAGGAAGGGGAAGTGCCGGCGGACCTGGTGCCGGGCCCACTTCGTCCACGTGACGACCTCGACGCCTTCGACGCCCAGCGAAGGCAGCACCTTGCTGATGTAGTCGCGCAGGGCCTTGCCCCACACCACCACGATCATGCGGTTGCTGCGGAAGCGGTTGGGGTCCTGGTAGGCCAGGTAGGCGACGCGGTGGAGCGCCACCGTCGTCTTTCCAGAGCCGGCGGTTCCACGCACCACCACCAGGCCGGAGTCGGGCTGCGTGATGAGGTCCCACTGCTCGCGGTCGATGAGCGCCGCGATGTCGGGCAGGTGCTTGTCCTCGCGCTGGGGACGTCCCTGCGACCCGATGCCGAGCTGCCGGGCTCGGCCACCCCGCTCGTGCTTGAGCAGGCTCGCGCCCTGTCCGCCGGCCAGCTTGGGGGCCGTCTTGCTGACGTGGTCCCACTCGCCGTCGTCCTTCACGAACGTGCCCTGGGGCGAGTCGATGCGCTCGAGCTGCCCGCGGCTGATGCTGACCGTCCGTCGGGCCACGAGCTCGCCCTCGAGGATGCGCTCGCCGACCTCCTCGGCGTACTCCTCGCCCTCCTGGTAGCGGTAGAAGATCTGGGCGATGGGGGCGTTTCGCCAGTCGATGATGCGCAGGCCGTGGTCGATGCGCGTGACCTTGCCCAGGTAGAGGTTCCGGTCCTTTCCGTCCTCGCGCAGCCGCATGTGTGCGAAGTAGGGCGAGTCGGGATCGACGTCCTCGGTCTTGCGGGCGCGTCGGATCTGCCCGAGCAGCGCGTGGAGCTGGTCGAACTGGGTCATCAGCGAGCCCAGGTCCTCGGCCTTGGCGCCGCCGAGCTCCTCGCGGATGCGCAGCAGCTCCTCGACGATGTCCTTCTCCGAGGCACCGGTCTCGACCGGACGCTCGAGGAGCTTGGTCCGGATCTGCGCGAGGTCGGACTCTTCCTCAGTGACGATCGGATGCATGAAAACGCCTGGATTTCGGGGAATCCTGGAATCTAATCCGAGTCGGCCTCGGGGCAAGTACGAGGTGAGAGGATTAGAGCAAAGACGGCGAGCAACGCCGCGATCCAGAAGATATGACTGCTCGAGGGCAGCGTCGCGATGCCGATGGAGCCCAGCCCCATGCCTGTCAGGGCGCCCAGTCCACCCACCGCAGCGCTCAGCAAGGCCTGGCCCGAAGACTGGATGTGGCGGGGGGCTCGGTCGGCCATCAGCTGGATGGCGCCGACCCAGAACAGCCCGAAGGTGAGCCCGTGCAGGGCCTGGACAGCGGTCAGCGCGATGGGGGCCGTGATGAGGGCGGTCAGGACGAACCGCGGCACGCTCAGAGCGATGCCGACCTGGATGAGGCGGGTCGCCGAGAAGCGCTGCAGCAGCCAGGGGCCAGCGAACAGGGCCACGACCTCGACCCCCACACCGAGCGCGAAGGACGGCCCGGACCAGCTGCCGATGCCGAGCCGGTCGAGGTGCAGCGCGTAGAAGCCGTCGTAGATCGAGATGCCGGCGAAGTGGAAGGCGCTGGCGAACAGAAGGAGGACGACGGTCCGGTCCCGTGAGAGCTCCTTCAGCGCAGGCAGGATCTGGACGGGAGGCCCGGCGGGCGGCGCGCTCTTCAGGGCGGTCGAGACCAGCACCAGCCCGACGCTCATCGCCGCAGCGACCAGGAACGGGGAGTACCCCAGGTCCCGGGTGTACGAGGCGGCCAGGACGGCCACCACGAACCCGACGCTGCCCCAGCTCCGGATCTTCCCGTAGACCCGCCGGTCGGCCAGCGAGCGCACGATGGCCGCGTCGAGGAGCGGGTCGATGCCCACCCGCCCGAACGCGAAGAAGAGCACGCCCACGACCAGCAGGCCCCACGACATGAGGCCCATGCCGACGGCGGCGATGAGGGCGGCGACCACCAGCACCCAGGTGGCGCCCTGGGCCCGATCGGAGACACCGCCCCACACGTTCCCGAGCGCCAGACGCATCGTGGGCGTGGCCACCATGACCCCGCCGAGGAGCCAGGGTCCGGCGCCCGCCGCCTCGAGCTCGGTCGAGAGATAGGGGTAGCTCGCCCCCATCGCGGCGATGGACAGGCCGATGGCGAGCGACTGGCGGGCAGCGGACACCGCGCCGTCTAACCCTGGCGAGGACGACCGATGTCTGACTTTCCCGACGTCATGGCCCACGGCGAGCTGACCGAGGAGTTCCCGGACATCTTCTGGGTGCAGGGGACCGTCCGGATGGCCCCCGGCATGCTCACTCCGCGGAACATGGTGGTCCTGCGGCACGAGGGCGACCTGACGCTGCTGAACACCGTGCGTCTGGACGAGGACGGGCTCGCGGCGCTGGATGCGCTGGGCCAGGTCAAGCACCTGGTGAAGCTCGGCAGCCACGGCATGGACGATCCGTTCTACCTGGACCGCTACGGCGCCTCTCGCTGGGGCTGCCCGGGGGTGACCAGCTCGAGCATCACGCACCGGCTGGGCGAGGACGTCTTCCCGGTGCGCTGGGCCGAGGTGTTCCTGTTCGAGCAGACCCTGGGCGGCGAGGGAGCGCTCCTGGCCGACCGGGACGGCGGCGTGCTCCTCACCTGTGACGCCGTGCAGAACTGGCCGGACACAGAGGGCTGCTCGCTGCTCGCGAAGCCCATCACCCTCGCTGCCGGGTTCACGGCCCGCAGCCCGGTCATCGGACCTCCCTGGCGCCGCGCGATGACACCGAAGGGTGGCTCGCTGCGCGGGGACTTCGACCGGCTGGCCGCGCTGTCCTTCGAGCACGTGATCGGTGCCCATGGAAAGCCGCTGCGCGGGGGAGCGCAGGCGGCGCTCGTGGCGACCGTGCAGGCGACGTTCTAGGCGCTACTCCGCGGGCGGGTCCCCGGGGAGCGCCAGGTGGTTGTAGCGCGAAGTATCCACAACTGTTCCGGTTCTCAGCCACGTGTAGGCCTGCCAGGTGCCCACGACGCGCTTGACGTAGCCGCGGGTCTCGTCGAACGGGATGCGCTCGACGTACTCGTCGGTCGGCATCGGACCCCACTCGCCGTCCCACTTCACCACGCGGTGCTCGCCGGCGTTGTAGCCAGCCGCCGCCAGGAACGGGCTGTCGTCGAACTCCTCGTGCAGGAACTCCATGTACCGGGCGCCGACCTTGAGGTTGGTCTCGGGGACGAGTAGGTCCGCCTTCGTGACCTCGAGGCCCATCCACTTGCCCACGCCGCGGCCGGTGGCGGGCATGACCTGGCACAGTCCGCGGGCTCCGGCCCACGAGATCGCAGTCGGATCGAAGTTGGATTCGGTCCGCACGATCGAGTGGAAGTACCTGGACTCGTAGCGGTATCCAGACGTCGCCGTGTTCACCTCGGTCAGCCACAGATCGGGGAACGCCGCTCCCAGGAGGTGAGCCGAGTCCGGTGTGGGGGAGGCGGGCATGTTGCTTCGCAGCCACCCGCGCAGTTCGCGGTGCGCGGCCAGGTCGTCGCCGACGGCGGCGCGACTCTCGGTCCACCAGCCACGCTCGTCTGTGGTCGGGTCCATCGCGTCGAAGTGGTCTTTCGCCGCATCGACGAGCCCGACCTCGAGCAGGGGGCCGACGTCGGAGTCCAGGACCGCACGGGACAGCGTCCACGTGGTCGCGGCGGTGTGGTCGGGGACGGGCGCCGGCACGCCGAGCTCGGTCAGCCGACCCTGGGCGAGGACGGCGTAGTACGACCACGGCTGGGTCTGGACGAGCTGGGTCCACCAGGTCACCGCGGTCTCGCGGTTGGCCTCGACGGCGGCGTTCGGGTCGTTGACGTCGGGGTACAGCGCGAAGCGGCCCGCCCAGTACATCGCGCCAGGCACGTGGAACCGGTCCCGCTCGGGCGACATCGCGCCGACCTGGGCCATGACCTGCATCGCCGTGGCCCCGTCGCCGGCCTCGTAGTGGGTCCAGGCCAGGTGGAACAGGCCCTCGGCCACCATGTCGCCATCGGGGATGTCGTCCGCCGCCTTCTGCCAGAGCCGCTGTGCGCCAGCGACGTCTCCGGCACGCTCGAGCGCGACACCACCCAGCACCAGGCCGTCGTCCGCGTAGCTGTGGTCGGGGAAGTCCTCGGCCATGCGCTCCCAGACGCTCGCCGCGCTCCGGTGCTGGCCCCGCAGCAGGTGCGTCTTGCCCTGCAGGTACGCGGTCTTGGCGCCGGTCTCGCCGCCGCAGTCGCGGGCCGCGGTGCCGAAGGCCTTGATGGCTTCGGGCCGCTTGGCCTTCTTGTAGTAGGCGCGACCGAGCACGTAGTGGAACGTGCAGGCGTCGGGCGAGCTCGCGTGCTGGACGGCGAACGCCTCGTTCACCCGGGGCTCCATCAGCGCCAGGATGCCGTCCCAGTCGCTCGAGCCCTGCATCGCCGAGGCGCGCTGGGCGACCTCCTGCCAAGTAGGATCGGTCACGGAGATCCCTGCAGTCTCAGGGGCATACGGGTACGCCGTCCACAGGCGCCGCGTGTACTTCGGGTCGCCCGTGATGTCCGCGAGCGCCTTGAGCGCCACCGCGTTCCCGTCCACGGGGTCTCCCTGGGCGACCAGGCGCTCGTACGTGGCGCGAGCCTTCTCCAGGTCACCGGACGCCTGTTCCGCCTTCGCCAGCCAGACCTGGGCCGAGCGGTGCAGCGGGTGCCCCTCCTCGATGGCGGCCAGGAGCTCCCGGGCCGACGTCGGGTCGCCGGTCTCGACGGCGATGATTCCGTTCGCCCACGCTCGCTCGGTCGCCGGGATCGGGCCGTCCGCGATGGCGGTCGCCTCGTCCGCGCGCCCCAGCTGCACCAGGGCCCAGGAGCCGAGCGGACCGGCCCCGGGATGCTCGGCGAGAGCGCCCCAGTCGCCGACCGCGGCCAGCGCCACGACCTCGGGATCCAGCGACGGAGAGACGGCGCTGGCCTCCTCTTCGGCGGGCGGAGGCGGAGGCGGAGGAGGGGGCTCGGACTCGAGGATCTCGAGCTCGGCCGCAGCGCAGGCGAGCCAGAAGGGAACGAAGAAGGTGGTCATGGGGTCCAAGTCCTCGGCGGTAACGTTACTCTCGACGCGTCAAGATGCACATCCTTCTCCACCTCTCCTGCGCGCTGCCCCCCTCGGTCGAGGCCGGCGCACCCACGGACGTCGAGCGCCTGCCGCTCGC
This sequence comes from Pseudomonadota bacterium, assembly GCA_024228935.1. Classification (GTDB taxonomy): domain Bacteria; phylum Myxococcota_A; class UBA796; order UBA796; family CAJQPC01; genus JAAESX01. Next base: position 90,703 of record JAAESX010000210.1, read on the forward strand.
CGAGGGCGCTGCCGTGCAGGGCGTACATCGGGCTGCGGTGGTGGATCTGGGCGGCGTCCGGGACGAGTCGCCCACCCTCGCCGTCGACGGGCGGGGTGGCACCTGGCTGGCCTGGGCGTCGTGGGACGGGAGCCAGGAACGCCTCGTCCTGCAGGGGCCGAACGGCCAGAAGACGACGGTGTTCGAGGGGCGGCGCGCCGCGCATCCCACCCTCGAGGCCCACGGGGACCAGGTGTTCCTGGCCTGGACACAGGACGCGGGCCAGGGCTCGCAGGTCGTGCTGACCGAGATCGGCTCCGATCAGATGCAGCTCGTCGGCGAAGGTGGACATCCAGCCCTGAGCGTGGGCTCGGACGGGGTGGTGACGGTGGCCTGGGAGCGAGGAGGCCGCGTCGAGGTGCGTCGCATGGACACCTCGGACACCACGACGCACGACGGGTTCCTTCTCCGTCGCCCAGACGTCGCGGCCATCGGTGATGGAACCTGTGTGGCCTGGGACGCGCTGGTGTCCACGGGCCCGACGGGGGAGCGAGACCCGGACTACGACCTGTTCGTCGACTGCGGCGACGGTCCCGAGCAGATCCGGCTGCCCGGCATCCAGGCCGCACCCCAGGTCCTCGAGGGACCCGACGGCGATCTGTTGCTCGCGTGCCACGACTCCTGGGGCACGGGTGGAATCGTCAAGTGGTGGACACTGTTCAGGAAAGATGCTGACGGGTGGTCGCACCTGCTGGACACGTCGGCTCGCCGGGAGCACACTGGAGAGAACCAGGGGGCCGAGTTCCCCGAGGTCGTGGTCACCCCGCAGGGGGGCCTCGTCGTGGTGACGCGCTCGTCGCACGGGGCCCAGGTGCAGACGGTCTCGGCGTTCGGCGTCAGCCCGCCGCTGGACCTGACCCGGTCGCTCTGGGGCGCGCGCGGACTCCATGCGGATGCCGTGTACGAGGCCGCCACCGGCTCGGTCCGACTGGTTCGGCGAGCGCGCCGCGGGCCGGTCCTCGAGACCCTGATGCTCGAGGGCGTCGAGGGGCTCCCCGAGTTCGAGCCGCTCGCCCAGGTGGAGCGCAGCCTCGATCAGGCGCTCGCGCCCAAGGACCTGGTCTTCGGGGACGTGCACATGCACTCGGCGCTCTCCGATGGGACCGGTCCGCCGGACGAGATCCTGGCCCGGGCCTGGGTGCGGGGCCTGTCCTTCGCGGTGCTCACCGACCACGACTACATCGTCGGCAGCCACCTGATGCCCAGCGAGCACGACGAGGTCGTGTGGCTGACCGAGAAGTTCAACAGTCTCGATGGGTTCACGACTATCCACGGCTATGAGTGGACCACCCCGCCGACGTGGCGAGAGGGCAGCGGCCACCAGAACGTCTACTTCCGTGGTGACCCGGCGCTCCACTCGAGCAAGGGGTCTTCGCCGGGCCTGTCGGAGCTCAACGTGGCGCTCGCCGACGAGCGCGCGTTCACCGCACCCCACCACACCTCGTGGACCGGGACGCCCTGGGCGGAGTACGACCCGGCCATCCAGCGCCATGTCGAGATCGTCAGCGTGCACGGCCTGTCCGAGAAGCCGGGTGAGCAGTCCGTCGAGGCTCGCCACAACGACGGCGGCACCTACGCGGTCGACGGACTCGCGGCCGGACTGGAGTTCGGCTTCCTGGGTGGCTCGGACGGCCACGGCCTGCGCTGGCACCACGGCATCAGCCGCAAGGAGGACCCGTGGGTGACGGGCCTCACGGGCGTCGACTGCGCCCAGCCCTGCGGTCGAGAGGCCCTGTGGGATGCGCTGTACGGCCAGCAGACCTGGGCCACCACGGGCGAGGAGATGGTCGCGCGCGTCCGGGTCGACGGCCGAACCGTGCACTGGACGGCGGGGGGCACCGCGCCTCTCGAGCAGGTGTTGATCATCCGCGACGGGGTCGAGGCCAATGTCGTGGAGCTCAGCACCGTCGAGGCGCAGGGTCGCTGGGTCGACACCGATGCCGATGCCGGCGCGCACAGCTACTACATCCGGGTCGTGCAGCCCGGGCCCGAGCTCGCCTGGTCGAGTCCCGTGTTCGTGGAGGTCCCTTGAAGCGCGCGCTCGCCGTCTCCCTGCTGATGCTGGCCATCGTGGGCAGCCGCGACCTGGATGCCAAGGACACGAACAGTCTCAACGTGTTGGTCATCACTGCGGACACGCTTCGGGCCGAGGCCGTCGAGAGCACGTACACGCCCAACCTCGACCGGCTCGCCCAGGAAGGCGCTCGCTTCGACCGCGCGTACACGGCCATCACGACGACCTTGCCTTCGCACGCCAGCATCTTCTCGTCGCTGTACCCCCAGGACCACCGGGCCTACTCGAACGTCTCGGCGATCTCGTCGCGGGTGACCATGCTCCCCGAGATCCTGAAGCCGATGGGCTGGCGGACGGGGGCACACATCAACATGCCGTGGCTGAACCCCGACGTGAGCAACGTCCCGCAGGGGTTCCAGGACATCCGTCGCGGCGACCACGTGCGCAAGGCCGACAAGACCAACCCCTGGGTTCGGGACTGGCTGCAGAAGCGGTCCGAGGTGGACCAGCCCTGGATGCTGTGGGTCCACTACGTCGATAACCACACGCCGTACCATGCGCCTGGGCCCTACGAGGGGATGTACCCCCAGGAGCCCAGCACGAAGCTGGCCGACATCTGGAGCACGTTCCCGCCCGACCACCAGGAGAGCGAGTACTTCATCGACTGGCTCGACGGGGTCGAGCACGCCGACGAGGTGGTCGGCGACTACTACGGCTCGGTCACCTGGGTGGACCAGCACGTGGGCCAGATCATCTGGGATCTGCAGCAGTCCGGCGAGTGGGAGGACACGCTCATCGTGTTCACCGCCGACCACGGCGAGAGCATGGGCGAGCACGATCTGTGGTTCGTCCACGCGGGCCTGTACGAGCAGACGGTCCGTGTGCCGTTGATCGTCCGTGTCCCGGGCTCGAAGGCCCACACCGTCGACACGGTGGTGTCGACCGTCGACATCGTGCCCACCATCCTCGGACAGATCGGCCTCCCGGCACCCGACGAGGCGCGCGGCGAGGACCTGTGGCCGCTCGTCGAGTCCGGCGTCTCCGGGGGCGGCGCCGCCTACCTCGAGCACACCGGCAAGCAGCTCGAGGGAGTGGTCACGTCGGACTGGAAGTACGTGGCGCACCGGAAGACGAACCGGATCTACTCGGGCTACCCCATGAACGAGGGGACCGAGGAGCTGTACGACCTCTCCAAGGACCCGGAAGAGCAGCGGAACCTGGCCTCGGAGCATCCCGAGAAGATCACCGAGCTCATCGAGACGATGGACCGGCTGAAGAGCGGGGACCGGGGCTTCGAGGAGCTGCAGGGCCAGGTCGACGAGGACGTGCGTGAGACGCTGCGGGCCCTCGGCTACATGGACTGAGCGGGCTCGTCAGTCGAGCGGCTCGCCGCCCAGGATGTCCGCCAGGTCCTCGCCCAGCTGGCCCGCGTCGTTCCACCGGACCGCGTTGTCGCTGGACTCCTCCTCGACGCTGAGGATGCGCCCGTCCCGCCCCAGGTCGTAGATGCTGACCTCGAGCAGGGCCGCGGGGCCCTCGTCGTCCTTCGGGATGGAGAAGAACGCCGTGGCGCAGTCGGCCTCTTCGAGCTCGACCTCGACGGTGACGCCGACGTACCGCTGACAGACGTCGGCGGCGGCGGTTCGCAGGGCGGCGACGTCCATGCTGCGCATGGGGAGGGTCCAGGTGATCTCGGCCATGCCGACATCTATCACGCTCAGAAGTAGCCGAGCGCTTCCAGTCGCTTGGCCGCCCGCTCGTCGAGCGGCTCCGGCGGGTCGGCGTGCAGGGCTCGCAGGCGCTCCACGTCGGCACCTCGGGCCTCGATGACGGTCTCCTCGTCCGGGTCCGTCATCAGGTCGTAGCGCTGGGCCTCGCCGTCGACGCCCATCACGATCTTGCTCGTGGCGTGCCGTATCGACGCCAGCGGCTCGGGCTCGGCTCCGTCCATGGCGGGACGCGAGCTCTGGCCGGGGGTGTAGGCGAGCACCGTGTCGCTCGTCGCCAGCCCGGGGCCCGTCCATGCGACGTCTCCGGCCTCGGCCAGCACGCCTGCGACGGCCTGGACCGAGGTCAGCCGCTCGTCCTCGCCGCCCCGGGGGAGCTTGCCGGGCCACCGGACGATGAGCGGGACGTGCATCACCGGCTCGAACAGGTTCCGGCCGTGCTCGAAGGCGTCGTCGTGCTCGCCGAACCCTTCGCCGTGGTCGGCGACCACGATGACGACGGTCTCGGGCTCGATCCCGTCCATCAGCCGGCCCACGAGGTGGTCGGTCCAGGCCATCTCGCTCGCATAGAGCGCCTTCTGCGAGGCCGCGTGCCGTGTGGGGAGCGTCTCCATCCACTCGCGACCGCTCGCCGGGGCAGGCGTCGACCGGGCCTCGTCCTTCACGCGTTGGCGCGTCTCCTCGTCCGGACCCCACCCCTCGGGAGGCGCATAAGGGGCGTGCACGTCGTACAGGTGGACCCAGGCGAAGCGCGGACCCTCGGTGGCGGCCCACCAGGCCAGGGCCTGCTCGACCGTGTGGTCTCCCCGCCTCTCGCCGCCGCCCGCCCCGAGCAGCGCGTGGACTCCCGGGAACACACCCTGTCGTCCGCGGCGGGTCCAGACGTCCGCGTACAGATCGAAGCCGGCGTCCAGGCCCGTGTGACGCTCGAGGACCTTGGACGACAGGAACGCGGCCGTCCGGTAGCCCGCGTCGCTCAGGACCTCGACGATCGAGGTGGCCGCGACCACATCGCCGTTGGCCGTCAGCCCGTGCTCGGGTGGGGCGAGGCCCGTGAGCATGCTGGCGTGGGCGGGCGCGGTCAGCGGCGCCGTCGTGACCGCGTTGGAGTAGGTGGTCCCGGTCGCGGCGAGCTCCAGCAGCTCGGGGGTGCCCGCCTGGTCGGCTCGAACCGTGTCGAGTGTGACGAGCATCAGGTCGGGTGCGGCGTGGTCGGGTCGGGCCTCGGCGGGCTGGTAGAGGGTCGCCCAGCCGATGGCGACGGCGGCGGCCATGGGGATGCCGCGCGCGGGGCGGCGCCGACTGATGACCTGGACGACGGCGCCGAGCACCAGCACCAGCGCCGGCCACACCAGCGCGTCCCAGACGAGGGTGTCCGGCCCGCTCGTCGCGGGCAGGCGGGTGAGCGCGATGACGAAGGCGAGGGCGGCGGCGCCCAGCCAGGCGAGCGCTGCTACCAGGAGTCCCACCCTGTGTGCCGGTCGGTGTCGCGGGGCTCCTCGTCCCACTCACCGCACGAGATCGCGTCGAACTCGCCGGACCAGTAGTCGGTCGTGTAGGAGCCCTGGAGACCGTCCGTGGCGCCGGTGACATCGACCCAGGTGCCGCTGCCTCCGTACCAGCTGTAGTACCCGCTGAGGAAGTACAGGAAGCTGTCGCTGAAGGCGAGCGAGAGCATCGTGCGCTCCCCCCGCGACGCGCTGTAGGCGTAGCCACTCATCCAGAGACCGGTCCAGTCCTGGCCGTGCTCGTGGTCTCCCCAGCTGTTGTACCGGAGCATGAAGAGCAGGCCCTGGCCCTCGAGCACCAGCTCGTCGAGGTCGTCCCCGGCGGCGGACACGTCCGCGCAGCTGAGCTCCTCGGTCGAGAGGATCAGGAACCCGGCGCCGTCCTCGGCGTCCGTGTCGGGGTCGATGATCCAGATCTGCGATGCGAGCGCGCCGATCTCGAAGGGCGCGTCCGCGCTGTTGTCTGGCGCCTTGTTCGTACAGGCTGCCAGGACGGTGAGAAGCATCATGTCCACCTCCACCTGAAACCTAACCTATGGCCTACTCCGGAGTGCACGCGGCCGTCATCCGGTCGCTGGCGGCGTGGGCCTCGATGGCGCGTCGGCCCGCGTCGGTGTCTGCGCCCACCTCGAGGGCCTGCGCGAGCGCGGCATCCGCTGCGTCGCCGGCGACCTCGACCCCGGCGCGTGTCTGGGCCGAGGCGCGACGGGCCTTCCTCTCGGCGACCGCCCGGCCGGCGCCCAGCTCGCTCGCCCAGGCGTCCGCCGTCTGCAGCCACGCCCCGGACGCGGCCTCGACGGCCTCGGCACAGGCCGTCGCCTGTTCCTTGGGCAGCGACGCGCTGATGGTGTGAGTCGGGCCGGGGCCGGTGGCCTCCGGAGGCTCGGGGGGGCCCTCGGCGTTCGAGGCGTCACCGAAGGGCGGGTGCTCGTTCGGATCCACGAGCGCTTCGGGGCGCACGGGCGCCTGCTCGGGGTCCTGGGGAGCGAGCCCGTAGTCCTCGGCCTTGGGCCAGGACTCGGTGTCCGGGTACCGCTCGGGGCGGACGCGTGCCTGGGTCGTGCCGCAAGAGTCCGCGAGGGGGGTGCAGCCCGGCGTGCTCGGGTCCTCGAAGCAGTCGAGCGGCCCGGTGTAGGGATGCCCTTCGGCGGTTGGAAGGGCCCGGATCCGTGCGAGGTGGTCCGGCACCAGGTCTGGCCAGGCGCGGGCGAGCTCGTTCGTCACCGAAGCGTGCAGCCCGACGTGGGTGGGGAGGCGCTCGACCGCGGCCTCCAGGCGGCGCTCGACCTCGAGCCGGTCCGGCGGGCTCGCGGTGTGACCCGGGTTGCGGAGGACCCACACGGATTCGCAGCCGTCCTCGAGCACCCAGCCCGCATCGGCCAGCTCGTCGCGGTACCTGCGCCACTCCCCATCCGGGACGTCCAGCAGCATCCAGGTCACGCGCTCGGACAGGTACGCCCACTTCTCCGGCCAGCGCTCGCCGTTCCGGCCCGCCATGACCGGGTCGGTCAGCGCCAGCAGGTCGATCACCGCGACATCGTTCACGAATCCCAGCAGGCCGATGTCCGTGTAGGCGACCGTCTCGTCCGGCCCGGCGTTCACGAGTGTCCAGGCCGTGGCGAACGGCATCCGCCCGCCCAGCCCGGTCCCCCAGGTCGAGTCGAGCCAGGGCATCGTCAGCGGAGCGGTCTTGCCCGAGGGGCGCGCCTCGGGGCCATCCAGGCCGTCTTCTGCGCCGGAGCGGGCGTGGGGAGCTGCTGCCAGTCCCACCAGCGCGAGGAGCGCCAAGGGTCCGCGCGTGGGCAGCCGCCGGGCGAGGTCGTCTACCGCGAGCGCCAGGGCCGCACAGGCCGCGGGCCAGAGCGGGACCAACAAGCGGAAGTTCGCCATGAAGTCGCCGTCCTGAAGCACCACCGCGCCGAAGCCGATGAGCGCCAGCAGGGCCGGCAGGCCGCGGACGTCTCGCTGGCCCGCCCAGGCCAGGCCACGGAGCACGGACAGCGTGACCAGCGCAGGCAGCCAGGGGGCGGGCCGGGTGAAGAAGCTGAGGCCGTACTGCAGGCCCCGGTCCAGCGAGCCGGTCTTCACATGGAAGGTGTTGGGCAGGACGTCGCCGAACACCGCGAGCTTGAACGCGACCAGAGCCGCTCCACAGGCGGCGACGACCGCGACCGAGCGCTTCACGTGTCGGCCCCAGGAGCCGGTCAGCGCGTGCCAGATGCCGATGACGACGGCCACGAGCGCACCGTCCGGCCGGATCCAGGGCGCGAGGCCCAGGCCCACTGCCGACAGCGGAGCTCCGCCGGCCTGCCGCTCTTCGGCGTAGCGGGTCCAGCCCAGCGTCAGCAGGAACGCGGCGATGGGCGTCTCCATGCCCTGGACGGACCAGTAGGGAAGCCACGGGACTGCCACTAGCGAGATGAGGCCCGCCGCAGTGGCCATCAGCGACACGCTGGACTTCAGGGCCCAGCGGCCCAGGAGAGCTACGGTCCCGATGGCGCTCAGAACTCCCAGCGCGCGAGCCGGACGCAACAGGTCGGTGTCCCCGAACAGGCTCAGCAGCAACGCCAGCCCCAGATTCGTGAGGCCCTCGAAGTGCTCGCCGGGGTTGAAGACGAGCCCCTCGCCGCTCGCCAGGTGCCGCGCGTAGCGGAACGTGATGAAGGCGTCGTCCGTCCAGATGTGCAGGTAGTGCCCGGCGTGGACCAGCAGCACGACGATGGCCGCCGCAGTCAGCGCGGCGTGCCGCTTCACCTGTCGCCCAGGAGCACGGCGCGGAACGTGCGCTTCTTGATGCGCCCGGTCTGGAGAGCCTGCAGCGCGGCCTCGGCCTGATCGCGTCGGATGGCCACGGCGGTCGAGGTCGTGCGCAGGTCGATTCGGCCGATGGCGTCGGCGGGGATGCCGCCTTCCTTGCACAGCGCGCCGAGCACATCGCCCTTTCGAAGCTTGTCCCGGCGGCCGCCCAGGATGAGCAGCGTGCGGTTCGGGGGCCGCAGCGCGCTGAGTCCGGACGACGCCGTGGGAGCGTCGCCGCGCTCGAGGGGGCGTCCCAGGAAGTCCTCCAGGCGTTCCAGCCGGTCGTGCTCGCCAGCGACGATGGTCAGAGCGAGCCCCTCGTGTCCGGCTCGCCCCGTCCTGCCGATGCGGTGGACGTGGCTCTCGGGGTCGCGGGACAGCTCAGCCACGATGACCAGCGGCAGCTCGGGGATGTCCAGCCCGCGCGCGGCGACGTTCGTGGCCACGAGCACCGACGCGCTGCCGTTCGCGAACCGCACGAGCACGTCGTCGCGGTCGCGCTGCTCCAGGTCCCCGTGCAGCGCCAGGGCGACGGTCCCCCGGTCTGTCAGGAACCGGGCCATCCGGTCACAGTCGATCTTGGTCTCGCAGAAGATGAGCGCGGTCGGCGGCGCGTGCTCGGCGAGGAGCTTCGCGACCAGCTCGCGGCGGTCGGCCTTGTCGCAGAGGTGGACCTCCTGCCGGAGCGTGCTCGCCTCGACCCGCGTCTCGACGGTGACGGCGACGGGCTCGTGCTGGACGCGCTCGCTGAAGCGTCGGACTGCGTCGGGGAACGTCGCTGAGAACAGCAGCGTCTGTCGGCGCCGGGGCAGCTCGTCGAGGATGCCCTGGACCTCGTCGAGGAAGCCCATGTCCAGCATCTTGTCGGCCTCGTCGAGGACCAGCATCCCGATGTCACGGGGGTCGAGGACCTCGTCCCGCAGGTGCTTCGCAACCCGACCGGGTGTGCCGACGACGACATGGACTCCGCGATGGAGCTGCAGCCGCTGATCTCGCACGGGACGGCCGCCACAGGTCGTCAACACCCGCATGCTGGGCATCCGGGAGCCCAGCTTTCGGAGCTCCTCGGCGACCTGCTCAGCCAGCTCCCGCGTAGGACAGAGCACGAGCGCCTGGGGCGCGCCACGACGCTTCCGCAGGCCGTTCAGCAGCGCCAGCCCGAACGCGCCGGTCTTGCCGGACCCGGTCTTGGCCTGCCCGGTCACGTCGCGGCCCTCGAGCAGCGGAGGGAGCGCGGCCTGCTGGATCTCGGTGAGCTCGGACCAGCCCAGCTGCTCCACGGCGAGCTGGAGCGGCTCGATCAGGGGCAGGGAACGGAAGGAGTCGGCCATGTGCGGGCTGTATCGCGCTGCCGATTAGGATTCCGGCATGTCCACCTACGCCGTCCCTCCTCGTGTCTCCGAAGGCACCTCGTCCCCCGTCTCGAGCATGGAGGGCTGGCGCGCTGCCTGGATGGCGGCGCGGAACGACCCCGACGGCTTCTGGCTCCCGGAGACCCGGGAGCGAATCGCCTGGGACCAGCCGCCCACCGTCGGTCTGGCCGGAGACTTCCACGACATCGCCGACGAGCGCATCTCGTGGTTTGCGGACGGCCAGCTGAATGTGACACGGTCCTGTCTCGACCGGCACCTGGAGACCCGCGGCGACAAGGTCGCCATCCTGTGGGAAGGGGACGAGCCGGGCGACGTTCGACGCATCACGTACAGGGAACTCCACGCCGAGGTCTGTCGAGCAGCGAGCGCCCTGCGAGAGCTCGGCGTACAGAAGGGCGAGCGCGTCATCATCTACATGGGCATGGTCCCCGAGGCCGCCATCGCGATGCTTGCGTGCGCTCGTCTGGGGGCCGTACACAGTGTGGTGTTCGGGGGGTTCTCGGCCGAGGCGCTGAAGGACCGGATCCGGGACTGTGCGGCCGAGGTGGTCATCACACAGGACGAAGGCATGCGGGGTGGGAAGACCATCCCGCTCAAGGCGACCTGTGATGAGGCCGTGATCGGCGAGCGCAGTGTTCGAAAGGTCCTCGTCTACCGCCGGACGGGCGTCCACGTCGCCTGGGATGCTGAGCGTGATGTGTGGTGGCACGACGTGGTCCCCACACAGTCGGCCGATCTCGATGCGGTCTCGTGCGGCGCCGAAGACCCGCTCTTCGTCCTGTACACATCAGGCTCGACGGGGCGCCCCAAGGGGCTCGTGCACAGCTGTGGTGGGTACATCACATGGGCCAGCTACACGCACGAGATCGTGTTCGATCTTCGCGAGGACGATGTCTATGCGTGTGTGGCGGATGTCGGCTGGATCACGGGACACACCTACATCGTCTACGGACCCCTCGCGAACGGCGCCACGACGCTGATGTTCGAGAGCACGCCTCTGTATCCGGACTCCGGTCGATACTGGGACGTCGTACAGAGGCACGGCGTCACCATCTTCTACACGGCGCCCACTGCGATCCGCGCGCTGGCCGCGTGCGGCGATGAACATGTGACACGGTACGACCGGTCGAGCCTTCGGGTGCTGGGCACCGTCGGAGAGCCCATCAACCCCGACGCCTGGGTCTGGTACTTCGACGTGGTCGGCGAGAAGCGCTGCACGGTCGTGGACACCTGGTGGCAGACCGAGACGGGGGGCATCTGCATCACGCCCATCGCCCCGGCCACGCCCACGAAGCCCGGGAGCGCCAGCCTGCCGAACCCGGCGATCGTTCCGGTCCTGTTGGACGACCAGTCCCGGGTCATCGTCGGCCCGGGCGAGGGGCGTCTCTGCCTCGCCCAGCCCTGGCCGGGCATCGCCCGCACGGTCTGGGGCGACCACGCTCGCTATGTCTCGACGTATTTCTCAACGTTTCCAGGGTATTACTTCACCGGAGACGGCTGTCGCCGCGACGCGGACGGGTACCACTGGATCACGGGCCGGGTCGACGACGTGCTCAACGTCAGCGGCCATCGGATGGGCACCGCCGAGTTCGAGGCCGTGCTCATGAGCATCGACGCCATCGGAGAGGCTGGCGTCGTCGGCTACCCGCACGACCTGAAGGGGCAGGGCGTGTACGCCTATGTGGTGCTCCAGTCCGACGCTGGGGAGGTGACCGACCAGGAACTCGAGGCCATCATCCGGGCCGCCTGCCGGACGCAGATCGGCGCCCATGCGCGGGTGGACCTGGTCCAGGTGGTCCCCGGGCTCCCCAAGACCCGCTCGGGGAAGGTCATGCGCCGGATCCTGCGCAAGGTCGCCGAGGGGCCCCCCGACCAGCTCGGCGACGTGTCCACGCTCGCGGATCCGAGCGTGGTCGAGGCCATCGTGGCGGGCGCCAAGCGCTGATCTGGAGCTACCCCAGGTCGTACGGATCGGGCTCTTCTGGCGAGCGCGCGGCATGTGCGGCGCGGATGGCCTCGTCGTCCTCGAGGGCGCGTCGAGCGGCTCGCAAGAGGCGTCGGCAGGACGCGGCGAGCTCGGCGGCGTCGGCGCCCGAGGCGGTCCAGTGGTCCCGGTGGAACTCCAGGATGCGGTGGGCGTACGCGTCGTCGACCCTGTCCTCGTCGGGAGCATCGGCCGGCGCGAAGCCCAGGCGCGCCAGGGGGCTCGCCTCGGTCAGGGTCGCCGCGAGCAGGATCAGGCGGTCGAGGGCCGTGCGAGGGAGCTCGGCGACGTCCGAGCCCTCGCGGCACCACTCGCCGGTCGGCGCGGACAGGTCGAGGGGCGGCTCGGCACCGACGGGACGGAGCCCCTTGGACTCGGGCGCGGCCACGTGGCTGCCGTGCAGGCCGAACGGGTCCTCCTCGTCGACGCCGGCGAACAGGTCGTCGGTCGGCTCGTCGCCAGGGGGGAGGCCCGGCGCGATCACGTCGGGGACCAGCGGGGCCTCGATGTCGCGCGGCAGGAGCTCGACGATCTCGGGGCAGGCTCCGATCCAGATGGCGTCCAGGTGCAGGAGCAGGTCCAGTGACTTCCAGCACGCGCGGGACCGCCCCTCGCGCCCGCGCCCGACGCGCAGCACCAGCTCCCGAAGGGTGAGGCCCGTCGCGGCGAGCTCGTAGGTGCGACGGGTGACGCCGTCTATCGTCAGGTGGGCCTTCACCGGCCGCACGTAGACCCCCTCGTCGAGCCAGGGCTGGAGCGCCGCAGCGACGCGGGCCGGCGGCCGTGCTCGCTCCAGCGCGGTGGCGGAGAGGCCCCACAGGTCGAACTGCAGGGGATGGCCCGAGGTGGTCCGCGCCGAGAGGGGGTGCCACTCCGAGCTCAGACCGGTCTGCAGGCCCTCGGCGACCCAGCTCACCAGGTGGTCGGTCGCTTGGCGGGTGGCCCATTCCCGGGGAGCGCCGCGACGGATGGCGTTCTCGATGTCCCGGACCAGGTGTCCGGAGCTGGCCTTGTGCCGGAGCTGGAGCTGGGGCCGATGCACGTCGACCGCCCAGCCCTGGTTCAGCACGATGTCCAGATCGTCGGGACCTCGAGTCAGGCGGAGCGACCCGGTGGGGCCGGTGTGGTAGGGCGAGAGCATCGCGCGAAACTCGCGCGGGCTTCCGAGGCGGTGTGTCATGCAGTCCTCCGTGGGGCGAGGCGTCGTGCCGTGTAGATGCGCCGTCCAAGCGTATCCACAGCGTATTGAAGGAAACGTTTCCGGTGGATTTCGGTTGGGCCCGACGATCGGGGCCGGAACGTGCGAGGCTCATCGCATGCTGCTGACGACCCTGGCCTGTGTTGGAGCTCCCACGGACACCGCGACGACGGACTCCGAGCCCCCGCCTCCGATGGAGCACCTGTTCTCGTTCGTGGTCATCGCGGATCCCCACATCTCGACGGGCGTGGACAACCAGAACCGCCTGGCGGCCGCGGTCGAGTGGGTCAACCAGGAGTCGGTCACCGAGCCGATCGAGCTGGTCTGGGTCGTGGGCGACATCGGCTGGGGCGAAGGGCTGCCCATCAGCAAGGAGCTGCTCGACGAGCTCATCGTCCCGTACGCCCCCATCATCGGCGACAACGAGGTGTACTTCGGCGACGGCGCTCGCTTCGACGAGATCTACAGCCCCCAGTACAAGGTGCTGGAGGAGACCTTCGACGGCTGGACCCGCGGGCAGACCGAGGTCTACGACGACGTGAACGACCGCGACATGGTCCTGCAGAACTTCGCCTTCAGTTTCAGGGAGCTGCGCTGGGTCGGTCTGGACTGGTGCTCGCGCGACGACAGCTCGCTCTACTCGGAGTTCGCCGAGCTGCACGACGTCGATGGCGGGACCTTCCCGTACTTCTCGGATGAGCTGCTCTCGTTCGAGGCCACGCTCGACGAGAGCGTCCTGATGTTCTCGCACCACCCGATGCACCTGGGGTCGTTCGACCTGGTCGAGATGGAGTCCATCACGGGCGTGACGTCGCAGCAGCAGGTCGCGGCCAACTGGGCGGGGCACATCCACCAGACCGCCGAGATCGACGTGCCCGAGGGCGGGTACACCTCGTACGTGACCGACGCGACATGGGACGACGACAACACCGTGCGTGTCGTCCGGGTGCTCGGAAACGGGGTGGGGTTCGAATACGAACAGAGCCTGGTGGTCATCGACTGACCACCAGGCTCCGTGTGTCCGCTACTGAGGATCAGTAGCGCCCGATCAGTATCGGTAGTGGCCCGGCTTGTAGGGGCCCTCGACGGTCACGCCGATGTAGCTGGCCTGCTCCTCGGAGAGCTCGGTCAGGTTCACGTCGAACTTGGCCAGGTGCAGGCGGGCGACCTTCTCGTCGAGGTGCTTGGGCAGGGTCACGACGGACTTGCCGTAGCTCTCGGCGTTCAGGTGCAGCTCGATCTGGGCCATCGTCTGGTTCGTGAACGAAGCGCTCATGACCAGCGAAGGGTGACCCGTCGCGCAGCCCAGGTTCACCAGGCGGCCCTCGGCCAGGACGATGACGCTGTGGCCCTTGCCGCCGTGCGTGTCGCGGAAGCGCCACTCGTGCACCTGGGGCTTGATCTCGATCTTCTCGACCTCGCCCGTGGCCCGCATGGCCTCCATGCCCGCCATGTCGATCTCGTTGTCGAAGTGGCCGATGTTGCTGACGATCGCGTTGTGCTTCATCCGCTTCATGTGGTCGGACGTGATGATGTCCTTGTTGCCCGTGGCGGTGACGAAGATGTCGGTCGTGCCGACGACGTCGTCCACGGTCACCACGTCGATGCCCATCATGCTGGCCTGGAGCGCGCAGATGGGGTCGACCTCGGTCACGGACACCTTGGCCGACTGGCCGCGGAGCGACTGCACCGAGCCCTTGCCGACGTCGCCGTAGCCACAGACCAGGGCCTTCTTGCCGGCGATGAGCACGTCCGTGCCGCGCATGATGGCGTCCACCAGCGAGTGACGGCAGCCGTACACGTTGTCGAACTTGGACTTGGTGACCGAGTCGTTGACGTTGATGGCGGGGAACAGGAGCGTGCCGGCGTCACGGCGCTCGTACAGGCGGTGGACGCCGGTGGTGGTCTCCTCGGAGACGCCACGGATGGGGGCGGCCATCGTGTTCCAGTACGTGTCGCCCTTGGCGGCGCGCACATCGTGCAGGACCTGCAGGACGCACTTGAACTCCTCGCTCTCGGCGCTGTCGACGGCGGGGATGGTGCCGCTGTCCTCGTACTCCTTGCCCAGGTGGACGAGCATCGTGGCGTCGCCGCCGTCGTCGAGGATGAGGTTCGGGCCGCTGCCGTCGGGCCACTGGAGGGCCTGCAGGGTGCACCACCAGTACTCGGCCAGGCTCTCGCCCTTCCAGGCGTAGACCGGGACGCCGGCGGGGGCGTCGATGGTGCCGTTCGGGCCGACGACGGTCGCGGCCGCGGCGTGGTCCTGGGTGGAGAAGATGTTGCAGCTGACCCAGCGCACGTCCGCGCCGAGCTCGACGAGCGTCTCGATGAGCACGCCGGTCTGGATGGTCATGTGCAGCGAGCCCATGATCTTGGCGCCGGCGAGCGGCTTCTTGCCTTCGTACTCCTCGCGGAGGGCGGCGAGACCGGGCATCTCGACCAGCGCGAGCTCGAGCTCCTTGCGCCCGAAACGGACGGTGTCCGCAGTCAGGTCCGCGACCTTGTGGTCGTAGCCCGCGAAGAGCGGGAGGAGGGTGTCCATGAAGGTGCCGGGGGGGTTGTTCGTCATGACGGGCTCCGAGGCCGGGGGAAAAGGAATCGTTGTGCTCCATCCGTTTAGCCGGATGGACGGATGGATTGCAAGGGGCTAGGAAACACAGGTGAGAGTCTTCGACGTCCTGAGTGCCCTGTCCGAGCCCGTCAGAGTGCGCCTCCTGGCGCTCCTGGAGGTCGAGGAGCTGGGCGTGAAGGAGCTCCAGGAGACCCTGTCGCTGCCGCAGTCGACGATCTCCCGGCACCTGAAGGTCCTGCACGAGCGCGGCCTCGTCCAGAAGCGCTCGGCCGGCACCAGCAGCCTGTTCCGGGTGACGCAGTGGGACGCCTCGACGTCGGCGCTGTGGGCATCGGTGCGGGGTTCGGTCGAGGAGCTCCGAGCCGCGGACCTGGCTCGGATGCAGACCGTGCTGGCCCTTCGTCGCGCCGACGGCGAGGACTTCTTCACCCGTCACGCCTCGCAGTGGGACGCCTTGCGAGAAGACCTCTTCGGCCGGGACTTCCTGGTCCCGACGCTGTTGTCACTCCTGCCCGACGGCCTGGTGATCGCGGACCTGGGCTGTGGCACCGGAGAGATGCTCGCGCGGCTGGCGCCCGTCAGCGATCGCGTGATCGGGGTCGACCGCGAGCCGGCGATGCTCGAGCAGGCCCGCCGGCGAGGGGAGTTCGACCTGCGGGTCGGTGAGCT
The DNA here is from genome assembly GCA_024228935.1 of Pseudomonadota bacterium. Lineage (GTDB taxonomy): Bacteria > Myxococcota_A > UBA796 > UBA796 > CAJQPC01 > JAAESX01. The sequence goes on from JAAESX010000210.1 coordinate 106,586, forward strand.
CCACGACCTGCCGCTCGAGGACGAGGAGCTCGATCTGGCGCTGCTGGTGCTCGTCCTCCACCACGTCGCCGAGCTGGAGCCGGTCTTCGCCGAGCTGGCCCGTGTCCTGAAGCCGGGCGGCCGGGCCGTCATCCTCGAGATGGTCGAGCACAGCCGCTCCGAGTTCCGTCGCACGATGGGTCACAAGCACCTGGGCTTCGCCGTCGAGTCCCTGTCGGCGCCGGGGCTGTCGCTGTCGCGTCATCAGCTGTTGTCGCGCTCGGACGAGGCGCTCGGTCCGGGCCTGCAGCTCGTCGTGCTTCAGCGAGACCCGAACCGAAGCCCGAGCTGAAGCGGGACGATCAGGCCTGCGGGCTCGACGCGGAACCGGTCGGAAGGGAAGTCCATCGTCGGCCCCATCCCGAGCCGGTGCGCCACGACCAGTCCGACGAACCCGAAGTCATAGGAGTACTCGAAGTCCACCGACGCGTTGGCGATGACCGCGACGACCTCTGGGGCTGGACCGAACCAGATGTCGGGGCCCACGCCCAGGACCAGGCGCTGGGGCCCGAGCTCCCAGACACGAGCGTCCCAGCGGCCGCCCAGGCTGGCACCGAAGTAGGTGATGAGGCCCAGGTTCGTGCCGAGCGTTCCGTGGACCGACCAGCGCTCGGACACGCTGACGCCGGCGTGGACTCGGGCCACGTCCGGGAGCCCGACTCCGACCCGCAGCTGGGCTTCGGCGGCGACGGCGGACGATGCGAGAGCCAGCCAGAGCATGTCCCCATTCTATGCTCCGCCCGTGAAGCGCATCGACCTGGGCCCCCGAGCCGACCTGTACCGCCACTTCCGCGCCTTCGAGCGCCCGATGTTCACCATCTGCTCGCGCGTGGACGTCCGCCCGCTGCTCGAGGCGAGCGACGCCGGCATCTTCCCGACGTTGTTGTGGAACTTGCTGCGGGCGGCCAACGCGGTGCCCCAGCTGCGACAACGCATCCGGATGGAGCCCGACGAGCACGTGGTGGAGCACGAACAGGTCCACTGCACCTGCACCGTCGCCCAGGACGACGCGTTCACGTTCTGTTCGCTGCCGTATAACCCGGACGCGGCGGAGTTCTACGCGCAAGTGCCTGGTCTCGTTCGGAAAGCGTCCGAGAGTCAGGGCCTCGATCTGGGCGTCGAGGGTCGCGACGACATGCTGTACCTGACGTGCTTGCCCTGGCTGGACTTCAGCTCGATGCAGCACGCCGAGTCGGGTGACCCCCTCGACTGTGTTCCGCGCATCGCGTGGGGTCGCGTCGTGGACGGCCATGTCACCGTCTGCCTGACGTCCCACCACAGCCTGGTGGACGGTCGGCACGTCGCGCAGTTCTTCGAGGCGCTCGCCCCGGCTCGCTGAACTACCGCTGCATGAACCCGCCGCAGCCGACCTCGAGCTTCGCGGTCGAGCCGCTGGCGGTCCAGCAGGACTGCACCTTGTCGCTGCCGTCCGCGATGCACAGCACGTCGCCCGCGCTCATGGACAGGCTCCGCACGCTGTTGGGCGACTCCCAGCCATAGGTCCCGCCCGACGAGGGGCTGGAGCCCTTGAACACCCGGACCTTGGTGTCGCAGGTGACCTTCATCGACACGGAGACACGGCTCGGGCCACTGCTCGCCGAGGACGTGCTCGACTCGGCCGCGCTGGCGGCTGCCCGCTCCTGGGCCGCCGCCGCCGCCGCTGCACCCTGCTTGGCCCAGCGTGCTTCGAGCGCCGCGGTGTGAGCTGCCTGGGAGGCGCCTCGACTGGCCGTCTCCTCATCCAGTCAGGTCTGGTCGGCGGTGCTCGCCCAGTCCGTTCCGATGGCGGCGTTGCAGAGGCTGAGCGTGTCGAACTTCTGGATGTCCGACTGCGTATTCTTGAGCGTCTTCTGGCAGTTGCTCGCCGCCTGGGTGCGGTCATCCGCCACGCTCAGCCAGGTGGTGAGCGCCGCGTTGTCCGGCTGGACGTCCAGGCTCGCCTGGGCCAGATCCAGCGCGAGGAAGCTGTTCCCGGCGGCCAGGACGACTCCGCTGGCGAGCCCCAGGCTGGGGTTCTTCAGATCGTCGAGTGCGGCGAAGAACTCGGCCAAGTGGTCGTCCGGGACCCGACCTCGCTCGACCGTTCCCACATCGGCGGCTGCGGCGAGTGCCCCGGCCCAGCCGTAGACGCCCTTGAAGTCCCCTGCGGTCATCGCGCGGTACTGCTCGGCGCTCGCCACCATCGCGTCGTCCGTGGCCTGCTGCGCCATCTCCTGGGGCGTCAGCTTCTTGGGCTTGTCCTTGCGGCCCGCCCAGGTAGGCAGGACGAACATCAGTGCGAGGCATCGGGGCCTCCTCACCAGCCGCAGCCGGTCTCCCACATGGCGTCGCCGCCACTGTTCTCCAGCTCCTTGAGCCAGGTGTCGCGCCAGTCGTTGGCCCGGGTCACGAAGTCGGCGACGTCAGCGTCCGCCTCCACGGCCTCGGCCATCGCTTCGCTGTCGAGATCGATCCGTCCGTCCGCGTTCCCAAGACCTGGGATGCGCGAGGACAGAGGGTTGGAGTCACCCCACTTCTCGTCCACGGGCAGCAGCCCGGGCACGTCCGACCAGGCCTCGATCCAGGTGACCTCGCCCGCGTCGTTGAAGGTGAACTCCTCGTAGATCGGACAGGGCTTCCCTTCGTGGTCGTCGTAGTAGAAGGTCACGTAGCAGCGGCCGAACGGGTGCTCGTCGAAGCCCTCGCACTCGCGATCCGTGACGATCGACGGGAAGAGCGTCAGCAGCGTGTCCGTCGTCTCGATGTTCTCGCGGGTGTACGCGGTGAGCTTGAGCCAGGGCGGCCACTCCCAGCGCGCGACGAGCTCGGAGTACGGCATCGCTTCGCCCTCGATGGTGTAGTCCATCGTGTCGAAGTACCGGCTCGAGATGTCGGCGTAGTAGTCGGCGTCCTTGGTCGGCGTCAGGCAGCTCGCCAAGGCGCCGTCGCCGTCACAGGGCGACCCGCAGGCCAGGATGAGCCACAGCACCTACTCGGTCAGCTCAGCCAGCCGGGCCTGTACGGCGGGGGACAGCTCGGCGTCCGCGGCGAGCGCGTCAAGGCCGTCGCGGGCCTCGGGCACGGTGGCGAGCACGCCCACCGACTCCAGGGCCAGACGCTCCTCGGTGCCGGTGACGAGCGCCAGGAGCTTCGTGCGGGCGTCCTCTCGGGCGGAGAGGTCCACATGGCCGAGGCCGATGATGGCTGCGGCGCGCTTCTTCTCGAGCGCTGTGCCGTCCTCGACGACGGCCAGCAGGTAGGCCGTGTTCTCGTCGCTGTCCCAAAGGCCCAGGCTCTCGAGCGCGCGCGACTGGACGACCAGCTGCTTGTCGTTCTCGGCCAGCCAGCGCAGGGATTCCTGAGCGTTCTCGTGGGCTTCGAAGGTCTCGACGCCGGGCAGGTCCTCGTCGTGTCGGGCCATCAGCAGGCTGCGGATGGCGTCCGTACCGACCGGGCCGGCCTGGGAGGTCTCCTCGATGGGCAGCGTGGGCGTCGACCTGCGCTCGGTGGGACCGCGGGACTCGACGGCGGTGGCGTTCGAGGGCGCCGTGGCGACCTCGGTCTCGACGTTGTCGACACAGGCCAGGGTCAGGATGAGGTGGATCATGAACAGTCCTCGCTACTTGGCCGGAGGCGAGCTGTTCAACAGCGTGGCCTGCTGGCTGGAGATGTCTTCCTGGGTGATGTTTCCAGCACCCCAGAACATGAAGTTCTCGCCGCCGTTCCCGGCGCACTCGTCGGCGGTCGCGTAGCCGTCGCCATCGGGATCGCTGGTGCACTCGGGCGTGTCGTCGAGCACGTCGTGCGTCCCGCCGTCGGCCTCGGTGGTGTGGAAGAGCCCGAACTGGTGCCCGAGCTCGTGCGCCATCGTGCTGCCCATGAGCGGGATGTCGATGTCGCCGCCGCTGTCGAGGTGCGTCTCCACGGAGACGGTGACACCCGAGCCGGCCGTTCCTTGCACGCCCATCGCGCCGGGGATGCCCGATGCGATGCCCAGGGTACCGGAATCGCCGAGGAAGTCCGCGATGAAGAACATGTTCATCGCCAGGTCGCCTTCGTAGTCGCCCGCGCGGAGCTGGCCGATCTCCTTCCCGCCGGCGGGGAAGTAGGCGGTGTCCAGGTCGTCGTACCAGAGCGTGACGTCGCCGAGCTCGAGCGTGCCGCCGGCGGCGTAGATGCGCTCCATGTCGGCGACGGCGTTCCAGATGTCGTCGTCCGAGATGCCCGAGCCTTCGAGGTTGATGACGTTCAGGTCGATGACGTGGCTCGTCGGGGCCGAACGCTTCGTGACGACGTGTACCTGGCCGCTCGTGCCGCCGAGGTCCTCCTTGGCGACCGGCAGCAGGGTGACGCACCCCGGGCTCGGATCGGTGTTCATGTCGATCGGCATGCGAATCGTCCCGGCCTGGGCGGGGGAGTGCCACAGCGGGCCCAGCCCCCAGCCGTCCCCATCGGGGTACCAGCCGGTGTCGTTGCCGGTGTCGCCGCTGTCCCACGCCGAGTCCCACGCCGAGTCCCAGGAGTCCCACGAGTCGACCTGGCCGTTCCTGGCCTTGTCGCCGTAGTACTTCTCGCCCGAGCTGTCGGTGATGACGAGACCCGCGTTCGTCATCCAAGCGGCGCCCGACGGGGAGCCGCCTGCGTCGACGGTGACCGCGAAGCTCTTGATGTCGTCGCCGAGCTCGAAGGCGATGACCTCGCCGTACGACATGCTGTCGCGGCGGGACCAGGTCCAGTCGATGTCGAAGGTGTCCAGGCCGCTTCCGCCGGCGACACCGACCTCGGCGGCGTTGCGACCGCACGACCCGTCGACTTCGGGGAGCTTGCTGGAACAGGCGAGGAGAAGGAAGAGCATGGGCGACTCCGGCGAGCGGCCGACTCTACCCCGTCAGGGCGAGTACGTGGTCGTCGTCGTCTCCAGGTTGTTCCCGCCGACCATCGCGTGCCACTCGAGGCTCTTCTCGCCCTCGCAGTCGGTCGAGGTGTAGAGCTCGGTCACCTCGGCGGACCACTCCTTGCCGCCGTTGTCGGTCTTCGAGAGGTCCCACTTGTCGTAGTCGGGGGTGTTCGGGTCGACCTCTACCCACAGCGCGCTCGCCCCGGAGGAGAGCGTCGCGGTGAGCGTCCACGTCCACTCGGTGTTGTCGCCCGAGCAGCTGGCAGACACGTCGACGAAGACATCGCCGGTCCCGTTGCTCTCGCCGGTGTCGTCCGAGGCGCTGTCCGCCCCACCCGCGTTGTCGGCGTTGTCGGCGTTGCAGGCGTTGTCCGCAGAGCCACCCGGCGAGGACGACCCGCCCGAGCCGAAGCCCGAGCCGTCGTCCCCGCACGTGGGGGCCATCATCAGGAGGAGGGTGATCATGGCCGGGAGTGTAGCGAGGTCAGCTGGGGTGTCCGCCTACCAGCACTCCGCATCCTTGTCGTTGATCTCCAGCCACATCCGCTCGTCCGTGTCGAACTCGCCGTAGGCGGTCATGCTCCAGGAGCCGCCGTCGTGGAACTCGGCGGTGCGGTAGCCGGTGCCGAACAGCTGCTCGCACACGCTGTTGGCGACCTCGAGCGAGTCGAGCTGGCAGCCGTTGATGGGCTCGGTGATCTCGAGCGTCCCGCCGGCCCAGTTGCTCTCGCGTGAGGGGGCCGCGGCGCCGTCGTCGAGCAGGCAGAGCAGGGGCAGGTTGGTCGCACAGGACGTGTCGCCGGCGTAGGGGCTCGCCCAGGAACAGTCGATCGGTTCATGGGGTGTTGAGCTGAGGGTAGATGGTGTAGTTCCACTCGCCGTGGAAGGAGTGGCGCTCAATGTTGATTGCGTTCAGCTGCGAGTCGTCGACCTTCTGTCCCTTCTTGTAGGTCGCCTCGTCGAGTTCGCATCGGATGGTGAGCCCCTTGGTGGTTCGGGTGTTGCCGATGAGCTGGACAATGGCTTCGTAGGAGATCAGCGGGCGTCCCCGCCAGTTCATCGTGATGTGACTGAACATGCGGTACTCGATCTTGTTCCACTTGCTCGTTCCGGGAGGGAGGTGCGCGACGCTGACGGCCAGCCCGGTCTCATTGGCTACCCGCTGGACCATCAGTCTCCAGAGGCGGCCGCGGTAGCTGTTGCTGCCGCCGCAGTCGGCGGTGACCAGGAGGTCGGTCGCCTCGGGATAGGCGTCTCTCCCCATCGTCGTCCACCAGCGCAAGATGGTGTTCGTGGCGAACTCCGCCGTGTCCGAGGAGACGCTGACGCTGACCCAGCCTTCGTTCCGGGCCAGGTCGTACACCCCGTACGGGACGGCCTTCGGCTTGCCATTGGGGAAGTCGTAGGTGTTGGCCTTCGGACCCTCTCGCTTGGCGTGCCACTCCTGACCGCGGTTCGCGTAGGTGCCCACGAGCTCCTTCTTCTTGGTGTCAATGGAGATGACGGGCTGGCGTTCGGCCTGGAAGCGTTTGACCTCCTTGTTGATGAACTCGAACTGCGCGTTTCGGTCCGGATGCTGACTCCCCTCCAGGACCTTCCGCGTGCCCTGAAGCGTGTAGCCTTGCTCCTTCAGCAAGCGCGCGACGACCCCGCGGCTCACCGCGTGGCCCCTCTCGGCGAGCTCAGCGGCTAGCCGTCGAACCCCCTTCGCGGTCCAGCGCAGCGGAGACTCCGGGTCACCGCGCGTGACTGGCTCGACCAAGGCCTCGAGGGCCGCAACCAGCCCGGGGTCCTTCTTCTCAGCCCTCCGACGCCCTCCACCAGGCCGCCGCTGCTTCCCCTCGGGCGGCGCGAGTCTCTCCAGGTCCTCCAGCTCTCGCACTCCCCGGCGCAAGGTGCTCTCCGCGAGGCCCGTCGCCCGTTGCACAGCGGCGTAGCCACCGTGCCCAAACTCCAGCACCTCGGCGGCACCGAAGAGACGTCGTCCACGCTCGTCCAGAGTCGGCTTCAGACGCTGGAACCGACCGCGAACGGCCTCTTCTCTTTCGGAGTATCGGGAGCCCATGCCAGGATGAAGCCAGTGAACCGGCCGTCCCGCACGTGTCACCCTCCACTCTCCAGCCGGCCGATCCGCGAAGAAGCGCCTTTGCCGATCCTTCTCGGCGAAACCCAGCAGGCCGAACGGCGACCCTCACCGGCCACTCGGCTCGGCGCATCGACTGCGTGCTGCTATTATTGGACGAGCCCTAGGCGTCACAGTCGTACTCGCCCGCCGAGCAGCTCACGCCGACTGTCCCCAGGTCCTCGTCGAGCGTCGACTGGGCCCAGGTCATGCCGTCGCCCGAGCAGGAGAGCTCCTCGCAGTCGAGGTTGCCGTCGCCGGTCAGGTCCTGCTCGTTGCTCGGGACGATGCCGTCGCAGTCGTTGTCCAGGCCGTCGCACTTCTCGAAGGCGAGGGGGAGTTTCACGGGTGGTAGGTTTCCCCGGCCCGGAGGCCCCCATGGACATCACGAAGGAGATCGTCGAAGAGGCGATCGAGGACGACCCGACCCTCTGGACGCTCAAGCGCATCGAGATCGACGAGGTCATGACGGTGCTGAACAAGCACCACCCGAGCGTCAAGGACGAGGACGAGCTGTTCGAGGCGCTCCTGGACGTCATGTACAAGACGCGCCCGACGGGTCCGCTGTAGGGGTGTCGAACAGCCGACAGGGGGGGTGTCGAACCGTCGAACACCTCACCCGGGTCGAGTGAGCCAAGGGTGCGAAATCACGAGCTGCCAGGTCTTGGCACGTCGGTTGCGACACATGTCGACGCAACCCCAAGACCCGGAGCCTCCGAATGTCCTTCCGCACCCCCATCGCCCTCTTCGTCCTCTCCAGCCTCGTGGCCTGCAAGGACGACGCCGCCCCCACCCAGCAGACCGACTCGGCCGAGATCGAGGCGCTCACCGAGCAGCTCGCCTCGCTCGAGGCCCAGGTCATCGAGCTGCAGTGGCAGGCCGAGACCGCCGCCGAGGAGCGCAGCGCTCTCGACGCCGACCTGATGGCCGTCGAGGACTCCCTCGGTGCCCTGGCCGAGGTCGACCTCACCGTCATCGAGGACGTGGCCGCTGCCGTCGACGGCAACACCTCGCGCATCATCGAGCTCGAGGACGCCGGCTTCGTCACGGCCGGTTGGGTCGCCTCGCAGGGCTACGTCGAGGACCTGGACGGCGTCGCCACCGAGTCGTTCGTCCAGAGCCAGGGCTTCGCGACCGAGACCTGGTCCGATGGCCGGTTCGCGACGACCGCCGACGTCTCGGCCGTGTCCTCGTCCGCGTCCTCGAACGCCTCGTCGATCACGAGCCTGGGCTCGAAGGTCAGCACGAACAGCTCGGACATCTCGTCGGTGGAGAGCGACGTCGCCGGGCTCGAGTCCGACGTCACGACGCTGCAGTCGGACGTCACGGCTCTCGAGTCCGGCCACACCACGTCCGAGTCGGACATCGACGACCTGCAGTCGGACGTGGCCGCGGTCGAGGCGGACATCAGCGCGCTGCAGTCCGCGATGACCTCGGCCGAGAGCGACATCGCCGGCAACACCAGCGACATCTCGTCGAACTCCTCGGACCTGGCCTCGGCCGAGAGCGACATCTCGGACCTGACCACCCGAGTGACCGACAACACGGCCGACATCACCACGGTGAAGTCCTTCACCGACGAACTCGTCGACTACCTGACCGTCGACACGAGCGACGACAGCCTGACCATCTCGGGCGCCAACCTGTTCCTCGACTCGGGCAGCGGCTCGACGGAGGGCGCGGTCAACGGACTCGGCAACCTGGTGGTCGGCTACAACGAGGACGCCAGCTCGAGCCTGAGCCGCTCCGGCAGCCACAACATCGTGTTCGGCAGCGAGAACGAGTACACCGGCTACGCGGGCCTGGTCGGCGGCTACGGCAACGAGATCGGCGGCACCTACAGCGTCATCGTGACCGGTGAAGAGGGCATCGCGGACGGCGACTTCTCCGCCATCCTGACGGGTGAGCTCAACGACGCCTCGGGAGACTACGCCGCCATCGTGGCGGGGGACGAGAACACCGCGTCGGGCTCGTGGGCGGCGGTGCTGGGGGGGTACGACAGCACGGCCAGCGGCGGCTCGTCGGCCATCGTCGGCGGTGAGACGAACTCCGCCACGAAGCAGTACGCGGTCATCCTGGGCGGCAACAACAACGTAGCCGAGGGCAAGTGGGCCACTGTCGTGGGCGGCGCTCGCAACGAGGCATCGGGCTCGGGCTCGACCGCGAACGGCGGCTTCAACGACGACGTGTCCACGAGCTACGACACGACCTACTGAGTGGTCTGGGGGGACGCACTCGCCACCCGTCTCTCTTCGGAGAGGCGGGTGGTTTCCTGCGTCTGGGCTCGACCGGGCCCTACTGGACCCCGAAGCCCTGCTCCGCGTAGCTGTTCGGCATCGTCTGGTCGTCCGGGGCCGTGAACCACAGCGCCGCGAGCACGAGCAGGACGACGACGAGCGCGCCTCCGCCGTAGATGACCAGGTCCTTCTTGATGCTGCCTTCGTCGCTCATGTCTCCACCTTACGCCGGCGGGCGTCCGCTGGCCTCCAGTCCTCGACGGGCTGGAACGGCCAGACCGGGTCCGTGAACTGCACGCGCTCGCGCACGGCGTCGAAGTCCGTGATGCCCTGGGTCTTCACGTAGAGGGACAGCCGGTTCTGCGCGAGGAAGTACCAGCGGTAGTGGAAGAAGTTCTTCACGACGACGACGTCGGCCTTCCACGTGCTCAGCCCGACCGAGTTGTAGAAGTCCGGCTTGATCGGCAGCGGGGCCTGCTCGGTGACGACGAGCTTCAGGTGACCGCAGTCCAGCGTCACGCGGTTCCCGAAGGGGCTGTTGCTGTCGCCCTGGATGACGCGACCGCGGACCGCCAGGGGGCCGCCGGGGCTGTGGGTGAGGCGGGCGCCGACCTCGACCTCGACGTCCTCGCCGAGCCGGTCCAGCAGCTCGGTGGCGACCTGCGCATCCCGCACGCAGGCCAGCGTGTCCAGGCCGTGGCCTCGCTCGTACAGGGCCCGGATGAGGGCGGTGTTGTCGCCCGGGGCCCCCGCGCCGACGACATCGCTGGCATCCACCATCGTGACGCAGCCCGTGGCTCGGCGGAAGCGAGCGCCGCGGGCCTCGGCGATGGCCGAGTCGGCGGTGTGGAACTCGGGGGGCTGCTCGTGCCGGACGGACCAGGCGAACTCGGCGATCTCCTCGGCGATGGCCTCGGCCAGCTCGGGCGTGTCACAGACAGCGACGGTGCTCCAGCCCAGGTCCGGGTTGTGGTTCCAGAGGTGGCACATGAACAGCGAGACGCTGCGCACGCCGGGCCGCTTCTCCATGCGGTCGAGCTGGCGGAAGACGCCTCGCATGGGGTTCAACAGGTCGACCGTCGAGCCGCCGCCCAGGATCATCGGCAGGGAGCGCCAGGCGACGTGTGGGGTCCACCCCTCGACGCGGTCGGCGAGCAGCTCGGCGCAGCGGGCGCCGATCTTCGGGTGGTCCCTGTGCGGATTGGTCCGGTACGCGACGGGCACCTCGCACGCCGCCATGAGACGGGAGGTGAGCAGCCCGTGCAGGTCGAAGGCCGTGACGATCGGGATGTCGGGGAGCGCGGCTCGGAGCTCTTCGGTGATCCAGGCCTCGGGCTCGTCCATCTCATGGCTGCCCATCGCGCCGTGGAGCGCCAGGAACACGCCATCGAGCTGGCCTGCGTCGCGGACGGCGGCGACCAGTCCATCGCGGAGCTCGACGAGCGCCTGCCGGGAGATGGGACCGGCCGGAAGGGCCCAGGCCGAGAGCAGCGGGACCGTGGTGGCTCCTCGCTTCTCGGCCGCCTTGACGAACCCTGAGAGCTCGGCGTTCTTCATCAGCCCGACGACCTCCTGACCGCTGCTCGAGGCGGCGGCGGCCAGCTCGTCGCCCACCAGGAAGTGGACCCGGCGGAAGTCGTCCAGGGTCGTCGTGAGGGGAGACAGGCAGTGTGTCTCCTGGTTCACTCGGGCGTATCCGAGGCGCATGACGGGTCCGGGCGGCAGGGTTCGGGGGACTGTTGCCAGGATGTCTCACCCGCGGGATCACCTGCGCGCTACCTCTGCGCCCATGTGTGGCTTCGTCGGAATCCTGGGCAACGAGCCCGCCGCCCCCCGTCTCCTGATGAGCCTGCAGGCCATCCAGCACCGGGGGCAGGACGCCGCCGGGATCGGAACGGTGCACGAGGGGCGCATCCATGTCCGCAAGGGGCTCGGTATGATCCATGCCGCGGTCTCCAGCATGAAGGGGCTCACTGGCACCGCCGGGATCGCGCACGTGCGCTACCCGACCGCAGGCAAGAGCTCCTCGGCCGAGGACGCCCAGCCGTTCATCACGCGGCGTCCAGGGATCCTGCTCGCGCACAACGGCAACGTCACGAACGTGCCCGAGGTGAAGGCGCAGCTCCGCGAGCAGGGCATCGTCGTGCTGTCGGAGTGCGACGCCGAGCCCATCCTCCTCGTCCTGGAGCAAGAGCTGACGGCCATCCGCCAGGCCGGGCACACGAGCGAGGACTTGAAGCAGGCGCTCGCCGGTGTCTTCGCCCGGGTCCGCGGGGCCTACTCGGTGGTCGCCGTGCTGGAGCTCGACGGCGAGAGCACGCTCATCGCCTTCCGCGACCCCCACGGCATCCGACCGGGTGTCTACGGACGGCTCGCCGACGGCTGGATCGCCTCGAGCGAGTCGGTCGCGCTCGACGTGCTGATGGTCGACAAGGCCGGAGACATCCCTGCTGGTGCCTGCCTCGTCTTGCGGGCCGGGCAGGACGCGCAGATCCTCGAGGTCTCCCAGCCGGAGCCTCGCCCGTGCGTCTTCGAACGCATCTACTTCGCTCGGCCCGACAGCATCATGGAGGACGGCCGCATCAACCGGACGCGCTGGTGCATGGGCCGCCAGCTGGCTCGTGAGTGGGCCGCCAAGGGGCTCTCGGCGGACGTCGTCGTGGCCGTCCCCGACAGCTCGCGACCGGCCGCGATGGCGATGGCCGAGGAGCTGGAGCTGCGGCACCGCGAGGGGTTCATCAAGAACCGCTACTCGGGCCGGACCTTCATCATGCCGGACCAGAACACCCGCGAGCTGGCGCTGCGGCTGAAGCTGAACCCCATCCGCGAGATCTTCGAGGGCCAGCGGGTCCTGCTCGTCGACGACAGCATCGTGCGCGGCTCGACGATGGGCCGCATCGTGAAGATGGTGCGGAAGCTCGGGCCCAAGGAGCTCCACATCGCGGTGTTCTCGCCCCCGGTGCGGAACCCGTGCTTCTACGGCATCGACATGCCCAGCCAGGACGAGCTCATCGCTGCGCGCCTGAGCGAGGACGAGCTGGCCGCCCACTTCGGCGCCGACTCGCTGACGTTCCTCTCTCGCGCGGGCCTGGCCGAGGTCTCCGGTCCGAAGATCTGCGCGGCCTGCTTCGACGGCGAGTACTGCGTCCCCGTCAGCGCGGACGAGCGGGCCGCCATCGAGTCGAACCGACGCGGTTAGTTCGCGCTTGGATTAGGCTGCGGGCGTGAAGACACGGCACTCGCTCACGCACGGTCGGGCCCAGGAGCTCGCGCTCGACGACGGGTCGGTCCAGCTGGTGGTGACCTCGCCGCCGTACCCGATGATCGCGATGTGGGACGAGGTCTTCCCCTCGTCGAGTGACGCGCTGGCTCGCTCGGATGGACCGGCGGCCTTCGAGGCGATGCACCAGGAACTCGACGCGTGCTGGGCTGAGCTCTTTCGGGTCCTGCAGCCCGGTGGGCTCGCCTGCATCAACATCGGCGACGCGACGCGCAGCCTGGGGGGGCAGTTCGCGCTCTACCCGAACCACGCGCGCATCCTGTCCGCGGCGATGCGGCTCGGGTTCACCGTCCTGCCCGACATCCTGTGGCGGAAGCCGAACAACTCGCCGACCAAGTTCATGGGCTCGGGCATGCTGCCGGCGGGCGCCTACGTCACCTACGAGCACGAGTACGTGCTGGTGCTGCGCAAGGGCGGCAAGCGGGCGTTCACCGCGAAGCAGGCGGAGACCCGACGGAAGTCGGCGCTGTTCTGGGAGGAACGGAACGTCTGGTTCTCGGACCTGTGGGAGCTCAAGGGCACCGGCCAGAAGCTCTCGCGCGGCGGCCGGGACCGCTCGGCGGCTTTCCCGTTCGAGCTCGCCTGGCGGCTGATCTGCATGTACTCGATGTACGGCGACGTCGTCCTGGACCCGTTCGCCGGCACGGGGACCACCCTGTGTGCGGCGGCGGTCGCCGGAAGGAACGGGGTCGGGGTGGACCTGGATGCCGCGCTCGTCGCCGGCTTCGAGCTGGAGCTGCCGGAGCGCGCTCGGCCCCGGCTGGCGGCTCATCGAGCGTTCGTGGCGGACCGGGAGACCAAGCACGACAACCCGCGGTACGGCGCGGTGGTGACGGCCCAGGAACGGAAGCTGGAGCTGTGGGAGGTCGCCGGCGTGAGCGGCCTCGAGGTCGACTACGCGTTGGTCTGAGTCAGGTCCAGGTACGCGGCGATCATCATCGCGGTGAGGAACGGGCCGCCGATCATCGGGCCCAGGATCGGGATGCCGTTCAGGGCCGCCATGATGAAGATGGCCAGGCCGTAGAAGACGAGGACCTTGCCGGCGTTGCCGCTCACGATCTCGAAGCTGCGCGTGATCGACTCGATGGGGCCGCAGCGCTCGTCCGCCATCACGATCATCGCGAAGAAGCTGTACAGGCCGAAGAACAGGTACGGGATGCCCAGGAACGGCAGGCTGAGCGCCAGCGCCAGGAAGTTCAGGAGCATCAGGGCGATGATGTTGTGGGCGTCCTCGAAGGCCTCCCACAGCTCGGCCAGCCGGAACTCGCCGCCGCGCATCGCCGACAGCGTGCCGCGGGTGAAGCCGAGCGAGATGGGCGTCACCAGGAGCACCATCAGGAAGAGGAAGAACGAGACCCCGAGCGCGATGATGCTGTACATCACGACCTCGTTGTCGATCTGGGTCGAGGCGATGGCGGCGGCGAACGCGAACAGCCCGAGCACGATGGCGCCGGCCATGGTCACCCCCCACTGGAGCAGGATGGGGGCCATGTAGAGCCGCCACTTCTGGCTGATCTCGTCGGCTCCTCGACCCAGCCAGTCTCCGACGTTCACGACCAGCCCAGTTCGGCGAGGCGCGCGTCCAGGAGCGCCGGGAAGTTCTTGTACCAGGTGGCGTTCAGCGGGCTCGGATGGGGGAGGGGGTGGAGTCGGATGGTCTTGCCGCGGAGCTCGATCTCCAGGCTCGCCTCGTACCGGTCGGGCCGCGTCCAGAACGCCTTCAGCTGCGGTCTCAGGGACTTGTCGGCGACGCCGAACCACTCGAACGCCACGTTGCCGCAGGTCAGCATGTCGCTGCCGGTCCAGTGGTCGACGATGAGCGAGGTGATGTGCGGCTCGAACCGACGCTTCACCTTCATCGACCAGGCCTTGTTGCCGGTCGGCTTGAAGGGCACGGTGTTGCACCAGAACACGCCGCGTCCGACCTCGACGCTGGCCTGTTTCGAGGGGCAGTCCACCCCGTGGCGAGCTCGGTGGAAGCCGTCCCGGATGAGCTGGCCGCCCTTGCCGATGAACGGCTCGCGGTCGTGGATCTCGAACCGTCCCGGGTCTCGGCCCAGGATGCCGACGGGGGCGTCCAGCGAGCCGGATCCGAGCAGGACGGGCGTCGTCGGGGCGAGACCGGCGGAGGCATAGACCGGGAAGTCGATGTCCATTCCGCCGAGCGCAGCTTCTGCGGCCATGGCGGCCAGCACCTGGTCCATCAGTCGCCGAGCACGCTGTGGATGGTGAGCTCGTCCAGGCCCATCGTGCGCCCGAGCTCGAGCACCTGGTCCTTGAAGATCTTCACGCCCGACAGCTGGGACAGGAGCACCTGGGCGACGTCGGCGATGGACTTGGCGACCTCGCGCTCACCCAGTCCGAGCCGTCCGGCGTACTCGTGCAGGAGCGTGGTCTCCTCGTCTGAGATGGCGCCGTCGGCGAACGCCACCAGCACGCAGCTCTTGAGCAGGGCTTCCTTGAGCGCGGGCGTGTCGATCACCGACCAGTCGATGTCCGTGGTGGCACCGGCTCCGATGCTCTCCTCGAACTCGATGATGAGGGCCTCCTCGTTCGGGTGCATGCCGTCCGAGACGGCGACGGCGCGCATGGCGGCGGCGATGGCGGCGCCGGCCTTGGTGTCGATGTCGGGGACGGACCCCATGATGGAGGGCATGTCGGCTCCTGTTCAGGCTGGCGGGCATGGTACGCGACGCACGCAAGCGGATTTCGGCGTCAGTCGTCGGGCTCGTCCTCGACCGGGGCGAGGTTGGCGAGGATCGCGAGCAGCTCGTCGGGCGCGAAGCCCTCTCGCAGCGAGGTGTCCGAGATCGTGCGCTGGAGGACGAAGAGGCGCAGGTGCTCGTCGTCGACCGGGACGGCGCCGCAGGTCAGCAGGCAGTCCTTCCAGCCCTCCTCGAACCGATCGGTCGCGCGCTGGAGCAGTCCCTCGAAGCGAGCGGTGTCGATGCCCTCGCCCCAGAGGTCGCTCGGTCGGCCGCGAGGACGGACGAACCACGTGACGACCGCGATGGTGGCCATGCCGAGGAGCCAGGCCACGGTGCCGGCCATCCACCCGAGGACGAGCCAGAGCAGCATCACGCCCATGCCGGCGCAGCCGCCGACCGTCCGCATGGCGTGCTTGTCGTACCAGGAGGTCGTGTAGTCCATGACGGCGTCGAAGCCGTCGCCGCCCAGCGCCTCGAGCTCGTCGGGCGTGACGTAGATGTCGCCGTTGCCCGTCTCGAACGCGCCCATCCACCCGTCCCAGATGAGGCCCCAGCGCTGCACGGAGCGGTTGACGTCCGGCGAGAGCGGGGGCCGCTGGCGGGGCTCGATCCGGTCCGCCCAGGTGGCGTCGTCGTGGAAGGTCTCGAGCTTGGCGCAGGCCAGCAGGGCCTTGACGTCCTGGCACTCGAGGCCGAAGCGCGGGTGTACCCACCGGTCATGCGGGTCCAAGACGTACCCGAACCGCCGCATCCGGGCAGCCTCAGGCATGCGTGAAGTGGTCCCTCAGGGCGTCGTTCAGCTGGTGGTGCGCCTCGATGCACAGGCCGTGGCCAGCGCCGTCGATCTCGATGAGTCGGGCTCCGGCGGCCTGCGCGATGACCTTGGCGTTGGCGGGCCGAACCAGGATGTCTCCCGTGCCGTGCATCACGACGGTCGGGATGTCGCGGAGCGCGTGAAGACGCCGGCGGCTCATGTGGCTGGTGACGGCCGCGAGCTGCCCGAGGAAGCCCCACAGGCTGGGCTTGGTGTCGGCGACGTCGCCGAAGGCCTCGTCCAGTGTGTCGTGGTTGTCGGTCCGGAACTGGCTGCTGAAGAGCAGGTCACCGATGTACTCGCGCCGGGCCTGGCCATCGGTCGACTGGGCCAGTGCGAAGGTCTTCAGGCCGGCCCAGGTCGGGCGTCCGAGGCGGCCCCCGACGTGCGTGGAGAGCAGGCCCAGGCTGCGGACGCGCTCGGGCTGGAGCATGCCCATGTGCTGGGCGATCATGCCGCCCATCGAGATCCCGACGACGTGGGCGCGGTCCCAGCCCAGGTGGTCCATCAGCCCGAAGGCGTCACGGGCCAGCGCTCGGGTCGTGTAGAGCCCGGGCGGGCTGGAACTCTCGCCGATGCCTCGGTTGTCGTAGCTGCAGACCATGTGGTCGCGGGACAGATCGGCCATCTGGCGACGCCATCCGCGGCCGGACATCCCCAGCCCCATGACGAGGAGGACCGGGTCGCCCTGGCCGCGGAGTTCGTAGCGCAGGCGGAGCTTGCCGACGGGAGCAAAAGGCATCGCGGGACCCAGGTGAGCCGATCCCGTAACAACAACGGCACGGTTAGGGTGCGGGCGTGGGAGTTCGTGAAGCCCGAAAACTGGCGCGTCGGCAGGCCATCGAATCCGCCGGGCTCGCGCTGTTCCTGAGCGAGGGCTACGCCGGCTGTTCGGTCGAGAAGATCGCTTCGGCGGTCGGAATCGCGCGCGGCACCTTCTACCTGTACTACCCGGACAAGCGAGCGCTCTTCGAGCTGTTCTGCGAGCGGATGTACGGGCCGCTCGTCGCCTCGCTCGAGGGGTCGGCGGCGCGTCTGAAGGCGGCCGGATCGAGCGAAGAGCAGCGGCTGATGTACCTGCAGATGAGCTTCGCGCTGGCTGGCTGCCTGGAGCAGGCGCGGCCGGTGATGCTGCTGCACTTCCGCGAGAAGTGGTCGGCGGGACCTGCCGGCGAGGTCGTCGGCGAGTGGATGAGTCGCATCGAGGCCATCGCGGTGTCCATCCTCGAGGACGCGCGCGAACGGAAGCTGGTGCGTGAGCTGGACGCCGTCACCGTGTCGCTGGCCATCGTGGGGGCCGCCGAGCGCCTCATCTGGGCCTGGCTCGAGGGGGACGAGCGCCTGGACCCGGACAAGGCGACGCTCGAGGTCGCCAACGTGTTCTTCAGCGGGATCGCGTAGGTCCGAAGCGCCGGCTCAGCTCGGCGATGTGCCGCGGGTCCGTCCCACAGCAGCCGCCGAGGAGTGTCGCTCCGGCGTCCACCCACGTCTGCGCCAGGTCCGCGTAGAGCTCGGGCGCCTGCTCGCTGGGCTCCCAGCCCATCTTCTCGTCGGCGTGTCCAGCGTTCGCATACGCCCCGAACGGCAGGCCGACGTCGACGGCGTGCAGGTACTCGAGCGTCCGGGACGCCGGGATGCAGTTGACGAGGACCGCGACGGCGCCTCGCTCCCGGGCTTGGAGCGCGGCGGTGTGGATCTGGTCGGGGGTGAGCAGGTCGGTCTCGGGCCCGGCCGTGAAGCTGGCCCAGGTCGGGAGGCCCGTGGCGACGGCCTCGTCGATGGCGACGAGGGCCTCGCCGATGTGGGGGAACGTCTCACACAGCAGCAGATCACAGCCCTCCTCGGCGAGCAGTAGGGCGAGCTCGCGGTGCTCGGCCCGAGGGCGCTCGGGGCTGAGGTCGGGCCGGTAGCAGTCCTCGAGCGGCGCGATGGACCCGGCGATGGTGTGGTCGTCGGGGACGGCGTTCCGGGCCACTCGAACGGCGGCGCGGGCGAGGTCTGCCCAGGCGTCCCCGAGCTGCCGACGCTTCGTCCGGAAGGTGTTGGTCGTGTGGACGGTCGCCCCCGCCAACGCGTAGTCCCGGTGGATTGCGGCGATGGCGTCCGGGTCGTTCCGGAGGGCCCAAGCCGACCACAGCGGCAGGGGCGTGGGGACGCCGCGACGCAGGAGCTCGGTTCCCAGCGGACCGTCGAGGATCATCGGATCGCGTAGACGCAGGGCTCGGACTCGTACACGAGCGGGTCGTCTGGCGTGATGCGGATCTCGAGGTCCGGTCGCGCGGCCTGCAACGGCCAGGTGAGCTCGCCTTCGCGGCCGTCGCGGAGGGGCTGGACGGTGACGGGGCCGGGGTGGTCGAGCAGCTCGAGGTGGAGCGCACGGAGCTGGCTGGCGTTGCAGATCGAGCTGCTGTCGAACTGCTGGGGGGCGCTGCGGTCGAGCGGCCAGGGGATGCCGATCGGCGAGGCCGTGCCTGGATCCTGGGTGGCCCGCATCGCGGCGAGGCCGTCGACGTAGGCGAGCGCCGGCCAGGCGAAGACGACGGCGAGGTACGGGACCCTCCGGAGCGCGATCCCGGCGAGGACGACCAGGGGCACGCTGGCCGCGGCGATCCAGCGCGGGTTGAGGCCGTCGCCGAGCAGCGTCGAGGTCGCGAGCATCGTCCCGGCCGCGAGGACGGCGAGCGCGATGCGGACCCGACGGTGTCTTCCGGGGAGCGCCGCGCCGAACAGCGCCAGCCCGCCGAGGATGGGGTGACCCGTCCACACCGGCAGGTCCCAGAGGCGGGTGAAGCCAGCGACGACGAGGGCGGGGAGCTGGTCCATCTGCGGGACCGAGCCGTTGGTCGCCATGAACCAGGAGCCCAGGATCCCGCTGGCCTCTTTCGGGCGGAACAGGGGGAGGACGGTCCAGTGGACGGCGAGGAGTCCCAGGCCGGTGCCGATGGCGAGCAGCACGTACTGGAGGACTCGGCGTCGCGTGGTCGCGTCACCCACGAGCGGCGCGAGCACCAACGGCACGAGCAGCGGCGCGACGACGGGCTTCACCCCCAGCGCCAACGCTGCCACCGCACCCCCCAGGAACGGCCGCCCCGAGAACGCCAGCGCGAGCCCCAACGCGCACATCCCGACAGCCGGCGCGTCGCCGCCATCCAGGGCTCCGACGAGCACGAGAAGCGGAGCGCAGGCCGCCACCAGGCCGGCTCCCAGCGCTCCATTCCCCAGCCGTCCCCCGAGCTGCGCGCAGGCCATCGCGGTGACCAGCCCGCCCAGGATCGAGGTGAGCCGCTGGTCCCCGACCATCGAGACGAGCCACGGATGCAGGGGGTAGGGGTGTCCGCCGAGCACCAGCGCGGCGTCGACTCCCGGCGCGTCCGGACCGAACGGGAACGGGCCGATCAGCATGCTCGCCACGACCCGCAGGACGAACGCAACGGCGGCGGCGCCGAGCCAGACGGTGAGCCTCATCGCACCGAGTAGATCACGCGCGGTCCGCCGGGGAGGTGCTCGACGCCGATCGGCTCCAGGACGTAGGCGGTGTGCATGCGGAGGGACCTGTCCTGCAGCGCGCGCGAGGTCCACGCGTGGTGCACGAACTCCTCGCCCCAGCAGGGGTCGGCCGGCCAGTCGTCCCAGTGGGAGCCCTCGGCGAGGGGATCGTCGAGGATCGGGTCGCAGGGCGGCGGGGGACCGAGCTCGGGCACGTCGAACGAGCGCACGTAGTAGCTGTCCGCGGTCTGGTACACGCTCCACAGCGAGGCCAGCAGCGCGAGCCCCCAGACGACCCACTTGCGTCGGTCCTCGAGCCCCGCGACCACCCCGATGAGGGCGACCGCTCCGAGCAGAGCGTGGCGCGCGCCGTAGTCGTCGAAGCAGCTCCCGACGAGGTGGACGCCGAGCGCCGCGCCCAGGAGCGCCACGGTGCGGCGCGAGGCGCCGACCAGCGCTGGCACGAGGCACGGGCCCAGGAACGCGACCAGCTGCACGTTGATCGGGAGGACCTGGGACACCGGCCGCAGCTCGGGGGCGGTGCCCATCACCGCGATCCCCGCCAGCCCGCCGAGCGCGCCGATGGATGCGCGCCAGCCGGCCATCAGCGCGACGAACGGGGCCAGGAACGCCAGCTCCATCCGCATCGAGCAGGCCAGCGCATAGAGCGCGGTCCCGGCCCAGCGCACGCGTTCGCGCTCGTCGGTCCCGACCCACAGCGCCACCGCGAGCAGGGCATGGGGCAGGGCGACGTTGTACGCGGACAGCGACCAGGCGGCGTGCTCGGGCGAGAGCGCCACCAGCGCGCCGGCCACCACCCCCGGGACGAAGCCGAACCGACGGCCCGCCCAGCCCGCGACCGCCAGCACCGTCACGAGTCCGGCCAGGACGCTCAGGCCGACGAGGACCCAGGGCGAGTCGAACAGCCAACCGAGCGCCTGGTACAGCCCGGCGAGCGCTGGAACCAGTCGGGTGCTGCCCTCCCAGGCGGCGCCCTCGAAGACGGCCAGGTAGTCCGCCTCGTGCCCGTCGAACCGATGCCGCGTCACGGGAAACCACGCCAGACGCACGGCGAGCGTGAGCACCGTGAGTCCCAAGCCGGCCGACGCGACGCGCATGCGCCCTAGAATGCCGCGATGCTCCCCGAGCGCGCTCAACGCCACCTGCCCATGGCCCTCGCTGTGTTGGCCCCCATCGTCGTGCTCGGCGTCGGTCTGTGGGGGCCGCTCGGGGCGTTCGGCGAGGCGATCTGGGGACCCGAGGACGCGTTCCGGCAGGGCGACTTCAACGGCGGCTGGTGGCTCTGGTGGGCCCTCGCCCAGGACGACGCGCTGGCGCTGGTGGCGTTTCCAGGGGGCGTCGACACGGTGGCCCCGTGGTTCCCGAACCCGCTCCAGATGCAGGTCCTCGCGCTGTTCGGCGAGCCCACGGCGCTGGCATGGAACAGCGTCCAGCTGGTGCACCTGGTCCTGCTCGGGGTCAGCTCGGTCGTGCTCGCTCGGACGGCGGGCGCCACTCCGCTCTCGTGCGCGGTCGCCGGCGCGCTCGTGGCGGCCAGCCCCGTCCTGCTCCACGAGGTCTCGGGCGGTCGGCCGGACAACCTCGTCGTCTGGCCGGGCGTGCTGGCGCTGGCGGCTCTGTGGCGCGGCGGGACGCGCTGGGCGGTCGTGGCCGGGCTGCTCGCGGCGCTCCAGGGGGTGGCGTACGCCTGGCATGGCGTCGCGCTGATCCTCGTCGGCCTGCCCTTGCTCCGGAGCCCGCGCGACACGGGGATCGCCGTGGGCACGGGCCTCGTCGCGGTGCTCCCGTATGGGGCCTGGCTCACCGCCAACCTCGCGGGGGTGCCGACGGACGCTCCACCGGCTGGCTACACCGCGCTGCCGCTCGCGGGGTTCTGGCCGAGCGACCTGCCGGGCCGATTCCTGGTGCACCCGCTCCTGCTCCCCGGGGCGCTCCTCGCTCTACGGGGAGGGCGTCGCTGGTTGGCTGCGGGGGGCATCGGTGTGCTCCTCGCGCTCGGACCGACCATCCACTGGATGCCGGGAGACGAGGGCGTCGCTGGGCCGTGGGCCTGGGTCGCCTGGGCCATCGCTCCCGCCTCGCGCATGCACCACCCCGTCCGCGAGGCGCTGCTCGCCCTGCCGCTCCTGGCCACGGCCCTGGCGCTCGGGCTCGACCGGATGCGCTGGAAGCACCTGCTGGCGGTGGCCCTGCTGGGCACCGCCGTGGTCCACGCTCGACAGCTCGATGGTGCTGCGGCCTACGGCTCTCCGGTCGAGCCCCCGTTCTCCGAGGTCGAGTTCGAGGGCCCGGCCATCGACCTGCTCGGCATGGACCACCTCACCGCCCTGTCGCTCCAGACGGTGCATGGCCAGGCGCTCGTCGAGCCCATCGCATCGCGCCGTGACCACGTCGAACTCCAGCGGCTGGCGCAAGGAGGAGCCATCCGGACACAGGACCTCGAGGCCTGGGCGGATCGCGGCGTGGAGACCCTGCTCGTGCTCGACCGGTTCGGGACGGGGGACGCGGCTCGGGAGCGCGTCGAGACACTGCTCGGAGCGCCTGTCTCGCCCGGCGTCTACTCGCTCTCGAACCTCCAGACGGTGTCGACGCCGACCGACTCGCCGGCGCCATAGCGCTCGGTCACGTCGAGCAGGAGCGTGGCGTTGGCCTCGTACACCACGAGGACGAGCTGCGAATGAGCCGCGATCGCTTCGTCCAGCTCGGGCCGCAGCGCGTCGTTGACGTACACGGTGCGCTCGTCGACGAGGCGAGGCTGGCCGTGTCGGTGGTCCTCGTACGAGAACGCGTACGGCGAGGCCATCGGCATGCGCTGCCAGGGCGCGAGCCGCCAGAGCACGGCGCTGGACTTGGACTTGTCGTCGTCGTTCGTCCCGGGAGGAGCGAGCAGGTAGATCGCGTCCCCGGGCGAGGTCGTCTCCAGCGCGACATCGACGCCCCGGTCCCCATCCGAGAGCGCCGCGATGCGCAGTGAGTCGAACGCGCCGAACCAGGCCGCCTGGAGCAGACACAACGCGACCAGCGCGCCACGCCACCGACCCTGGGCGCCGGCGTCGGCCAGCAGCGCGAGCGGGCAGGTGAAGAGCAGCCAGTACATGAACTGGTGGGGCGCCGCGATGCCGAACGACACGAGCATCAGGTACAGCGAGCCGCTGATGATCAGCACGACGGTCACCGGCTTCTCCCGACGGGCCCCGGCGATGGCGAAGCCCAGTAGCACCAGGCCGAGGCCGCCGAACCGGGCGATGACGTCGGCTGCGCTCTGGCCGAACAGGAGCTCCGGCTGGCCGTAGGTGTCGCCGCTGGTCAGCACTCCGTACGCGCCGGGGAGGAGGGGCAGCGCGGCCAGGGCCATCACCCCGAGCGCACGGGCCTGCCTGAGCGCCAGGAGCCCGACGACCACGGCTGCGAGCGGGTGGGTCCAGCACGCGACGGCCCCGATCCCGGCCAGGACCTTCCAGTCGTCCCGCCACCGGAAGGCCGCGGCGATGAGCAACGCAACGAGCGGGTAGTCATTGACCTCGGCGGCGTACGCGAGCTGGACCGGGGACGTCGCGAGCACCAGCGCGACGAGGGGCCGGTCGCGCCAGATCCAGACGGCCGCGAGCGAGAACAGCACGCTCGTCGCCAGGAACAGCGCGGGGACCGGCAGCCAGATCTCCTGCGCGGCGTGGATCAGCTGCCAGCCGGGGGGATGCAGGCCGACCCAGGTCGTGAGCGCCGCCACCAGGTCCCCCTCGCCCAGCGCGCGGACCGTGGCTCCCGGGTAGGCCGCGTACTGCCAGGCGACCTCGTCCCAGCGCACAACGCCTCGCAGAAGGCGCAGCGAGGCCGCGAGTAGCAGCAACGCAGTCGTGCGGACCGTCGGCGACATCGGATACGCATCCTCCCAGATGCTCGCCTTCTCCCTGCTCTCCGCCGCCCTCGCCCAGCCCCCCCACGGACCGCGCCGCGACGCTGGTCGGAGGCGTCGCCGGGCTGTACGGCACGCCGGACACCGGCGCCGGGACCACCACGGGGAGGCTCCTGGTGCACTTCCCGCGCATGAGCTTCGACGGGTCTGCGGGCGGTGGCCCGAGCCGACATCTGGGCTGGATCTTCCTCGGCGCACGCGTCTACAGCCAGAAGACGTACCTGCGTGTCGGTTTCCACCACCATCACGAGACGCCTCTGGATGCGTTTGTGGCCGAGCCCTTCCCGGTCCTGTTCGGCATCGGCGAGGACATCAACCACCGCTCCGGGGTGCAGGTCGGCGTCGGCTACGAGTACCAGTGGGGCGAGCTGATCCAGGTGCCGTTCTTCGAGCGCTGGCACACGGGCGTGGATCTGGCCGTCTCGTGGCTGCCGCTGAGCGAGGGACCCCCGCTCTACATCGGCTTCGAGATCAACCAGGGGCTGCACGTGGGCAAGAAACGTCTCGTCGCGCAGTAGGCTCGGGGCAGTAGGGACGCGATGTGGACGCTCTTGCTCTCGACGGCGCTGGCGGCCGAGGCGCCGCTGCACACCGAAGGCGAGGGGGCCGAGTTCCACGTCATCGACGCCCAGGGGCGACGCGTCCTGCCCGACGACTTCGCCGAGGCGGTCGGCGATGAGCGGACGCTCGCTCGGTACGACAGGACCTATGGCTACGCCCGGGCTGCGGGCCTGACCGGCTGGGTCGGAGGGCCGGTCCTGCTCGGGACGGGCGGGATCTTCGTGCTGGCGGGGGTGTTCGGCGGCGACCCGTACCTGGCGTTCGGCGGCCTGGCGAGCGCATCGCCGGGCGCCGCAGTGCTGGCCGGCGGTACTGCGGGCTACGCCGTCGGTCGGCGGCGTAGCAACCGCATGACCAGCTGGTACACCCGCGCCGAGGCCGACGCGCTCCTGGTCGAGTCCGGGCTGGGGGGGGGGCCAGGACGAGCAGGGGCGCTGGGTCGCGAGCGAGACGAACACCGAGCTGCAGGTGGTGTGGTCCGACCAGGGCGTGACCGCGGTGCGGGGGCGGAGCGAGCTCGACGCCGAGCGGTTCGCGCGCGCCGTCGGCGACATGCCCACCTACCGGGCCGCCCGCGCCGTGAAGTGGGGCGTGACCGGGGGCGGCATCCAGCCCGCAGCCCGCAGCCCGAGGTGC
Source organism: Pseudomonadota bacterium (assembly GCA_024228935.1). Lineage (GTDB taxonomy): Bacteria > Myxococcota_A > UBA796 > UBA796 > CAJQPC01 > JAAESX01. The sequence goes on from JAAESX010000210.1 coordinate 131,279, forward strand.
ACGCGGTGATCTCACCCTTCGGCGTCGGGCTCGCCGGCAGCTTCTGAGCCGGGCTCAGAACTGGACGGGCATCCCCAGCTTGTCGCTGAACAGCTTCGACAGCATCGGCCGTATCGGCTCGCCCGAGTCCCGCTCGTTCCACTCGCCGTCGGCGTACTTGAAGTGCCACGCCGTCAGGTTCGCCGAGAGCCAGATCTCGCGCGTGGGCACCTGCTGGCTGAGCACGTAGGTGCCACCGCTCTCGAACTCCACCTTCAGGACGCCGTCCGAGAGCGTCGGATCGAGGTCGTCGGTGTCGAACTCGTCGATCTGGTCGAACAGGTCGGAGAGAACGGACTTCACGAAGGTGCGGAACTCGGGCTCGGTCATGCAAGGGGCATATCGCACCAATTGGTGACCCACCGTCGGAGAGAGCGTTAGGCCTTCACGGTGGACAGCCTCCTGACCGGCGCGAACGCCGCCCTTCTCGACTCCCTCTACCAGCAGTGGCTCGACGACCCCGAGAGCGTCGCGTCGGACTGGGCGTCCCTGTTCGAGGGCCAGGGAGCCCCGAACGGCGGCCGGTACCGCGCTCCCCAGCGCGACGACGCCTCGATCTTCAACCCGCGAAGCCGCAGCCGCACGGCCGCGACCGCGACCGATGTGGCCGAGGCCAGCCAGCGCCAGGGGCGGGTCGCCCGTCTGGTCAACGCGTACCGGGTGCGAGGCCACTTCCTGGCCGACATCGACCCGCTCCAGCGAGCGGACCGGCTCCGTCACCCCGAGCTGACCCTCGAGTACTGGGGCCTGTCCCAGGACGACCTCGACAAGACCATCCACACCGGGACGGCCGTCTACGGCGAGCCCGAGGTGTCCACGCTCCGGTCGGTCCTCCAGCGTCTCGAGCGCGTGTATTGCGGCAGCTTCGGCGCCGAGTTCATGAACATCGACGACATCGAGCAGAAGATGTGGGTCGCTCGCCGGGTGGAGACGCTCTACGACGACGGGCCGCTGCTGAAGCCCGAGGAGGAGCGCCGCGTCCTCGAGAAGCTCGCCGACGCCGAGAACTTCGAGCGCCTCATCCACACCCGGTTCCCCGGCACGAAGCGGTTCTCGCTCGAGGGCGGGGAGACGCTCATCCCGCTGCTCGACGACCTGGTCGAGGACGCCGCCAACTCGGGCGTGCGCGAGATCATCCTGGGGATGGCCCACCGCGGGCGCCTCTCGACGATGGTCAACATCCTCGGCAAGCCGGCCAACGCGGTCATCGCCGAGTTCCAGGACGTCCAGCAGGACTTCGCCGGCAGCGGCGACGTGAAGTACCACCTGGGGTACAGCCGGGACCACCACACGAGCCGCGGCCACCGGATCCACCTGAACCTGGCGTTCAACCCGAGCCACCTCGAGGCCGTCGACCCGGTCGTCCTGGGCCGCGTTCGCGCGAAGCTCGACCGGTTCCAGTTCGAGGAGGACGAGCCCGACGCCCGCGACCTGTGCATGGGGCTGCTCATCCACGGCGACGCGGCCTTCGCCGGCCAGGGACTCGTGGCCGAGGTGCTGCAGCTCTCCGAGCTCGAGGCCCACCAGTCCGGCGGCACGGTGCACCTGGTCGTGAACAACCAGATCGGGTTCACCACGAGCCCGCGCGACGCCCGCTCGACCCCGTACGCGACCGGAATGGCCCGCATGCTCGGCGTGCCCATCTTCCACGTGAACGGCGAGGACCCCGCGGCCGTCGCTGCGGTGACCCGGCTCGCGGTCGAGTGGCGCCAGCGGTACCACCGCGACGTCGTCATCGACATGTACTGCTTCCGCAAGTACGGCCACAACGAAGGCGACGAGCCGAGCTTCACCCAGCCGCTCCTGTACGAGGCCATCCGCAGCCACCCGACCGCCCGCGAGGCCTACAGCCGCCAGCTCATCGAGCGAGGCAGCCTGACCCAGGACGAGGTCGACGCCATCACGGGCCGCTCGCGCGAGCGCCTGGAGGAGGTCGTCGAGGAGGAGCACGACTCCTACACCGGTGACCTGAAGTCGACGCTGGGTCGCCTGTGGATGGACTACCGCAAGCCGAACGCGCCCGAGCCGGACACCGGGTACGACCAGGACGCCCTGGTCGAGCTGCTGCACAAGGCCAACACGGTGCCGCCCGAGCTGAACGCCCATCGCAAGATCGGCCGGCTGATGAAGGCCCGGAAGAAGATCATCGACGGAAAGGCGCCGGTCGACTGGGCCATCGCCGAGCAGGCCGCCTACGCCACGCTCGCGGTCGGCGGCCTGCGGGTCCGGATCAGCGGTCAGGACAGCGCGCGCGGCACGTTCAGTCATCGCCACGCCGTGCTCACCGACATCCTGACGGGCGCTGAGCACACGCCGCTCAACGCGCTGACCGACGACCAGGCACCCTTCGAGGTCTACGACTCGCTGCTGTCCGAGAACGCGGTCCTGGGCTTCGAGTTCGGGTACTCGCTCGACTACCCTGACGCGCTGGTCGTCTGGGAGGCCCAGTTCGGCGACTTCGCCAACGGCGCCCAGGTGATGATCGACCAGTTCATCGTCGCCACCGAGCAGAAGTGGAACCGCTGCTCGGGCCTCGTGATGCTGCTGCCCCACGGGTACGAGGCCCAGGGCCCCGAGCACAGCTCCGCCCGAATCGAGCGCTACCTGATGCTGTGCGCCGAGGACAACATCATCCTGGCGAACTGCACGACGCCGGCGAACTTCTTCCACCTGCTGCGTCGCCAGGGGCTGCGGAAGACGCGCAAGCCGCTGGTCGTCTTCACGCCGAAGAGCCTGCTGCGGCACGAGCTGTGCACCTCGACGCTCGAGGAGCTCGCCACCGGCCGGTTCGTCCGAGTCATCGGCGAGCACCGCCCCGTCGAGGACGTCCGCCGCGTGCTGCTCTGCCAGGGCAAGGTCTACTACGAGCTGTTGGCGGATGCGCCCGCCGACATCGCGCTCGTGCGGGTCGAGGAGCTGTACCCGTTCCCGGCCGAGCGCATCGCCGAGGAGTGCGCCCGGTACCCCGACGCCGAGGTCGTCTGGTGCCAGGAAGAGCCTCGCAACATGGGCGTCTGGCCCGTGTACTGCGACTGGCTGCGCGAGCTCCTCCCCAACCGTTCCCTTCATTACATCGGCCGCAAGCCCGCCGCATCGCCCGCATCCGGATCCTCCGGCCAGGCGAAGCGCGAGCAGGCCGCCCTCATCGCTGAGGCCCTGAAGTAGAGACCATGGTCGAACTGAAGATCCCCCAGGTCGGCGAGTCCATCGCCACCGTGCTCATCTCGCGCTGGCTCAAGAAGCCGGGTGACGCCGTCGCCGCGGGCGAGCCCGTGCTCGAGATCGACTCGGACAAGGCCTCGATGGAGGTGCCCAGCAGCGTCGCCGGTGTCCTTGTCGAGGCCATCGGCGAGGAAGGCGACGAGGTGCCCATCCTGAGCGTCGTCGCCCGCATCGACGAGACCGCCGAGGTCCCGGCTGCGGCCGAGGCGACCCCCGCGCCCGAGACCGCGACTCCGGGTGCTGCCCCCGCCGGTCCGGCCGCCCGTGCCGCCGCGCGAGAGGCGGACGTGGACCTGACCGAGGTCAAGGGCTCCGGACCCAAGGGCCGCATCACGCGGGCCGACGTCGAGAAGGCCGCCGAGCAGACCACGGCCGTCGCCCAGGGCGGTGTGGCTGCGCCGGCTCCGACCCAGGGCACGCTGCCCATCGAGCGCGTCCGGATGACGCCTCTCCGCCGGACCATCGCGCGGCGCCTCGTCGAGGCCCAGAACACCGCGGCGATGCTGACGACGTTCAACGAGATCGACATGGGTGCCGTCATGGACACCCGCAAGCGGTACCAGGACCAGTTCGTCAAGCGCTACGGCATCAAGCTCGGCTTCATGTCGTTCTTCGTGAAGGCGACCATCGAGGCGCTCAAGGAGTACCCCGCGGTCAACTCCGAGATCGACGGCGACGACGTCCTCTACAAGCGCTTCTACAACATCGGCGTGGCCGTCAGCGGGCCCAAGGGCCTGGTGGTCCCGGTGCTGAAGGACGCCGACCGGCTGGGCTTCGCCGAGACCGAGCTGGCCATCAAGGAGCTCGCTGTCCGCGCTCGCGACAACAAGCTCCGCATCGGGGACTTCCAGGACGGCACGTTCACCATCAGCAACGGCGGCGTGTTCGGCTCGCTGATGTCGACGCCGATCCTGAACCCGCCCCAGGTGGGCATCCTCGGCATGCACGCCATCAACCAGCGTCCGATGGCGTACGAGGGCGGCATCGCCCTGCGCCCGATGATGTACGTCGCGCTGTCCTACGACCACCGCATCATCGACGGCCGCGAGGCGGTCGGGTTCCTGAAGCGGATCAAGGAGTGCATCGAGGCCCCCGACCGGATCCTGCTCGGGGTCTGAGGCGTCACCCGGCGAAGGCGATCCGGCCGGAGCCCTCGATCGCCGCGACGATCTCGTCCAGCGAGCGCTCGTCCGTGATGTCGAACTGGGGCGCCCCGGGCTCGCCGTTCGAGTAGCCGCCCGGCACCGTCGAGACGCCGGCGCTCACCTTGGTGATTCCGAGCGGGAGCAGTCGGTCCCGCAGCGCCGCAGACTCGCGGGTCGTCAGCGTGAGCCCGGCCTGTGGGAACCGGTCGCGCAGGTAGAGCAGCGCCCGGATGAACGTCTCGTCGTCGACCGACTGCGCGCGGTAGCCGACCGCGGCGTCGGCGCTCTGGACGCGGGGGAGGGAGAACCCGAGCTTCAGGTCGGGGAAGTCCTCGGTGAGGATCTGGGCGTGAGCGGCCAACGCCGCCAGATCGTGCCAGGCGCTCCCGAGCCCCAGCAGCACGCCCAGCCCGAGCGCGGGGAAGCCGGCTTCGGCCGCCCGGTGCGGGGCCGACATCCGGTACGTCATGTCCCGCTTGAGGCCGTCCAGGTGCACGGCCTCGTACGTGTCGGGGTCGTAGGTCTCCTGGTACAGGTGGTACCCACTGGCCCCGGCGTCACGCAGGCGTCTGTACTGGGCGGTCGAGAGCGCGCCCAGGTTCAGGTTCACGCGGCGGACGCCCGTCCCGGCGAGCAATGCAGCTGCGACCGCAGCGACGTGGTCGACGAACCGGTCGGTGGCGATCTCGCCCGTCACCAGGTCGATGGTCCGGTGTCCCTGATCGACCAGGTGCTCGGCCTCGCGGACGCAGTCGTCGACGCTCAGGTGACGCCGCAGGATCGACGCCGTGCGACGGAACCCGCAATACGCGCACTCGTTGGCGCAGGCGCTGCTGACGTACAGCGGCGCGAACACGACCACCCGCTTGACCGGAGGCGCCGCGAGGGCGTCTGAGAGCAGCTCGTCCAGCGGGCGGGCGGCCCAGCTCTCGACGTCGTCGATGCGTCGGGCCGCCTCGGTTGCGAGTCGCGGCCAGGGAGGCGTCGGGGCGCGGGTCGGTGCCGTCATTCCGTGCGTGTACCGCTGTGGGACACCACGCGGCAACGGGCCAATCGGCACAGATCATGTGTGCCGTCACACACTCCCGGGTCCTGAAATGACCCAGTTTCAAGGCATGGATCCGGCAAGTGTCGGCCATTAATCTGGGCCATCGTTCGGAGGTACCCATGAACGCCAGTCCTGACCACGTCGACGTCCTCATCATCGGAGCCGGCCCTGCCGGCGTCGCAGCCGCAGCCGTGCTGCACCAGAAGGGGCACGACGTCCTGGTCGTCGAGAAGTCGACCTTCCCGCGCTTCGTCATCGGCGAGAGCCTGTTGCCGCACTCGATGGACCTGCTCGAGGCCGCCGGGCTGCTCAAGGCCGCCGAGGCCCGCGGCTACCTGAAGAAGTACGGCGCGGCGTTCCTGCGCGACGACGAGCTCGCCGAGTTCGACTTCTCCGAGCAGCACACCGAGGGCTGGGCCTGGACCTGGCAGGTGCCGCGCGACGACTTCGACCTCGTCCTCGTGAACGCTGCCCAGGAGATGGGCGTGCCCGTCCAGTTCCGCCACGAGGTCACGGCGTACGAGCCCGGCGACGAGCTGAGCGCGGTCACCATCCGTGACGAGGAGGGCGCCGAGCGCACCGTCCACGCTCGCTTCGTCGTCGATGCCAGCGGCTACGGCCGCGTGCTCCCCCGTCTGCTCGAGCTCGACCGTCCCTCGACGCTCCCCCTCCGCCACAGCCTGTTCGACTGGTTCGAGGGCGATGTCCGCGAGGAGGGCACGCTCGAGGGTCGCACCTGGGTCTGCATGCACCCCGCCGGCGAGACCTGGATCTGGGTCATTCCCTTCTCCAACGGCCGCACCTCCATCGGCGTGGTCGCCACCCCGGAGTTCCTGGCGAAGTACCCCGAGGACCCGCGTGAGCGGCTGCTCGCCATCTGCGCCGAGGAGCCCAACGTCGCGCGTCGCCTCGCCAACGCGAAGCTGGCCATGGAGCCTGTCAACATCGCTGGCTACTCGACCTCGGTCACGGCGCTGCACGGCAAGGGCTGGGTCCTGGTCGGCAACTCCGGCGAGTTCCTCGACCCGGTCTTCTCGGCCGGAGTGACGGTCGCGCTCGAGTCGTCGGTCCTGGCGGCCGGACTCGTTCACGAGCAGCTCAGCGGCACGGACGTCGACTGGGACGCGCAGTACGCCCAGCCGCTCTCGTCGGCCATCGCCGTCTACCGCAGCTTCATCGACGGCTGGTACAGCGGAGACCTGCCGGAGATCTTCTTCAACGAGCGGCAGGAGCCCGAGGTGAAGGCGCAGATCTGCTCGGTCCTGGCTGGCTATCTGCTGGACGCCACGAACCCGTTCGTCGCCCAGCACAAGCGCAAGGTCCCGGTCCTGGCGAAGGTCCTGCGAGGCCTGCGCGAGCAGGCCTAGCCGAGGGAGACGCGATCCCGCTTGTGAGGCTGCTTCCAGCGGCCTAAACTACGCCTGCCGACCATGCGCCGCCGGCAGGCGAGTCCGGGTCGCAGGACGGCGACCTCTCGTGACATCGGAGATCGCATGGGCAAGGGCAGGACCTCGCGTCCCCGCAGTACGTCGACTGGCGGCTCGGGTGACAGCGGAAGCTGCGGCCAGGACTATGTCCCCCTCGGGGCTGGCCAGAAGATGGGCCAGGGCGCTGCAGCGGACGCCCAGAAGGGCATCGGGAACACCGCCGTCAAGGGCATGATCGCCCAGGAAGGGCAGGGCGTCACCCAAGGCGCCCAGTCCACGACCGTGGCGGTCGACGAGCAGGGGATGCCGCCGAGCTTCGACCCCGTCGCCAAGGCCGAGGCGCTGCACTCCGCCATGGACGGGTGGGGGACCGACGAGCGCGAGATCCTGGACGTGCTCTACACCGGCCGGGCCGACATGGTGAAGGCCATCGAGCGCGAGTACAACAAGCGCTACGACCCGTCGCTCTCTCGCGCGATCCAGTCCGAGCTGTCGGGCGACACCGCCACCAAGGCGCTGCGGCTCCTGGCCAAGGGCGACCTGTCGCTGGCCGAGAAGATCCTCGAGGGGGCCAGCGGCTGGGGCACGGACGAGGACAAGATCTTCAACGCGCTCGAGCGGGCGGACGCGGCGGATCTGGCCGAGGCCAAGGCCAACAAGAAGGTGATGGGCGTCCTGCAGTCCGAGCTGGGCGGCGAGGATCTGGCGCTCGCGATGGCCTACCTCAACGGCAAGGGCCAGCTCGCGGCCCAGCTGCGTCGCGCGGTCGATGGCTGGGGGACGGACGAAGAGACGATCTTCCGGGTCCTCCAGGACGCCTCCGCCGAGGAGCGGAACTTCGTCCTGTCGCAGCCGAAGCTCATGAACCACCTGAAGAGCGATCTGGACGCCAGCAGCTGGCAGCGCGCCAGCCGCATGCTCCGGGGACAGCTCGACAACGTCGACCGCCTCGAGATCGCGATGGCGGGCTGGGGCACCGACGAGGTCGGCCTCCACGCCGCGCTCGCCGCGCTGACGGCCGACGAGTACGCGCGCCTCTCACCGGACTTCTCGAGCCGCGTCGAGTCGGAGCTCAGCGGCCGGGACCAGGAGCTCGCGCTCGAGGCCATCCACCAGAAGCGCCTGCAGTACGACGCCGAGTACAAGGCCACCTACATGGCCGCCCAGGGCGACAAGCTCAAGGAAGACGGCGCCACCGCGTTGATGGCCCAGGAGGGCGAGGGCACCTCGGCCGTGGCCAAGCTCATCGCTGCCACCAAGGGCATGGGCACCGACGACAAGACCATCTGGGACGTCATCGCCAAGCTGCGCGCCTCCGAGCGCGAGTTCATCGCGAAGCACAACCCGGACGGCGTGTTGGACGCACTCCGCAGTGACCTGTCCGACAGCGACTACTCGCGGGTGATGGACTCGCTCGGCGCGGGTGGCTCCAGCGCCGTCGCGCTGCTCCGGAAGTCGGTCGACGGCTGGGGCACGGACGAGGGCCTGATGTACCTGGGGCTCGAGCGCGTCGTCGCCGAGCAGACCGGGCTCGAGGTCCTGGCGGACACCGGGATCATGGACGCGCTGCGCAAGGACCTGTCCAGCAAGCGGTACTCCATCGCGGTCGGCGTCCTGAACACGAACTACTTCGGTCCGGTCGCTCGGCTGCGCTGGGCCACCACGGGCGCTGGCACGGACGAGGACCTGGTCTTCTCGCTGTGCAAGCAGTACGCCGGCGACTTCGGCTCGGGCGGCCAGGTCCACGCGGACATCGAGGCCATCCTCGAGGAGGAGCTGTCGACCCGGGACTACTGGGCGGCCATGGACTCGATCCGCGGCGAGCCGACCACCGAGGCCGAGCGGCTCGAGCGCAGCAAGGAGCTCCTCGAGCGGGAACGCGGCGGCATCTCCACCACGCTGATGGACAGCTTCTCGCACTCAGGCGAGAACGCCGACGACGCCTGGCGCGAGTACCAGGCCAGCTACAACCAGTCCGTCGAGGACGGGGAGATCTCCCAGGAGGAGCTCCAGGGGCTGCGCCAGGACGAAGAGTTCTCCAAGCGCATGACCGCCGAGTACGCCTCGGCGAAGGCCTCGGTCGCCCAGTGGGCCACCCAGATCGCCGTCGCCATCGTCGGCATCGCGGCCACCATCCTCACCGCCGGAGCGGCCGGCCCGTTCGTCGCGGGACTGGCTGCGAGCCTGGGCGGAAACGTCGCGGTCATGGCCGAGGCGATGGTGCTCGCCGCCGCGCTCAAGGTCGGCCTCAACAAGGCCATCCAGGGCGAAGGCTACGACTTGACCTCGGCCCAGACCCTGATCGACGCGGCCAGCGGTGCCGTGGAGATCGGCATGAACTTCGTCGGCGGCGCGATGGCCCAGAAGCTGGTCGCGGGCGTCGGCAAGATGGGCTGGGCCAGCCAGATCGGACCCACGGTCGAAAAGGTCTTCGGCGGCGCGGGCAAGCGCATCCTCAGCGCGGGGTTCAGCTCGGGTGTCGACGGCGGCATCGGCGGTATGGGCGAGGGCCTGTTCCTGGGCCTCGTCGACAGCAAGACCTGGGGCGGCGACATCGAGGACGCCTTCGGCAACATCGGCACGCACACGATGATGAACACGGCCATGTCGGCGGGCTCCGGCTTCGTCGTCGGTGCTGGCGTACAGTCCATCGCCGAGGTCTTCGGGCCGATGCTCCGCGGCAAGGTCCCCGACGAGGAGGGCGTCGACGGCGGCCGCCACGAGTACCCGGAAGGCGACGACCTGGACGCGCCCGCGCCCGAGCCGAAGCAGAAGGCTTTCCAGGACGACGACACGCTTCCGAAGATCAAGGAGGACCACGCCAGCTCGACCTCGTACAAGGACGTCGAGGGCGGGACCCCCTTCGTCAAGGGCGCGAGCGACGACGTCGACATCAGCCCCCACGACGTGAAGCAGGGGTCGCTCGGCGACTGCTACTTCATGGCCGGCATGGCGGCGACCGCGCGGGCCAACGCCGAGGACATCCGACACCTGATCAAGGACAACGGCGACGGCACGTTCGACGTCACGCTGTGGCTCCGCAAGAACGGGTACGGGGACTTCGAGGCGGTCACGCGCACGGTCGATGGACGCTTCCCGATGTCGGGGTCGAGCCCGAAGTACGCCAAGGTCGGCAGCAGCGCCGACGGGCAGAAGGAGCTCTGGCCGATGCTGCTGGAGAAGCGGCTGGCCATGGAGCCCGGCGACTACACGCTCATCAGCGGCGGCAACGTCGGCAAGAACGTGCCCGGCTTCGACGGCGCCAGCCCGATGCTTCGTGGAAAGGCCGAGCGCTACACACGCACGACGTCGCTCAACGAGGACCAGGTCCTGCAGCGCATGCAAGCGGCCCTCGACAGCGACCAGCCCATCACGGTCGACAGCCACGCGATGGCCGACGACCAGGGCCTGGCGAGCGAGGCCAAGAAGTGGAACGTCTACGGCAACCACGCCTACGCGGTCGAGTCCGTGGACATCGAGAAGGGCCTGATCAACCTGCAGAACCCTTGGGGCTCGAGCCACGTGAAGGAGCTGCCGGTCAAGGACTTCAAGCGCTTCTACAAGGCGCTCCGGATCGGTGACAAGTAGGTGCGCGAGACCATCGAGGAGACGACGGTCGGTGACCTGGCCGGCACTTCGGTGCCCATGGCGTCGATGGTGTTCGACGGGGAGTACGCGCTGGCCGACGGCACGCTCACCCGAGGCGTCTGCGGCGTCCTGGTCGTGGGCGACGGCGTCTGGGCGGGCAAGGGCAGCGCCATCGAGATCGACGGCCGCACCTGGACGGTCGTCGAGGCGCGCAAGGAGCGCGGGAAGATGGGCTGGATGACGCTGGAGAGCGCGTGACGTCGAAGGACGGTGACTTCGAGCGGCTCTTTCGTGGGTCGGCTCGACTCGGCCTCCTGTGCGGGGCGCTGGGCGTGCCGTGGGAGGAGCTCTCGCACTTCGTGGCGGCGTTCCCCGGCGAGCTGAACGACTACCAGGAGCTCTCCGTCGACGGCGACGCGATGGGCCTGATGACCCGCGGCGGAGGTCCGGAGTTCGCGCACCGCGTGGCCCACTTCATGGAGCTGCGCGGGGTCCCCGAAGAGCGTCTGCGGCGGTTCTTGGCGACGGCCCGATTCTTCGAGCACAAGAACCTGTTCTTCAAGGTCGAAGCAGACGCCTCGGGCATCACCGAGTGCAGCTGGTACCTGCGTCGTCGACCCGACGTGGGCGCCGCCAAGGCCTGGCTCCTGAACGACGGCGTCGGCGGCAAGGACCTGCGGATCGTCGACCAGGTGGCCGACGCGCTGGGCAAGAAGACGGTCCACTTCCTGGGCGGCTCCGAGCCGAAGACGGGACAGCCGGGCTCGAAGGTCTACTTCAGCCAGCCCGACACGACCGAGTCCTGGAGCCGACTGCGCGCCGCTGCGGGCCTGCTCGGCGTCGACTGGGACGCGACGGTCGAGCCGCACATGCCGCTCCTGGTTGACCACACGGCGTTCCTGTCGGTGGGCTTCGTCGCCGGGCTGCGCGTGCCGGGCTGCAAGCTGGACGTGCACGACGTGGACCTGCGGGCCTGTCGTTCGCTGCTCGAGGCCATGGGCCGGTGGGACGCCGACAAGGATCGGTATCGGACGCTGCTCGAGCTGGCCGAGTCCGGCGAGCGTGACCCCCGCGTCGACTACCTGGGCATCACGCTCCAGGGCGACCGCGTCTCCCGGCTACGGCTCTACGCCAGCCTGGGGGGCTGACAGCAGCTCGCCGATCTCGGCGACGACCAGATCGGGGCCGGCCGCGAAGGCGAGCCTGCCTGCCGCGAGCGTCGGGTCGGTGGCGTCGGCTCGGCCCGTCTCGAACTCGACGAACCGGTCGTCCGCCACGTGGTGGAGCTCCAGCACGCCGGGCGTCTCGCTGGCCAGGACGACCCAGCCGTCCGCCGCGCCCACTCGGCCCGATGGGGACCGGACGCGCTCGGCGAGTGTCCGGTCACGCGCGGCCAGATCGAAGCTGTCTTCGCGGACCTCGACGAGCCAGACGAGCGTCGATCCCGCCCAGGTCGGGCGCAGCTCGTGCTTCTCGGTCTCGGTGGCCACGCCCGAGGTGCATGCGATGTCCGACTCTGCCGCGTGCGCGACCCGCCAGCACCACTCGACGCCGTGGGTGGGCTCGCGGATCGGGCCCTCGGCCATTGTGCTGAGCTGGTCGTCCGCGTACCGGACCAGGCGCTCGCCGTCCTGGACGAACGCCGGAGTGAGGCCGTCGTACGCTGGCTCGGTCAGCCGCCCGGGTGTGTCCGCCAGGAGCTCGATCGCGGTGTCGTGGTGGACCGTGTACAAGCGGCCTCCTCGGGAGAAGACCAGCGCGCCGGCGTCGCTATAGGTCCAGCTCTCCGCGCCGTTGCTTGCGTCCACGGCCTGGACGGCCTCGGAGCTCCAGCGAAACAGGCTGCTCCCGCGCTGGAAGGTCACCTCCCGGCCACCCGGAGCCAGGACGGGCCCGATCACCCGGTCGCTGGGCTGCCCTTCGATGATCCAGCTCGCCCCGACCTCGTCGAACGTCGCGACGCGATGGCGGCTCGAGCTCGTCCCGTTGCCCAGGGCCAGGGTGCGGGCCAGCGCCTCCCGATCGGCCTCGCTCAGGACCTCGTCGGCGGTCGGCGCTGCAGGGACGACGGTGGTTCGCGGGCCTCCCTCGTCGGCGCCCGGCTCGCCCGTCCGGGTCCGCCGAGGCTCCACGTCCGTGCTGCTGGCCGAGGTCGCCGGGTCCGTGGGCGAGCTCGGCGTTGCTCGGGTGAGCCACCACGCGGCCAGGGACCCGATGGCCAGGCCGACGCCGAGGATCAAGAGCCGCTCGCGGTGTTCCATGTGCGCTTGGACTGCACACCGCATGCCAGTGTTCCACGTCGTTTCTCGGCCGTTCGTGCGACGCCCTGTCCGAGCGCGCCAGGACTGGACACGTACGCCCGACAGCCTGTCATCCGATAGGCTGACGCCCATGAGCACCCAAGACGACGCGCCCAAGCCCCTTCCGACGCTGGACGAGGAGACGGACATCCGTCCGCCGCCGCCCCCCAAGGCCTCGGAGGTGGAGACCATCCTGGACCCGATGGCCCTGCCCGGTCTGGGCGCGGATCTGTCGGCCCAGCTCGCGGCGAACGCCGAGGAGACCGAGGTCGAGACGATGGTCGCGAACGCCGACGAGGCCGCCCGGATGCGGGAGGAGGCGCTCACGCGAGCGCTGCCGGCCCCGCCTCACCCCAGCGGTGACCAGGCCCTGAAGACGAAGGAGCAGGTCGCCGAGGAGGAGGAGGCCGCGGTCCAGGCCATGCTCAAGGGCGAGGAGCCTCCCGCTCCGAAGCCGCCCGCGCCTCGCGAGACCACGGACGTGGCCGCACCCCGGGACACGGCGCTGCTCGTCATGCTCGGCATGCAGGGTGCCTGGAACGTCGTGTCCGGAATCATCTGGTTCGTCGGCATCTTCACGATCCCGCTCGGCATCGCCTGCTGGATCCTGGCGTTCTTCGAGTTCAAGCTGCTGAAGCAGGCGGTCGACGGGCTCGACGGGAAGGTCTTCGCCGAGAAGACGAAGACCCTGAGCTACTGGGAGATGGCCGCGCTGATCTACGCCGGCGGCATCTTCACGTTCCTGCTCGGCATCATCATCCAGATCCGGTCGCGCCAGGTCCTGGCAGCCTAGCTCGGCGGACCAGCGCCTGGGCGAGCACCTCGCCGGCCTGCGGTGCGTGCCGGAAGAACAGCGACGGCTCGACGAGCTCGACCTCGGTGATGAGCTGCGCTCCGGCGTCGTCCTCGATCAGGTCGATGCGTGCGTACAGCGGCGTCGGGAACGGGATGGCCGCCGCGATCCGCTCGAACAGGGCGCGCTCCTCGGCGGTGGCCTCGACCGCGAAGTCGCTGGCGCCGAAGTCGTCCTGCACCCGGTAGTCGCCCGGCACCGGCACCTTCCGGACGGTGTGGGAGATCCTGCCGTCGAACAGGATGGCCGACAGCTCGCCCCGCTCCTCGACGCGCGCCAGATAGGGCTGGAGCATCATCACCTCGCCCTCGGCCACGCACTGGTCCAGGAACGCCTGCCCCTCGCGCCAGTCCGAGAAGCGCAGCGTCTTCCGCGCGGTGGCCCCGTTGGTGGGCTTCAGGAACGCTCGGTCCCAGCCGGCGATGGCGGCGGCGACGTCGACCGTCTCCGGACACCAGACGGTCGGGATGATGGGAGCGCCGGCCTGCTCCAGGTCCCGCAGGTACGTCTTGTCGACGTTCCACGCGAGCACGTCCGCCGGGTTGAACAGGGGGACCCGCAGGCTGCGGGCCCAGGCGACGAACGCCTCTCGGTGGGCGTTGTAGTCCCACGTGGTCCGGATCAGGACGGCGTCGTAGCGGGACCAGTCGATCTCGGGGTCGTTCCAGACAGGATGGTCGAGCTCGGCGCGCCTCGACAGGGCGTCGTGGAGCGGGGTGTCGTCGACCTCCCAGTCCTGGAGGTCAGCCTGCGTGACCAGGGCGATTCGCATGTCCTTCATGGACGCGTCGTATCGCCTCGGCGATCGGGCCGGGCACCTCCTCCTGGAGGAAGTGGCCCGCCTGGGTCTCGGTCAGCTCAGCCTGGGGCATGGCGCGCGCGATGCGCTTCTTGAGCTTGCCGAGGACCGGATCCCGGTCGCCCCACACGATGGCGGCGGGCCCGTCGTAGGCCTCGATCAGTTCGGCCACGCGGGTCAGCGGCTGGACGCTCGGGTGCTCCATCGAGTCCGGCACCATGCGTGCCAGGGCCAGCGGCGCTTCGCGGTTGTCCGACAGGGGCCAGGTGTAGGCGCGGGTCTCCAGCCGCCCGATGCTCTTCCGGTCGCCTTGTCCCGACCAGAGCGCTCGCTTCAGGAAGCCGAGCGTCTTGAAGACGAAGTCGCTGATGTACGGGGTCTGGCTGAACCGGTGGAACGCCGTCGCCTTGAACCCCGGTCGAGGGGGGCCCAGCAGGGTGTTGAGCACGACCAGCCCGGTCAGCCGCTCCTCGCGTCCCAGGAACGCGCCGGTCCCGATGGGGCCGCCCCAGTCCTGGACGACGAGCAGGACGTCCCGCAGATCCAGGTGCTCGACCAGGGCCCCCAGCTGCTCGAGGTGGTTGTCGAGTGTGTGCCAGGCGGCGTCGGTCTTCTCGGACAGGCCGAGGCCGATGAGGTCGGGCATCACCACGTGGAGGTCGTCGTCGACCAGCTAGCGAGCGACCTTTCGCCACAGGAAGCCCCAGGTCGGGTTGCCGTGCACCAGCAGGACGGGCCGGCCGGTCCCCTGGGTCATCCAGTGCATCGACCGGCCCCGGATCGAGGCGGTGTGGTGCTCGAACGGCAGCTCGGCCGCGAGCCAGTCGGGCAGCTCCACGGTCAAGCGAACAGTGCGTGCTCGTGGCGGCGGAAGCGCTCGTGGTCGCTGATCGGGTTGTCCCGCAGGTCGAGGACGTCCAGGCCATCGCGGTCGCACAGCTCGGCCGCCCCGCGGTCGCCGATCTCGCAGCGGGCGGCTCGGAGCTCGCGCAGCATCGGCAGCCCTCGGGCCAGTCGGAAGGCTCCCGCGTTGCCCAGGGGGTTCCCGCTCACGTCGAGCTTCTTCACCCGGGTCATGCTCGCGAGCGCGGTCGCGCCGGCGCTGCTCAGGCGGTTGTTCGCCAGCCGCAGGTCCTCGAGCATGGGCAGTCGGGACACGGCCTGCAGGATGCGGTCGTCGCCGTCGATACGCAGGTGCACCACGTTGTCGTCGCCGTACTTCACGGACGCCTGCTGGCAGCGGACGTCGTTGCCCTCCATGCGCAGCGAGCGGAGGCGACGCAGCGGCAGCGCATGCAGCAGGTCGGCGAGGTGCTCACGGCCGAGCCCCGGCACGAGCACCAGGCGCACGATGCCGGGTCCGAGCTCTGGACCGAGGGTCGTGAGCGTCTCGAGCGCCTCGTCGCCGCGGACCGTCAGCACGGCGCCCTCGTAGGGGAAGCACGGGCGGATGAGGAGCTGGTCCTCGGGGAGCTCGGCCAGGATCCCCGCGTCCTCTCGGCGGATCCCAGGCAGGCAGTTCCGCAGGTTGTCGAACGGCATCCCGTGCGCCACGGCGTCCACGAGCTGGCGGAAGCGGTCGCGGTCTCCCGCGGCGCGCAGCTCGTTCAGCTTCCGGTCGAACCCGTTCACGGGCGACATCATACCCGCCCGACGGCCCGCACTAAAGGTTCGGCAGATCGTCGACGGACGTGACCCCAGCAGGGAGATCGAGTGTCGAGAGGAGCTCTTGCTGGGTCGCGGACAATGGGACGCGCAGGAGCAGGTTCTGGTTCGGGACGTCGCTCGCCCACATGCCTTCGATGTCCGGCGAGCTGCCGACCAGCGGGAACGCGTGCTTGCCGGCGGCCAGGCTCCGGCCCAGGTGCCCCAGGCTGTCTTCGGGCGAGGCGTGGTCGATGTTGGTGCAGTAGATCGACATCGAGCCGTTGCCTTCGTCGACCAGCTCGATGAGCCGGCTCTGCTGGGGGAAGTCGAGCGTGCTGGCCAGCATCAGCTCGAAGTAGCCGTGCTCGTGCTGGGTCTGCGTGTAGTCGACGTTGCTGTGGCCGTGTCCGGTCACGTGCAGCACGACGCTCGGATGGCTGCCCAGGACGGCGACGAACTCGTCTTCCGAGGTGTCGCCGCGCTGCAGGTCCTTGCTGCGGTGGTGGGTCATCACGATGGCCAGCTCGCCGGCGGCGTCCGCAGCGTCGAGCTCGCCGTCCAACCACGCCAGGGTGTCGGCGTCGATGGCGCCTTCGCTCCCGGCGCCGACGTCCTCGATCGTGTGGTTCACGGTGTTCACGCCGATGACGCGGAGAGGTAGGGCCGGGTCGGGCAGCACGGAGAACGTCCGCGGACCGATCAGGTCCTCGTACTCCTCCATCGTCAGGACCAGCCGCTCGTCGTCGGCCGGCGTGGGGCCCTCGGTGAGCACCGGCGCCGCTGGATCCGAGCCGTCCCGGTAGCCGTTCGGGAACGTCAGGAACTCATAGACGTCCTCGCCCTGGCTCGCCTCGCGGATGTCCTCGGTGACGGGGCTGAACCCTCCGATGTACATCGCGTCGTGGTTGCCGGCGACCGCGTACCAGGGAGCGTCCAGGCCGTCGCTCTCGAACGGGTCGTTGAAGTCGTTCCCGGGCCCGGCGACGGGGTCGTCCGGCACGCCGCTGTCGGGGTCGATCACCCCTCCGTTCATGGCGGCCAGGAACCACTGGAGCTCGTTCTTCTGGGCGCCGTCGGACAGGTCGCCCGCCAGGAGCGCGAAGTCGTAGGGGCGGTCGACGGCATCGGAGATGGCCTGGGCCGTGCGGACGTGGGCCTCGAACACCTGGGTCGTGAGGTGACCCTGCGGCCGGTACAGCAGGTCCCAGGCCGACAGGCGGATGGGGCTCTCCTCGTCGATCAGCTGGGGGTCGGCGGCCTGCCAGATCCAGGCGACGCTCCGGCGCTCGGTGCCCTCGACGAACTCCGGGACCAGGGTGTCGTGTTCGACCCAGGTGGACCCGTCCTCGTAGTGCACGCCCAGCCCGTGGTCGGCGTACTCGGTCCAGTCGAAGACCGTGATGGGTGGGGCGGTGACCACGTTCGGCGCCCAGCGCCCCGTGAGCGTGGTGACGACCTCGCCCAGCTCGTAGGTGACCGGAGGGGGGTCGGCGAGTCCGGAGTCGGTGCTCGGACCGCTGCATGCCAGGAAGATCGTGAACATCCCGCGTGTCGTATCCAGCCCGGTGTAAGCGTGGGCGGCGTCACGTCGTTCTCGGGTCCCGACGCGATACGCTTCCGAGGTCCCCATGCTGCTCGCACTCGTCGCCACATCTGCCGCCAGCCCGGCCCTCGTGACCGCCGCCCGCGGCGCGGTCTCGCTTGTCGCGGAGACGGAGACCCAGCCGGCCGCGCCATACGTCCTGGACGATGCCCACGCCCTGCGCGTCCCCGATGGGGCCGTCGCGGTCGTGCTGTTCGAGGGGCGCGCCATCCAGGTGACTGGCCCGGCTCTCGTGAAGACCGCCGAGCTGGTCGGTGCAGGGCAGGCGACCGGCCAGGAGCCGAGCGTGCTGGCGGGACTCATCGAGCGCGGCACCTCGACGAAGCAGGCCGGCGCTACGCGGGCCGGGGGCACCACGCTGAGCCGACCCCTCCAGGGCGCCAAGGTGGCGACGGTGCCGACGTTCTCGTGGTCCTGCGGGGACTGTGGCGAGGTCGCCATCGAGCTCGCCTCGTTCCTCGACGACGAGGTCGTGTGGATCTCGGCTGGGACGAATACCGTCGCCTACGACGGGCCCGCGCTCGAGCCGGGGCCCTACGCGGTGAAGGTCGGCGGCCAGGAGTTCAGCTTCCGCGTCACCGACTCGAGCGCCCAGGACCAGGTCGCCGCCATCGTGGCCGGGGCCGGCATCAGCGACCCCGTGCTCGCCGCCGAGGTCGGGGCCGGGCTGTACGCCCAGGCCGGTCTCCTCAGCGAGGCGCTCTGGACCCTCGACGCGGCTCGGGCCGAACACGACAGCGACGAGCTGGAGGCGCTGACCCGCGAGCTCGAGAAGCGCGCCGGATTGGAGTGAGCCGTCCCTGGTGGCGTCGCGCGGCGCCGGACGAGGAGTGCGAGGAGCCGGGATCCCATCTCCTCCGGGCCATGGCGTACGAGACCGCCGTGGTGGGGTTCACCGCGCTGGCCGTCGCGGTGTTGGTGTTCCTGGTCAGCCGGGGCCAGTTCGAGGACCTGTACGTCAAGGCGCGTGGCGTGGCCCCGCCCAGCGACCAGGTCACGCTCGTCTCCATCGGCGAGGAGGCGCTCTACCTGTGGGAGCCCCACGCCGAGGACCGCACCGTCACCCCCCGCGCGCTCCTGGCCCAGGTCGTCCGGTTCTGCGAGGCCGCCGGAGCCGAGGTCGTCGTGCTCGACGTCCTGCTCGACCAGCCGGCCGAAGGGGATGCCGCGCTGCTCTCGGCCGCCCAGGCGTTCTCGGGCACGGTCATCGCCGCCGAGCGGTTCGTCGAGACCGAGCCCAAGTCCGGCGCACGGTTCCAGGCGGGCATCGCGGACGGGTTCGGTGGGGCCATCTCCGGCGGGTTCGCGAACCTGCAGGTCGAGGAGCCGTGGCTCTTCAGCGACGCCCAGTTGGTCCGTCGCGCACCGCTCGTCGCCGAGGTCTCGCGGGCGCGCATGTCCGCGATCTGGCCGCTCAACATCATCGGCGCCGAGCAGGCCGAGGACTACCTCGCCCCGTCGATGACGCTGCTCGCGGCGGTGTCGCTGGCCCACCCGGACGACGCGCTCGCCCGCATCCAGGCCGGTGACCTCGACCTGCCGGCGCTGCCCACGCCGGTCGAGGAGCCCCTGCTGATCAACTTCCGGGGACCCGAGCGTGCCGACCCCATCCCGACCATCCGAGCGGCGTCGATCCTGCGCGCGATGGGTCAGACTGCGCTGGCCCAGGAGATGGGCGTGGACATGCCGGTGGTCGTCTCCGACGAGCTGCGCGGACTGCTCGAGGGGCGGGTCGTCGTCGTCGGACGCGTCGATGCCCAGGCCGACGACCGGTTCGTCACGCCATATGCCTGGCCGCTGCTGGTCGACCACGACATGGCCGGCGTGCGCGTCCAGGCCCACGTCATCGACTCGCTTCTGTCCGGCGAGCACATCCGCGTCATCAGCCGACCGCTCTGGATCCTCGGCGTCCTGCTCGGCGCCGCCGTGCTCGTCAGCCGACGCTTCCTGCGCGACGACGTACACGTGATCGGCTGGATCCTCGTCAGCGGCTTGCTGGTCGCCGTCGGCGTGTTGACCTTCCGCTGGACCGACGGTCTGGCGCTCGACGCAGGCCCCCCGGTCGGCGGCATCCTGATCCCCTTGGTCTGCACGCACGTGTGGGAGTGGGCCGTGGACGAATCGAGGCGAACATGACTCTCCTTGCACTGATCTGGTCGCTCTTCGTCGGCGTCGTGCACGCCGATGACACCGTCGCGGTCCTGTACTTCGAGAACCGGGGCAACCCGGACCTGGAGCCGCTGAAGGTGGGGCTGGCGCAGATGCTCATCACCGACCTGACCGGCGCCCCCGGTGTCCAGGTCGTCGAGCGGGCCCAGCTCCAGGCCATCCTGGACGAGCTCGAGCTGGGGCACTCCGGGGCGGTGGATCCGAACAGCGCGGCCAAGGTCGGCAAGCTCCTGGGCGCCGAGTGGATGCTGATGGGCAGCTACTTCGAGATGGCCGGGACTCTGCGGATCGACGCCCGGCTGGTGAACGTCGAGACCGGCGCCATCGAGCACGCGGCGGGCCAGAACGGTACGGCGATGGACTTCATGAGCATGGAGAAGGCCCTGGCCGACGACTTCCGCGGTGAGCTCACGAAGCAGGGACGCTCCACTCGGGACGAGGCCGGCGAGGGGACCGCGGTGGCGGCGGTGGTCGAGACGACGGCGCCCCTGCTGGCCGAGCCGGATCCCGAGGCGCTGGAGGCCGCGGTCGCGTTCTCCGAGGGGCTCATCTTCATGGACGGCAAGGACGCCCCGCGTGCTCGGGAAGCGTTCCAGAAGGCCATCGATGCGGATCCGAACCTGAAGCCGGCGCAGGACGCCCTGGCGGCGCTGGACCTGTGATCTGGCTCGCCCTGCTGTTGGGGATGACCCCGTTCGAGGCCGGTCAGGACGCCTTCGAGCGCGGTGACCACGCCCAGGCGCTGGTGCAGTGGAGCCTGGCTGTGGAGGCGGCTCGTGAGAGTGGCGACGCCGCCGCCGAGGACCGCGCGCTGATGGGCGTCGCGGCCACGTACCGGGCGATGGGCGATGCGCTGGCAGCCGGCGAGGTCCTGGACGAGGTCGGTGGCAACACACCGGCTCTCTCGGTCGCTCGGGGGCTCGTCGCGCTCGACCTGGCCGATGCCCGCAAGGCCGAGAAGCTCTTCGCCAAGGCCTTCTCCGACGCGCAGGCCGCCGGCGACGTGCACACCGCCGTGAACGCCTCGCTGGACCTGGGGCTCGCTCGGATGGCGCGGGGCGATCTGGTCGGCGCCGACAAGGCGTTCCGCGGGACGCGGACCCTCGGCGAGGCGCTCGGGGACCCCGGCGTCCAGGCCGATGCGTGGACGAACCTGGGGCTCGTGGCGCGTCGGAAGGGGCTGCACGGCGACGCTCGGGGGGCGCTGATCCGTGCCGTCGAGCTGTTCCGCGAGGCGGGTGACGCGACGGGCGAGGCCGATGCGAAGGTCAACCTGGCGCTGGTCCTGCGCGAGCTCGGCAGGATGGCCGAGGCCGAGGACCTGCTCGACGCGGCGCTGGACCAGGCGCGCTCGCGGAAGGACCTGTTGCGGCAGGCCCGCATCCTCCAGGACCTGGGCGTCCTGCAGCTGGCGGCTGGGGAGCCGGCTCGGGCCCTGGCCTCGTTCCGTCTGGCCGAGGACGGCTACCGCAAGATCGGGCGCACCGCCGAGGCCAACGGCGCGGCGCTCGATGCGGCGGCGCTCGAGCGGGACGCGGCGGTCTACCGGGCGCTCCTGGAGACCGAGCTCTCGGATGCGGACCGGGCGACGGCGCTCCTGAACCTGGGCACGCTCACCTCGGATCTGGAGCCCCTGGTCGAGGCCCGTGGACTGGCCGAGAGGTACGCGCTGCACGACGTGGCCTGGCGTGCGGACGCCGCCATCGGGCGCATCGGGCTCGAGGATCCGGACGGGGACCGCCAAGCCGCGGTCGCGACGCTGCGGAGCGCGGTCGATCAGCTGGAGCGCAGCCGCCGGAGCCTGGACGACGCGTCGTCCGCTCGCTTCGTCGGGGACCACGAGGACACCTACACGCTGCTCATCGACGCGTTGCTGGTCGACGGGGACAGCGCCGGAGCGTTCCTGTACGCCGAGAAGCTCCAGCTCGCGTCGCTGGGCGCGGCGCCGGTCCAGGACAGCCCCGCGCTGGCTCGCTACCAGGCGCTGCAGGACGAGCAGCGGTGGATCGTCGAGAAGCTCTCGGCGGCGGCTCCCGACTCGGCCCAGCACCAGCTCCTGCAGGAACAGCTGGCCCAGCACCACATGGCCTTCGCCAGCGAGGTCGACGACCTGCGCGCGACCTACGCGGACTTCGACCAGCTCGTGCGCGTGGACCCCGAGGACCTGGAGGCGGTCCAGAAGGACCTCGAGCCGGGTGTCGTGGTGCTCCAGCCGCTGCTGCTCCCCGACCGGCTGGTGCTGCTCGTCGTGAAGCGCGACGCGCTGAAGGTCCACACTGTGGACGTGCCGGCCGCGGACGTAGAGCGCACGATGAGCCGCCTCACTCGCAGCCTGCGCGCCCAGATGATCGACGACACCGAGTGGACCGCGTCGCTGTGTGACCAGCTCGGCGCCTGGCTGATCGAGCCCATCGCCGGCGAGCTCGAGGGAGCGACCACGCTCGTCGTCTCGCCGACGGGGTCCTTCCAGCAGCTCCCATTCGCGCTCCTGCGGCGCGACGGCAAGTGGCTCGTCGAGGATGTCGCGGTCGCGAGCGTCACCCACGTCGGCTCGCTGCGGAAGCGCTCCGCCACCGAGACCGGCTTTCACCTGGCCGGCGAGGACCTGCTGCTGATCGGGAACCCGGATGGCTCGCTGCCCGCGGCCGAGGACGAGGTCCGAGGCATCGCTTCGGACTGGCCGGGCTCGACGCTGGTCGTCGGGGCGCTCGGCGGGCGCGAGGAGCTCGTCCAGTACACGCCGGACAAGACCGCGGTGCACCTCGCCACACATGGCGTCATCGATCCGGACCGGCCGGACCAGTCGTTCCTCGTCATCGGCGACGCGGACAATGGCGGGCGGCTCTCCTACCGTGAGATCCCCGGGCTCGCCCCGTACCTGTCGGACGCTCGACTCGTGGTGCTGTCGGCGTGCGAGTCGGGCCTCCCGGTCAAGGCACCCGAGGCCGAAGGGACCGAGGTCGCGATGCGCATCAACGGTCTGTCGGCACAGTTCCGCCGGGCCGGTGTCGAGACGCTCGTGGCGAGCATGTGGAAGGTCGACGACGAAGGCACGATGCGCTTGATGAAGGGTTTCTACGAGAACCTGGGCGAAGGGGACGACGTGGCCGAGGCGCTGCGTCAGAGCCAGGTCGCGCTCATCTCGGACGACGAGCTCGGCCACCCGTGGTTCTGGGCCTCGTTCGTCGTGATGGGGGACTGGCGTTGAGGCCTCGCCTTCGACACGAGGGGGACGACGTCCCGATCGACCTCAACGATCTGGATGACCGCATCCGGGCCGGTGAGATCCCGGGCCACGCCCAGCTGCGGCACGCTCCGTGGACGGGGAACGAGTTCGTGCCGCTCTCGCAGCTCGCCGATCTGGCGGACGCCTTCGACGCGCCTCGGGCCCGACTCGGTGCCTGGTTCGCGGCCAGGCGTCTCCCGGTGGCGTCCACGGTCACGACCCTCGTGGTGCTCGCGTTCGGCCTGCTGCAGCTCTTCTCGGTCGTCCTCCCGCTGGGCGACGAGGGGTACGTCGCGGTCCAGTCGTTCTATGGCTCGCTGGCGACCGGCCTCGAGGCGCTCGTCTTCGACCAGCGCGTCCTGTCCCCCTGGGGCTCGCAGCTCGCCCACGCCGGCCCGATGCACCTGTTCCCGAACCTGGCGGTGCTCGGGTACTGCGGCTTCCGTGTGGAGCGAGCGCTCGGCTCGCGTGGCTACGGGCTGGTGGCGGCGGCGGCCCTGTTCTTCGGCGTGCTGTTCATCGTCCTGTTCCAGCGAAACGCCGTCATCGGCAGCTCGGTCCTGGGCTTCGGGATGTGGGGCGCGCAGCTGGCCATCGGGTTCCGCTACGGCGACGGGATCCCGCCGCGTCAGCGCCGCTTCTACGGCTACGGCAACCTGCTGTTCTTCGCGGTGCTCGTCGGGGCCTCGCTCTACCAGGAGACGACCTCGCATGTGGCCCATCTCGGGGGCTTCCTGGGCGGCGTGGTCGCCACGTTCGGACTGCGCCCGCCGCACGTCGTCCCTCGGGCCGTGTCGGGGCGTCAAGGCGTGGTCGCGCTGGCGGTCATCGGCGGGCTGTCCGTCGCGACGCTCCTCATCGGGCCGGTCGTCTCGCGTGTCCCGGTCGCGGCGTGGTGGCCGGCGGAGACCATCGTGCTCGAGGATGTGGGCGCGACGCTCGAGGTCCCGGCGCGGCTCCTGCCCGAGGACGGGAGGACCCACGTGGTCAGCGTGCAGGGCATGCCCGCCTGGACCACCTCGCAGGCCAGCGAGGAGTTCGTCTTCTGCGGCCTGGACACGCTGCGCTGGGAGCGCGCCCTGGCTGGGGACCCGCTGACGGGCGAGGACCTGGCGTCGCACTGGGGACGTCGCTTGCAGGGCTCGGCGCACCCTGTCGAGGCCCCGGCTCCGCGCGGCCCCGGGTGGACCTCGCACGCGCTGGAGTTCGTCGATGCCGAGGGCGACGCGCGGTACCTGTTGGTCGAGCAGCACCTGCTGCGAGGCCGCTACCTGAACCGGCTGGGCTACGTCGTGGCGCTCGACGGTGAGGACCCCGGTCCGCGGGCCGAGCTGTTCGACGAGGTCGTCTCCTCGATCGTCGTCGGCGAGCCGCCCACCCTGGCCGCCGCTCGGGACGAGCACCTGCGGAACGACGCGTCACCTCGCATTCGGGTCGAGCTGGCGGCGGCCCTGCACGACGTGGGGGACTTCGAGCAGGCGGACGCGCTCTACGCCCTGGTCATCGCCAGCGAGGGAGACCAGACGCCGCGCGCCGTGTCCGAGCGGCTCGACATGTGGCGGCTCCACCCGGGGGCGTTCCCTCGCACCGAGACGCCGTGGTTCTGGCGCTGGCTCGAGGACTATCCCTCGGACCGGTCCATCCAGCAGGACGGGGTGCTGTACCTGGCGGCCGTGGGCGACTGCGCGGGGGCGCGGCTCTTCCACGAGGGGCTCGCGGCCAACCGGCCGGACGCCGTGGAGCTGGTCTCGACGGCCGGGGCCGTCCTGTCCTGCGAGCAGGGCCGCTAGCGGCGCAGGTCCTCGAGGTCGATGCGTTCGATCGTCTGGTCCGCGCCGTCGATGGTCAGGACGCCGCTCGTTCCCGGGGCGCCAGCGAGGGCCTCGGTGGCGGCCTCGCGTGTCAGGCCGGCCAGGGAGCGGCCGTCGACAGCCGTGATCGCGGCGCCGACCTGCACCCCCGCCATCGGCCCGCTGGGATGGACGTTCGTGACGACGAGTCCGGTCTCGGTGACCTCGAACTGGACGCCGAAGACGCCCTTGGGCGGCACGACCTCGAGCGCGATGTCCAGGTCCGTGACCTCGCCAGCCACGATCTCGACCGTCGCGCTGCCGCCTCGGTTCTCGAAGCCGGCCCGGAGACGGGCCTCGCCCACCGGGAGGCCGCTGATGGCGTACTCGCCGTCGGTGACGCTGGCGCCCTTCTGGCCTGTCTCGGCGAAGAGGAAGGCTCCGACGACGGGCTCGCCGTCCGCGGTGACGACCCCGCCGACGCTGCCTCCCGGATCGAGCGTGACCACGCCCAGGTCGGTCGTGCCCGCCGGGAGCTCATGGCGCTCCTCGATGAGCACGGTGTCTTCGCCGGCTGCGGTCAGGCGGTACTCGCCTGGGGCCAGGCCGGACCAGGAGAGCTCGCCCGTGGGGCACTTCAGGGTGCTCGTCGCCGTCAGCTCGTACCCACGCTCGGTGGTCTTGGCCAAGGTCGCGCCACAGTCCAGGGGAGGCTGCCCGGCCGCATCCAGCAGGGTCAGCGTGAGCGTCGCCGTCGTCGGGGCGGGCTCCTCGACGACCACCGGCTCCTCGGGGTTGTCGCGGTTCTGGAAGTAGGCGTAGGCCCCCGCGAACAGGACGAAGCCGAGCGTGGTCGCCCGCAGCAGCGTGCGCGCGTTCATACGCGCAGGCTCGTCGCCGCGCCGAGCTGGGCGAACGGCGCCAGGGCGGGACGGACCTCGGCCTCGAGAAACTCGCTGACCTGCTGCGGCGCGCGGCCCACGAAGGTGCTGGGGTCGAGCAGGGTGTCGAGGTCTGGGTGGATGGGCGCGAAGTAGCTGTCGGCGCGGACCCGGTCGATCAGGTCGTTGTCGCCGCCTTCGCCCTTGACGACCTGGGCGGCGTCCATGCTGTGCACGCGGATGGCCTCGTGGACCTCCTGCCGGTCGGCGCCCTTGCGGACCATCGCCATGATGAGGTTCTCGGTCGCCATGAAGGGGAGCTCGCTCGCGATGCGACGCCCGATGACCGCCGGGTAGACGACCAGGCCGGCGAAGACGTTCTGGAAGACCTCCAGGATGCCATCGGCCGCGAGGAACGACTCGGGCAGGCTCATGCGACGGTTGGCCGAGTCGTCCAGCGTCCGCTCCATCCACTGGAGCGCTCCGGTCCACGCGGTGTCCTGGGCCAGCGAGATCAGGTGGCGGCTGAGCGCGCAGACCCGCTCGCTGCGCATCGGGTTGCGCTTGTAGGCCATCGCCGAGCTGCCGATCTGGTGCTTGCCGAAGGGCTCCTCGAGCTCCTTCAGGTTGGCGAGCAGGCGGATGTCGGTGGCGATGCGGTGCGCGGTCGCGCCGAAGCTGGCCAGCGCCGAGACGATCTCGTGGTCCAGCTTGCGAGTGTAGGTCTGGCCGGTCACCCGGAACGCGCTGGGGAAGCCGAACGACGCGGTGACCCGGCGGTCGAGCTCGACGACCTTGTCGTGGTCGCCGTCGAAGAGCGCCAGGAAGCTGCCCTGGGTGCCCGTGGTGCCCTTCACGCCGCGGAAGCGGAGGTCGGCCCGGGCCCGGGTCAGGGCGCGCAGGTCCATGAGGAGCTCCTGCAGCCACAGGCAGGCTCGCTTGCCGACGGTGGTGAGCTGGGCGGGCTGGAAGTGCGTGAAGCCCAGGGTGGGCAGCGCCGCGTGGGTCTCGGCGAACGCGGCCAGGTGGTGGACGGCGTTGGCGAGCTTGGGGATGAGGGCGTCCAGGGCGTCGCGCAGCACGACCAGGTCGGTGTTGTCGCCGACGTAGCAGCTCGTGGCGCCCAGGTGGATGATGGGTCGAGCGTCGGGGATCTGGTCGCCCCAGGCGTGCACGTGCGCCATCACGTCGTGGCGGAACTTCTTCTCGTAGGTGGCCGCGAGGTCGTAGTCGATGTCTTCGAGGTGCCCGCGCATGCTGTCGAGCTGCCCGTCGGTGATGTCGAGCCCGAGCGCCTGTTCGGCTTCGGCCAGCGCCAGCCAGAGCCGCCGCCAGGTGCTGAACTTCTTGTGCGGCGAGAAGAGGTAGCTCATCTCCGCGCTGGCGTAGCGGGAGACGAGGGGGTGTTCGTAGACGCGGTCGGACATCTCTGCTCCTCTCGTTCTGGTCGCCGACTAACTGACATACTCGACGGATGGGCACACCGACACGCATCCGTGGCGCGACGCCGGCGGGGCTGGCGTGGGCCTGTGAGCTGGCTCGCCGGGGCTGCGAGGTCGAGGTGAGCGACCCCCGGTCGGGGCCCGCCCACGCGCCGCTCGTGCTCGGGCCCCGCGGCCAGGAACACTGGCACCACCTGGGCGTGCCGCTGGGTGGACACCGGCTGCACGGGCTGACGCTCACATCCGACCGCGTTCGCGTGGCCCACCTGTCGATGGACGAGCTGGACACGCCGTTTCCGTTCCTGACGGCCGTGCCCGAGGGGGAGACGCGGCTCCTGGCCTTCGCCGAGCAGCTGGGCGTGAGGGTCCTCTGGGAGCGTGGCGCCGAGGTCGAGCAAGGTCCGCGGGTCGGCTGGACGGCCGAGATGTCGATCGGCGGCGTGGCGGACGACGAGGTTCACCTGGGCGTGGACGACGACGGGTTGCTCGGAATCGTCCCGCTGGGCGAGGGCAGGGCGCGGCTGCAGGTCGAGGGGACGATGAACCGGCCGGACGGCGGGGACTGGACGCGCTGGCTGAACGCGCGTGGGCCGGCGGGTGCCTGGGTGCGCGAGGCCGGCGAGGCGCGCCCGGTGCGGCGCGAGACGGCGCTGTGGTGCGACACCGAGGAGGCGCGGAACCGCGGCTGGGCCGAGGCGCTGGTCGCCACCGGTCGAGGGCATGCGGGCCTGGCCCAGGGCGTCGAGGTCGAGCGGCGCGCCCTGGTCCGTCGCCTGGAGCGAGGTCGGCGCTTCGTGCCGCGGGTCGTCGCCTTGCGCCAGCCCGTGCCGCGCGACCGCGTGGGGTGGCTCGTCCCGCACCTCGCACGATGGGAGCCGGTCCAGGAGCGCGTGGCGCGCCTGCGAGCCGACCTGCACGTCGGCTACCGGGACAGCCCCTGGGTCGGCGAGGACCGCGATCCGCTCCTGTTGGCTCGGGTGGGGCGCGACGACCGCGCCGAGACCCCGACGCTCGCCGGCTACCTGGACTTCAGCGGCGGCCCGGTGCCTGGGGACCGCGCCCCGGATGCCCCGTTCGGAGCGGGGGGCGGTCGCCGTCTTCGCCAGGCCCTGCGCGGGCACCGGCACGGCCTGCTCCTGTTCGACGGCCTGGCCGACACCGACGACGGCTACCGGGTGCTCGGGGAGATCGCCCAGGTGGTCGAGGAGCGCTTCGGGGACGTGGTCGCCGCATGCGTCGTGGTGCCCTCGGAGCGTCGTCCGCCGGCGCTGGGCTGGGACGGGCCCATGCTCTCGGATCCGGACTTCACGCTTCACACCGCGTTCGGCGCGCGGTCCGAGTGCCTGTACCTCATCCGCCCGGACGGGTTCGTGGGGTATCGCTCGCAGCCGGCGCAGCTGGACGGCTTGCTGCGCCATCTCGCACGCATCTTCGTCTGACGGCGTCGCATTCAGCACAGTTTCCAGAGCAGCGAAGCCGACATCCCGTGAGAGATGTCGGCTTCGGGAGGGACCGGCCAGGTCGTCCGCGTCGAAACTGTGTGGCATTGTCACCGCATCAGCGGCGGGGGTCGGCAGGGGTTGGTGCAGGCGATTCGCCTGTCATACAGCGTGTCCGCGGCCCTTTGAAGTGCCTCAGGTCCGGAGTGCGGGCGTCTTGGCCGGCTCCGTGTGTTCGTCAGGGTTCAATGGCCTCACACGCTCCGTCTTTGTTCATGTGTTTTATAGCGAGCGACAATTCGTGTGGGCAAGAGAAATCGAACAATACCTGCACGAGATCGGGTCACACACCCAGGTGGGCGCTCAGAGCGGCTCGGACGCGCATCGGAAGCTGATCGTGCCGTCGAACTCGGGGACGTGCGCCAGGAAGCCGGCGCCCGATGCGGTGCCGTAGGCGCTCCCCGCGTAGTAGGCGCCGCCGCGCTTGTCGGTCCGGGGGGTGCCGTCCTGGTCCTCACGGACGGTCAGGACGCCCAGCGTGAAGGTCTCGTCCAGTGGCCCGACCGTCAGCGGGAGCGCTTCGGTGCTGGCGCGGTCGAACAGGTACCCGGTGGCGGGGTGGTCGGCCCACTCCCAGGAGTCGGGCTCCAGCGCGACCTCGATGCGGCCGTCCTCGCGGAGCGTCATGAAGGGCTGGACGCCGGCGACCTGCAGGTCGGTCGCCTCGACCAGCTCCTCGGTTCCGACCAGATAGCCGTCCTCGTCCTCGGACAGCTCTGGGAAGAGCGCCAGGAACGCCGCGATGTCGACGACGAGCTGGGGGTCGGCCCACTCGAACGCGTTCCCCGAGCTGTCGTAGACCCCGAATGGGCTCACGCATGTCTCCAGGCTGCCGGTCGGCTGGAGGGACTCGTAGACGACCTCGCCGTCCACGGTGGGGGTGACGCAGGCGGCGTCGTCCATCTGGTCGCCGTAGGGGTAGGTGGAGCCCCCCTCGCCGACGACCCCATCCGCCGCGTCCTCCCACTGGTCCGAGGTGGCGAGCCACATGCCGCTGTCGGCGCACATCTCGAGCGCCTCGTAGAACGAGATCGCCGTGGTGGGGATGACGCCTTCGACCGATGTCGGCACCCCGTCGACGATGTGGGCCTCGTACTGGAAGATGCAGTAGTCGGGGTCGCTCAGCGAGTCGCCGACGGGGATGAGCCCGTCGGGGCACACGGGCTCGATGGGGGCGGTGTCCCCGGTGTCGGTGTCGCTGGTCTCGCCCGTCTCATCGGGTTCCTCGCTGTGGGCCGCGGAGTCGGCGTTCGAGGAGGAGTCCTGGCCGGTGTCTGCGGGAGCGGTGCAGCCGAGTAGAGCGATCCACATGTCGGGATCATGGCACGCCGTTACCGGAACGGCCTGGAGGGCTCATGGCCTCGGCGACCGGACTGATCGACTACGTGGCGGAGAGCCCCAGCCCCTACCACTGCGTCGAGGCCACGCTGCAACGGCTCGAGGCCACGGGCTTCGACGAGCTGGACGAGCGGTCGGACTGGGGTGTCCTGGCGGTCGGCACCAAGGCCTTCGTGCGGCGCAGCGGCACGGTGCTGGCGTTCGTCGTGGGGCAGGACGCGCCTGCGCGCGCCGGCTTCCGCATGGTGGGCGCCCACACGGACTCGCCCAACCTGCGGCTCAAGCCCGCCGCCGAGTACGAGAGCGAGGGCTACCGGCAGTGTGGCGTCGAGGTGTACGGCGGCATCCTGCCGTACACGTGGTTCGACCGGGACCTGGGCCTGAGCGGCCGGGTGACCGTGCGAACGGACGCCGGTCTTGAGAGCCGGCTGGTGCGCATCGACCGCCCGCTGGCCCGGGTGACCAGCCTCGCCATCCACCTCAACCGGAAGGTCCGGACCGACGGCTTCAAGCCGAACAGCCAGAAGGAGCTGCCCCCCATCCTGGGCCTCCATGGCGAGGGTCCTGGGGCGCTCGAGCGGCTGGTGACGGGCGCGCTGGACATCGAGTTCGAGCAGGTGCTGGCGTGGGACCTCATGCTCCACGACCTGCAGGCCCCCTGCCTCGGCGGCCTCGACGAGGAGTTCGTCTTCGCCCCGCGCATGGACAACCAGTACAGCTGCTACCTGGCGCTCGAGGCGCTGCTCGCGGCCGAGGTGGGTGAAGCGACCGCCGTCGTGGCCCTCTACGACCACGAGGAGGTCGGCTCGAGCTCGGCGACGGGGGCGGCGGGGGCGCTCCTCGAGAACACGCTGCGGCGCATCGAGGCCGGCCACGAGACCAAGGCGCCCGGCGGGTTCGAGCGCGCTGTCGCCTCGAGCTTCCAGATCAGCGCCGACATGGCGCACGGGGTGCACCCCAACTACGCCGACCGGCACGACGGCAACCACAAGCCGCGGGTCAACGGCGGCCCCGTGGTCAAGCTGAACACCCAGCAGCGCTACGCGACCGACGGCGAGACGGCCGCGCGGTTCAAGAACGCGTGCCACGAGCTCGAGGTGCCCGTGCAGGAGTTCATCAACCGGACCGACCTGGCCTGCGGCTCGACCATCGGCCCGATCAGCAGCGCTCGGCTGGGCATCCGGACGGTGGACATCGGCTGCGCACAGCTGTCGATGCACAGCATCCGCGAGCTCGCCGGGGCAGGGGACGTCTCCCCGACGACGCAGGTGTTCGCGCGGCTACTCGGGAGCTGAGGGGCTCTCGCCGACCTCGAAGGTCGTGACGGGGCCGCAGCGGCCATCGACGCAGCCCACGAGGGTCCAGGCGCCAGCGGGGGCTCCGTTCGCGACGAGCGCGCGGAACCGCTCCAGGTTCCGGCCGACGTAGCAGCGGCCCAGATCGGCGTCGATGCGGTTGTCGCAGCGGTAGTCGTCGAGCTGGACGGCGCCGGACGGGTCCATCCACCGGAGCTCCATCGGGCCCGCGCTCGCGAAGTCGAACTGCCAGTAGCGGTAGTCGTCGACGACCCAGCTCTTCAGGGTCTCGTCGTGGACCGGGGGCGCCCAGAGCCGGGTCGGGACGGTGACCACGTTGTCGACGAGCTCGGGAGCGGCGGCCGGCCCGGCGACCGCGGCGAGCACCGCGGGCGTGATGGGCGGAGGCTTCGGCTCGGCCGTGGGCGGGTCCAGCAGCATGGTCGTGGTCCAGGCCGCGGCCCCGATCAAGGCCACCAGGCCGGCGGCGACACCCATCCGGACACGGCGGCGCGCACGCAGCTCGAACTCGCGCTCGGCGGCCTCCTTGTCGCGGAGTCCGGCCTTGATGCGCCAGTCGCGCAGGGCGTTTTCACCGCGGGACAGGCCGTCGCGCTCGTCCTCGCTCGTGATGAGCATCCGGCCGCGGATGTCCTGCTCGTCGGTCGTCAGCAGAAGGAAGCCCTGCTCGCCTCGGGGATGGTCGGGCGGGGGCAGGAAGCCCTGGACGGACGGGTCGTCCTCGAGCAGCTCCTCGACGTCGTCCTCGACCGGCTCGAGCGACATCGGCTCGGGGGCGTCGAGGAAGGAGAGGTCCGTGATGTCGTCGCCGGCGTCCTCTTCGGCGAGACACATCTCGTCGAGGTCCATCGGGACGTGCTCGGGCACGGGCAGATCGAGGCCGTCGGCCTCGGCGATCTCAGGGCTGTCGAGCAGGGGCTCGCTGCGTGAGGACACGGTTCCTCCCGGACATTCGGAGGACCAGTCTGCTACGCTTGACGTGTCAAGTCAACCCTTGAGGTCAGTTCTTGAGGTTGTCTCCGGACTCCTGGCGGCTCCCCGTCGCCAGCGCGGGCTCGTCGGGCAGGTGCCGCAGCCCCATCCAGCCGATGGCGGCGACGTGGCGGGCGACCTCCTCCTTCGGCAGCTCGGGGTTCTCGAGCAACCACTGACCGGCCGCCGTGACCATGCCGATGAGGGCGTGCGCATAGATCGGCGAGACGCTCGGCGGGATCTCGGCTGGCTCGAACTCCTTGTCGAAGATGTCGCTGATGCGGTCGGCCAGGTCGCTGATGACCGAGTGCATGCCGTAGGAGGCGGTCGTGGGCGGCGCATCGCGGGTGAGCACGGCGAACCCGTCGGGTCGCTCCTCGACGTAGGTCAGGAAGGCGATGACGGCACCCTCGAAGCGCACGCGAGGTCCGCCCTTGGCGATCTTGTGGGCGACGCGCTGGACGAGCGCCTCCATCTCGCGGTCGACGATGACCGCGAACAGGCCTTCCTTGCCGCCGAAGTGCTCGTAGACGATGGGCTTCGAGACGCCCGCCGAGCGCGCGATCTCCTCGACCGAGGTCGCGTCGTACCCCGCCTTGGCGAAGACCTGTCGACCGACCTCGATGAGCTGGGTCCGGCGCTGGGCTGCCGTGAGTCGCTTCGTTCGTGCCATGTGGCGGATCCTAACCACGGAGGGCAATGCGGTGGTTCCGTCGGTTCGTCATCCGGAACGACGACATCGTCTCGGGGGCCCTTCGGTGGCGCTGAACGATGCCGCCGAGCCTTCTCTTGCACGTCAGTGACGTACCCGCGGATTGGCGTCTCAGGTGGGCTCGTGTCCGGTAGGCTGCCCTGGATGATGCGTCGAGTCGACCCGCACAGTGACCCCAACGCCGCCGTGGCGATGGTCGTCTTGCACTCGTTCGTCGACCTTCATGCGCGAGAGACCATGGCGACCGTCCGGGTCGTGGGTCGAGGCGCCGCGGTCCGCATCGACGTGACGCTGGACCCGTGGTCGGTCCATCTGGCGGTCCAGGACGGCCAGCTCCAGGCGCGGCTCTACAACACGGGCTGGGCGGACGAGGACCACGACCTGCTGTTCCGTTCGCGGGTCCCGGCGGACGTCGAGCGCGTCGGCGCCTGGGCACGTCGACAGGCCGCAAACGTCATGCAGGCGCTCCAGTCGACGCGCGAGCAGGAGCCGGTGGCGCTGGAGCCGTTGCGGCTCCTCGTCGTCGACGACGAGTCCATCCTGCGACAGGCGCTCGTCCGGATGCTTCGCGACCATGTCGTGCACGTGGCGGCGAGCGTGGACGAGGCCCGCGAGAAGCTCGCCCAGACCGACTACGACGGCGTCCTGCTGGACGTGGTCCTGCCAGGGGTCGGCGGGCTGGACTACCTGCGGGAGCTCCGCGGCTCGTACCCCGAGGTCGCGCGGCGGGTCTGCCTGATGACGGCGAACCCCGAGATGCTCGACGGGCACCCGTCGCCATCGCTCGTGAAGCCCTTCTCCAAGGGCGAGCTGTTGGACGTCCTGGAGTGGTTCCAGCTGACTCGCCGGACGGACTGAGCCGCCCGGCGGGGTTCCAGTCCTACTTGCCGAAGAGGCCCTTGGCCTTCTTCTTCGCGTCGTCGGCCTTCTTCTTGGCCGCTTCCGCTTCCTTCTTCGCCTTGTCGGCCTCGGCCTTCACCTTGTCGGCTTCGGCCTTCGCCTTGTCCTCGGCGGCCTTCTTCTGGGCCTCGGCCTCGGCAGCTGCCGCAGCGGCCTCGGCCTTGGCGTCGTCGGCGGCCTTCGCGGCGTCGGCCTTGGCCGAGCTCACGGCCTTGGTCGCGCTGCCCTTGGCGTCACCGACGGCCTTGGTCGCGCTGCCCTTGGCGTCGCCGAGCGCCGCGGCGCCCGCACCGGCTGCACCGGACGTCAGCCCGGCGGCTCCGCCACCCAGCGCACCACCGAGGGCGCCCTCAGCGAGGTCACCGGCGAGGCCTTCGGCCGGCATCGCCTTGGCCTTCCCACGCTTCTTCGTGCCCTTGGACTGACCGGCGAACGCCGCGCCCAGCTTCGGGGTCTCGCCCGGCTCGGGGGCCTTCTTGGGCAGGCCGGCGGCCGAGCGACGGCCCTCGGCCGCCTTGGCGAGGATGGCCTTGGGATCGCCGCCCTTCTCGGCGACGCTCTCCTCCATCTTCTTCACGACGTCGGGGTTCGCGCGGGCCTGGACGGCCAGCTCGGCGCCGACGAACTGCCCGAGCGCGGGGTTGTCGCCCGACGCGGCCAGCTCGGCCATCGCCTCGAGCGCGCGGGCGAGCTTGGCGTCGGTCTCGTTCTGCTCGGCGGTCGCGGCCACACCGTGGCTGAGCTCGACGCACGTCGCGATGACGATGAGGCCGCTGAAGATGTAGCCCCACTTGGCGGGCGCGTTCTTGTCGCGCTCCATCCAGACGCCCAGGATTCCGGCCAGACCGGCGACGAGGACACCTGCGAAGGTGACGAAGAGTCCGATGTCCATGATCTACTCCTCCTCGAGGGTGGTGGCGGGGACCTCTTCGGTCGGGACGGCAGTGTCCTCGACCGGCTCGGGCTCCGGAATGGTCACGGTGACGCCGCTCTCGGCCTCGATCAGCGCGGCGAGCTCCTCGTCCCCGGACGCGATGGCGATCTCGGTCACCATCGTCATCATGTTGTCGAGGTCCGCCTTCTTCTTGTGCATCTCGACGGCGTCGAGGAACGACTGGAAGACGCCGACGCCGACGGCGGACGTGATGAGGACGGTCATGGCGACGGCGAACCCGATGGGACGGGACTTGTCGCGACCGATCCAGAGACCGAGGACGGCGGCCAGGCCGCCGAGTGAGAGGGCACCCATCGATGTGACGAGGCCAGCTGACCAGATGGAAGGATCCATGTTCGCTCCGTGGAAGTCGGCGAGCTAACGTCCGATTGGCCGAGTGGCGAACCGCAAGCCCGTGTCAGTCGTCGAAGCCTTCCGCCTCGGGCAGCGTCGGGTCGCAGAACTGGATGTACCAGCCGCGCTTGGTGAAGCGGCTGTCCTCGTTCAGCGGCTCGGCGTAGAGCGGCAGCGTGGCCTTCCGGTCCTCCTGCTGGTGCAGGATGGGGGTCGACTGGTAGCTGTCGACGCACTCCATGAACCGGTCCTTGAAGTCGCCGGCCAGCGCCTCGTCGACCGCGCCCTGGCACTTGTCCAGGCGGCCGGGCGTTCCCCAGCCACAGATCGAGACCTTGCTCTCGGCGACGAACGTGGTCCACAGGTTGACCTGCGACTCCTCGCGGAAGTGCTCGGCCCGCTGCTTCTGCTTCTCGGTCTCCTTGATCTGCTTCTCGAGCGCGATCACGGTCGTCTTGAGCGCGGACATGGCCTCGTCCCGATCCTCGATGGCCGAGTCCAGATCGAGCTTGAGCGTCTCGATCTCGGCCTCCATCTCCTTCCACTTCTTCGAGGCGACGGCGCGGCGAGCCTCGTCCTTCTCGTCCTGGGCCTTCATCGTCGTGAGCTCGGCTTCGCGGGCGTCGAGCTTCGCCTGGAGCTCCAGGACCTTGGAGTGCGCGTCCTCGACCTTCTGCCGCTCGGGCTCGATCTGGTCGTCGCAGAATGCGAGCAGCTCCTCCTCGGTGAGCTCCTGCTTGATGATCAGGGGCTCGGTCACGATCTTCTCGACCGGATCCATGAGCAGGGTCGCCAGGCCGTACCCGAGACCGCCTCCGACAACGAGGGCGCCCAGGCCGATGGGGAGGCTGTTCATGAGGCTCATGTGGTCTCCGCGGTGCGGCGGAAGCCTAAGTCATCTGGCGAGCTTTTTCATGGCGATGGACGCGAGCTCGGCGTTGGCGTCATCTCCCAGGGCCTTCCACTGGGATCGAGCGATCACGAGCGCCTCCCATGCTCGTCGCTCCTGGCCCTTGGCGGCGGCGATCTCGCCGGCCATGAATGCGGGCCAGGCGACGTCCTTCTCGATCATGCCGCTGGCGGTCACGAGCTCGAGCCCGCGGCGGATGTGCTGGTCCCAGGCGGCCCAGTCCTGGCGCTCGGCGGCGCCCGGCAGCAGCAGGAGATGCACGGCGCCCTGGTACGTCGACCTTCCCTGGCGCTCGAACGACGCGAGGCACTTCTGCAGGTCGTCTTCGGCCTCGACGAACCGGCCGCGGGCGATGCGGACCAGGCAGGTGTTCAGACGGACCACGATGGCGATGCCGCTGCGGGCCTGCGTGTGGAGCTCGAGCGCCTTGGCGTAGAGAGGCTCGGCCAGGTCCAGCTCCCCGAGCGTGCGAGCGAGCTCGGCGAGGCCGTTGAGGCTGTCCGCCATCCAGCCGATGTTGTCGATGCGCCGGTGGTGCTCGAGGCTCTCGTCGAAGCTGGCGCGGGCGCCGTCCAGGTCGCCCATCTGCCAGAGCACGGCGCCGACGCCCAGGAGGCACGTCCCGATGCCGCGATCGAAGCCGAGCGTTCGGAAGCGGGCCAGCGCGTCCTCGATGCGGACGAGAGCCCGCGGCAGGTCCCGCTGGATACGGGCGATGTTGCCCAGCAGCTCGATGGCGCGGGCGTGGATGACGGGCCAGGCGTAGCGCTCGGCGCGGACCTCGAGCTCGGTGGCCAGGCGGAGCGACTCCTCGTACCGGCCGACGTAGCGGCACACCATCGCGCGCAGGAAGCCAGCGTGGCCGCGGGCGGGGTGCTCGGGCGGGGCGTTGGCGTGGTCGAGGGTCTCCTCGAGCAGGCGCAGGAGCTCGAGGGCCTTCAGGAACTCGCTGTTCGCCCGGCAGGCGCGGGCCGCCTCGAGCAGCGGGTCGATGGCGTCGTGCCAGGCGCCCGCCGCCAGGTAGTACTGGCCGATGCGCTCCTGGGCTGGACGGGCGTCGGGGTAGAGCTCCTCGAGCGCAGCAGCGCAGGCGAGGTGGTAGTCGGCGAGCCGTCCGCCCTCGCGCGCTCGTCGCACCAGCGACTCGTGCAGCAGGCTGTGCTCGAAGCGCCAGGCCGAGCCTTCGCCCTGGGCGTCGTGCGAGAGCAAGCCCGCGTCGACGAGGCGCGACAGGGTCTCGGGCCTCACCAGGTGACCGACCTGCCAGCAGGCCGTCCGCCACTCGGTCTCCTCGGCCTGTCG
Organism: Pseudomonadota bacterium; assembly: GCA_024228935.1. Classification (GTDB taxonomy): domain Bacteria; phylum Myxococcota_A; class UBA796; order UBA796; family CAJQPC01; genus JAAESX01. The sequence continues at coordinate 168,695 of JAAESX010000210.1, forward strand.
TCCCAGGACCGCGGCGAGCTCGAGCGCCCGCCAGGCCCCGCCGTCGTCCCCGAGGACCCGGTCCAGGCGGTCCAGGAACAGGTCGTGGAGGCCGTCGGGCAGGGCGTCCTCGGCACCCTCGGCCAGGACGAGGCCGCCCCGCGTCCGGACGAGCTGGCCCCGAGCGAGCCAGTCTCCGACGAGCTGGACGGCGAACAACGGGGTGCCCCCTGCGCGGTCGAGGACCCGAGCAGCCAGCTTCGGCTCGAGGCCGAGCACGCGCCGCGCGAGGTCGACCTGCTCCTCCTGGGTCAGGGGGCCGAGGGGGAGCTTGCCCGAGCGGCTGTTCTGGCCGAGCCGTTCCAGGGCCTCGAGCGCGAGCGGGTGGGCGTCGCGGGCCTCGCCGCGCTCGGTCAGTAGTACGAGCACCGAGGCCCCCTGGTCCGAGCGGAGCAGCGTCTCGATGCACCCGAGCGTGTCGGCACCCCACTGCACGTCGTCGATCCAGAGGATCAGGGGCCGGACCTGCGATCGGGCTCGCAGCACCCGCTGCACGAGCTGGTAGCTCTGGGCGGGGCTGCCGGTGCTGCGTCGCTCGCCGTCTCCCGAGGCGGCCGCAACGAGGTCGGCGACGGCCTCCCAGTCCTCGGCGTCGCGGAGCCCCAGGCTCTTGAGCCCGGTCCGCGCCCGGTCGAGGATGCTCGGGCGAGCCAGGCCCTGACACCGGAACATCCGCGCCAGCAGGCCGCCGATCCCGTCCATGGGCGCCGGGATGTCGTTGTGCGTGGCCCGCAGGACGGTCGCCGCGCCGAGCTCGTGCGCTCGCTCGCACATCCAGCGTGCCAGCCGCCGCTTGCCGACGCCCGCAGGTCCCTCGACGTCGATGACCCGGACCGTCCCGGTGTCCTTCGCCTCGCGCAGCGCGGTCCAGATGGCGTCCCGCTCGGACTCGCGCCCGACGAACGGCGCGGGTCGCAGGGCGTGGAGGCCGGCGCCGACGCCGATCAGGTGGGGGAGCCTCCTCGCGTCGCCGCCAGCTCTCGGGGATGGGCGGGCCTCCCCGGGTGTCGATGCTCATCTCCTCGAGCTGCTCGTCGAGCAGCGGCTCGACCAGGTCGGCCAGTGTGTGGGAGTGCGTGATCGAGGGGGGCAGCAGCGCCACGGGCTCCTCGTCGAGCGAGGTGGGCAGCGCGTCCTCGTACTCCAGCTGCTCGAGGGCCCAGGCGGCGTCGGCCGCTCGTCGGAAGCGCTTGCTCGGGCGCTTCTGCATCAGGCGGTCGACCCAGGCGTCGAAGCCGGGCGGCAGCGGCAGTTGGCGGCCGATGGGGTGCGGCTCCTGCTCGAGGTGCGCCAGCTTCCACCCGTGGAAGTCGTCCGCGGCGAAGGGTAGGCGTCCGGTCACGAGCTCGTACGCCAGCACGCCCATCGCGTAGAGGTCGGTCCACGGTCCGAAGTCACGCCAAGCTCCCCGGAACTGCTCGGGTGCCATGAGCTGGGGGGGGGGGGGCGCTGATGCGGCGACTGCCGGTCGCGGCCTCGACGGGGTGCGCCAGGCCGAAGTCGGCCAGCTTCAGTCCCGGGCGCAGGTCTTTCGGCCCGCAGATCAGGATGTTCGCGGGCTTCAGGTCTCGGTGGACCACGCCGCGCGCATGGGCGTGGGCCAGGGCGTCGAGGAGCGCGCGCAGGATGGCTCGGATGCGGCTCCAGGGCTGGGGCCGAACCAGGTGCGCCAGGGTGCCGGCGCCCGCGAGCTCCATCGCGAGCCAGCTCGAGCCCTCGACCAGGCGCCCTTCGCTGTCCTTGCTCGCCTGCCAGTCGATCTGGCCGTAGTCGTGGACGTGCGCGATGCACGGGTGCTCGAGCGAGGCCATCGCGCGGACCTCGTTGTCGAACATGGCGCGGAACCGGGCGCCGCGGGCCTTCTCGGTCGTCATGACCTTCACGGCGACCGGGACGCCATGCAGGACGTCCACGCCGCGTCAGACGTCGGCCATGCCGCCGGAGCCGATGACGCTGCGGAGCTCGAAGTGCCCCAGACGGATGCGCGATGTCGCCACGGCCTGCGACGTTAGCAGCGGAGGTGCCCGATCACGACGCCCTCGACTACCTGGCCTACGGCTCGAACCTGGACGCGTTGCAGATGGCCTCGCGCTGTCCGGGCTCCGAGCTGCTCGGGATCGAGCGGCTCGACGGGTGGGCTCCGTGGTTCGGTGGCCCGTCGAAGCTGCGCGGTGGTGGCGTCCTGAGCCTGCGGGAACGGGACGGACACGTGCTCGTCGGGCGGTACCGGCTCACCCCGGAGCACCTGGTCACGCTCGACCGGTACGAGGGCCACCCGCACTTCTACGAGCGCGTCGAGCTGCGCGGAGCCTGGATCTACCTGCTCGGATCGCACGTGGGCGAGCTGGCGCCCAGGCCGGAGTACCTGGCGCTGGTGCGCTCGGCCTGGGTCGAGATCGGCGCCGACGTCACGGCACTGGAAGCGGCCGCGCAAGGCTCATAGAGGAGGACCACACCCCGGAGGTCCCCCGTGTCCAGCCCGTCCAGCGATGCCGTCGCCGCCCTTGCCGACAGCCGCTTCCAGCAGACTGTCGAGCGCCTGTCCGGCTACCTGACCTACCCCGCGATCTCGTGCGACTCGGCGCACTTCGACGATGTCCGGGCTCTCGCCGCGAAGATCCGGGACGACCTCGAGGCGCTGGGCATGGACCGCGCTCGGGTCTGCGAGCTGCCCGACGCCCTTCCGATGGTCGCCGCCGAGTGGCTCCACGCCGGGGCGGACAAGCCCACGGTGCTCATCTACGGACACCTGGACCTGCAGCCGGTGAAGGGCGAGCCCTGGGTCACCGACCCGCACGTCGCCGTCGAACAGGACGGCCGGCTGTACGCCCGCGGGAGCGCCGACGACATGGGCGGCTGGGTCAGCCATCTGGCCGCGGTGCAGGCCTGGCTCGAGGTGCACGGCTCGCTGCCCGTGAACCTGAAGCTCGTGATCGAGGGCGAGGAGGAGATCGGCTCGCCGAACCTCGAGCGGTTCATGGACGCCTACCCGGACGTCTTCGCCAGCGACGTGATGATCCTGACCGACTGCGAGAACCCCTCCACCGAGCTCCCCGGCCTGACCGTCTCGCTGCGCGGGCTCACCGAGGTGGAGCTGGTCTGCGAGGCGCTGTCGTCCGACGGCCACTCGGGGCTGTGGGGCAACATGGTCCCGGACGTCTCGACGGCGCTGTGCGCGCTCATCGCCCGGCTGGTGGACGCCGACGGCCGGCCCACGTTCGGCCGCATGGAGGTGCCCGCGGACTGGGCCGAGGCAAGCTGGAAGGTGCCGCTGAACGACGCGGTCATCCACGACGGCGCCCACATTCTGCCGGACGTGAAGCCGCTGCCCCACCAGGGTCGGTCCCCGGCTGAGTGGATGTGGCGCCAGCCGGCGCTCACGGTCGTCGCGACCACGCTCCCGCGCCCCGAGCACAAGAAGAACGCGCTGCGCACCCGCGCCAGCGCCACGCTGTCCATCCGGGTGGCTCCGGGCCAGACCACCGACGAGCTGCTGTCCGAGCTGACCGAGATCGTGACGACCGATCCGCCGGGCGGGGTCCGCGTCACCGTCGAGCGCGAAGGCTGGGACGGCCAGGGCTGGCTGTACACGCCGAAGGGCCCCGCGTTCGAGGCCGCCGATCGAGCCTACCGCAAGGCCTGGGGCCACGAGCTGGTCCAGGTCGGCGTGGGAGGCAGCATCCCGTTCGTCGCCATCTTCGGCGAGCGCTTCGGCGATCTGCCGCTGATCCTGAACGGCGTGATGGACCCGAAGACCACGGCGCACGGGCCGAATGAGTCGATGCACCTGGGGGTCTTCCGGAAGACCATCGCTGCGAACGTGCACCTGTACGCCGAGCTCGGGGACACGCCGGGGCTCATTCGGGGCGACTGAGTCCAGAAACCCTGTCACGGGGCCGCGCGAGGCGGCGTAGGCGGTGGTAGAATCCGGCCCGTTCGAGGTGCGTCTATGCGTGGATCCCTGCTTCTCTCTCTCGGCCTCGTCGCGATGGTGGCCTGTACGAAGACCTCCGATGACGGAGAGCTCGTCGACACCGCCATCGAGGACACCGCTCCTCCGCCGAACAACGACGCGGACGGCGACGGCATCCTCGACATGCACGACGGCCTGGAAGAGGACGCGGACGGGGACGGCGACCCGAACTACCTGGACGTCGACTCCGACGGCGACGGCCTGCTCGACGAGCACGAGGCCGGCGACGGCTACCTCGACACCATGCCCTTCGACAGCGACGTCGATGGCATCCCCGACTTCCTGGACCTGGACAGCGACAACAACGAGGTGCTCGACGTCGACGAGGCCGGGTCGATGCCGAAGAAGGGCGAGGACACCGACGGCGACGGCACCGAGGACTACCGGGACTTCGACAACGACGGCGACGAGATCACCGACCTGTGGGAGATCACCACGCTCGGCTCGCCCGTGGACACCGACGGCGACGGCACTCCCGACTTCATGGACACGGACTCGGACAACGATCTGGTCTGCGACATCTGGGAGGGCGGCACCACGGCCTACCGGGACGAGCCCATCGACAGCGACGCGGACGGCATCTACGACTTCCGCGATGACGACTCGGACAACGATGGCTTCAGCGACACCTCGGAAGCGGGCGTCGGCGGCGGCTGCCCCGAGCCGGCGGACACCGATGGCGACGGCTCGTACGACACCCAGGACGAGGACGCCGATGGCGACGGCCTGAGCGACTACGACGAGGTCTACGTCTGGGGCACCGATCCCTACGACGGCGACAGCGACGGCGACGGCCAGACCGACGGCGCCGAGATCGCCGCGGGGACCGACCCGCTCGACTCGGGCAGCTCGATCGAGGGTGTCTACGTCGAGGTGGAGGAGCGCACGAGCAAGGAGCACGTCTTCGAGTTCGAGCCCAAGATCCAGTACGGCGACATCGCGTTCATGCTCGACACCACCGGCTCGATGAGCGGCACGGTGTCGGCGACCACCGACCGGTTCGGCGAGATCGTCACCGAGCTCGGCAGCACGTTCGAGAACGTCGCGTTCGGCCTGGCCCAGTTCGACGACTACAACTACGGCTCGATGGGCTCGAGCGCGGACAAGCCGTTCATCCTGCTCCAGCAGATGACGGACTCCGAGTCCTCGATGCAGACGGCCCTGAACAACGTCCAGCTGCACAGCGGGGCCGACGGTCAGGAGTCCGACATGGAGGCCCTGTACCAGGCCGCGACCGGCGCTGGGTACGACCAGGACTGTGACGGCACCTACGACGGCTCGGACGACATCCCGCCGTTCATCGCCGACAGCAGCGACCCCTTCGGCGGCAGCGCCTCGGACAGCTACGACAGCTCGGTCAGCGGCACCGGCACCAAGGGTGGCTTCGGCTTCCGGGACTACTCGCTGCCCGTCGTCGTGTACGCGACCGACATCTACATGCGTGACCCGGACTACACCGGCTCGATCAGCGGCCTGACGGACACCCCCGGCGGTTGCCCGATGGACGCCGGCAGCAACGACGTGGTCACCGCGTACGAGGACCTGGGTGGCTACATCATCGGCATCGACGTCGGCAGCTACGGCGCGACGAGCCCGTACGGCGCCTACACGCAGATGATCGATCTGGCCCAGCGGACGAACTCCTACGCCGACCTGGACGGGGACGGCGAGGTCGACGACGAGCTGGTGTTCGAGGCCCCCCAGGCCGGCTCCAGCTTCGCGACCGAGCTCAAGGAGAACATCGTCCTGGGTGTCGAGCAGCTGGTCGACTCGGTGAAGTTCACCAAGATCCACCTCGAGGTCATCGGCGACGAGTACGGCATGGTCGAGTCGATCGACCCCGAGTACTACGAGGACATCGACTACGAAGGCCTCGACACGCTGGACTACACGCTCAACTTCCTGGGCACGCAGCCCGCGACGAGCGAGGACCAGCACTTCCTGATGACGCTTCGCATCATCGGCGACGACACCATCCTGCTGGATGAGCTGGACATCGTGGTCGTGGTCCCGGGGACCTCGAACTAGCTCGACCTGTCCCCGGTCGGGGCTGGACTCAGCCGCAGTCGGAGACGTCGGGGATCGTCAGGTCCCCGTAGATCCCGATGGTCCCGTGGTTGTTGCCCGCGTTGAAGAAGTTCCCACCCAGGAACCACCCCATGCCGTCGTGCTCGACGACCGCGTGGAACGTGTCCGCCGTCAGCGGCAGGTCGGGGATCATCCATCGGTCGTCGCCGCGGTAGCCCATGACTCCGGCGTTGCCGGCGACCCAGGTCTTGTCGCCCACGTACAGGCCGTTCAGCGGCCCGTTCAGGTACAGCGCGTCCGATTCGGTCCACGACGAGCCCGACCACTCGACGACCGTCGCCGAGGCCGTCCCGCCGACCGCCATGCCCTCGTGCACTGTGACGAGGCGCTGCTCGTGGGGCAGCTCGGTGAGGTAGCCGTCCTCGTAGATCCAGGTGGCGCCGTCGCCAACGAACAGCGCGGTGCCGTCAGCGTGCTGGTCGACCTTGAACATCACGGTCGAGGTCAGCTGCTCGTCCCAGTCGGTGCCGTTCCAGCGCCAGATGCCGCCGGTGCCCGAGGCGGGGTCACCGCCGACCGTCCAGACGTTCTCGTCCTCGACGTCGATGCCGTACAGCGTCATCTCGGTGGGCACGTCCCGCCGCTCGCCCGAGGAGTGCACGACCGTGCCTTGCTCGCCGACCATCCAGTACGAGCCACCCGGGGTGCCGTCGATCCACCACAGCGTGGTGTCTGAGACGTTGTGCTCGACGCACAGGTCGGTGCCGTTCCAGGTGAGCAGGTCGCCGTGACCGCCCCCGAGCTCGCCCCCGACCATGCGCAGGAGCTCGCCGTCGGACCAGCCCGACAACAGCATCGCGTCGCCCAGGTCGGTTCCGGCGACGCCCCAGGGCTCGGTGAGCCCGGAGTCGGGGTTGTCCTTGGTGCAGGAGAGGAGAAGAAGGAGAGTCACTCGACCTCCACGGCCAGTGCGCGCTCGATGACGTCGGTCGCCAGCGGGCCGGTGTTGGGGTGCACGAAGTCGGACACCTGGTCTCCGTCCTCGTCGAGGAACTGCAGCGCGTCGACCTCGCCGCCCGGGTGCTCGAGCATGAACTCGCCCGTGCCGTAGCCGTAGACACCCTTCACGCGCCTCCACTCGGCGTCGGTGCCGTCGGTTCGGTGACACGTCGAGCAGCTGCGCGGGGTCCTGCTGGCCGTGTGCTGGAAGAACGGGGACCAGCCGGTGATGTCCGTGTAGTCCTCGTTCTCGCGGAACAGCCCCTCGAAGATGGGCTCGCCGTCCTCGTCCTTGACCGTCATCTGGGCCTGTTGGCTGCTGTTGCAGGACTGGGCGCGGCCGTCGTCGCTCTGGCACAGCAGCACGTGCTCGAGCGAGTACCACTCCCGCGAGCCGGTCGTGAAGCCAGGCGTCTTCTCGCCGGTCTGGTAGTCGATCTGGTCCAGGCGCAGGTCCATCGTGACGTGGCAGCCCAGGCACTGGAGCTGCCAGCTGTTGTGGCACGTGTCGCAGGTCAGGCTGTCGGTGTGCGACCAGTCCTCGTCGCTCACACCCATCGCCGCGTGCATCTTCGAGGTCTCGCCGCGCTCGTCGAGCACCTGCGCGACCTGCGTGACGACGTGCTCCTGGTGGTCGACCGAGCCCGTCAAGGACACCTGACCATCGTCGTTCAGGCCCAGCTGGACGAGCTCGTAGCCGCTGCCGGTCCAGAACTTCCCGTCGGCGTCGGGCGAGACCGGCTCGCGCACGGTGCCGTGGCAGTCCTCGCAGATGAGGGTCTGCTGGGTCTTGCTGGTGGCGTGGATCGGGCCGCCGCCGTGGACCTCGGGGCCGACGTGGCAGTCGCCACACACCATGCCCGCCTCGTGGTGGAGGTCCGGCGGGGTCTCGTCGTACGAGTTCGTGGTGTCCTCGTCGAACAGGTAGTACCCGGCGGTGTGGCCGTAGACGTTCTCCTGCCACGTGTCCGCGTTCGGCGGCGTGTCCGAGAAGCCGCCCTCGCGGATGCCTTGGAAGTTCAGGCCGATACGCCCGCCCTGGAAGTGGCAGGTCGCGCACTGCTCGGTCGGGATCTCGGTCGTGAGCTCGTGCCGGCGCGGGTAGACCGGGTGGCTCTTCGGCATCGCCGCGTCGTCGCCCTGGTAGACGCCGTCCTCGGCGTAGACCATGTGGCAGCTGCTGCAGCCCGTCGAGCGGTACAGCGCCTTGCTGTTGTTCTTGGGGTACCCGGCCGCGTGGCAGGTGTTGCAGTTCTTGGCCAGGTAGTGGTCGTAGGCGACGCGCTCGAGGTCGGTGATGTCGCCGGCCTCGGCTGCGGCGATGGCGTCGTCGATCTCCTCGCCCGTTGGCGGTCGGAGTACCGTCAGCGACTCGACCGTGCCCTCTTCGCCGGTGTAGTCCGGGTCGATCACGTCCATCGAGCCGTAGATCGGCGTCCTGTCCTGCAGGCCCGCGTACATCCGCGTCGGCATGTAGTGGCCGGCGTTCGTGGTCATCACCGAGCCGGCCATCGCCTTGACCTCGTCCGGGTGACAGTCTCCGCAGGTCTCGCCGGCGACACGGATGTCTCCGGGGTTGATGAACTTCAGGTAGTCGGGGTCGAGCTGATCGAGGAGGTCCGGCGGGAAGTCCTTGATGAAGCCGTCGGGCGCGGTCGGCAGGTCCCCGCGCAGCTCGGCCCAGTTGGCGGGCACCGGGACGTGGGCGTCCTCGAGCTCGAGGGCCTCTTCGTCGCCGCCGTGGCAGTCCGTGCACTCGTTGGGCGCGAACTCGGGATGCACCTGCTCGATGCCTTCGTGGCAGCTGATGCAGGCGTCGCCTTCGCCGTTCCACGTCTTGCACTTGCAGGACGTCATGACGAGCAGGAGTCCCAGGGCGGTCATTCGGCGCTGATCTCCACCAGGAGTGTGGCCTCGGCGGAGTCGCCGTAGAAGTCGGTGCCGACGACGTACATCTCGACCTCCTGTCCATGCAGCGAGACGAGCGCGTCGACGTCGTTGTAGACGGACGAGTCGAACCCGACGACCAGGTCCCAGACCAGGCCGGTCTCGTCGTCCTGGCAGTAGAGGACTGCGGTGTCGTTCACGAAGCTCGCCGAGACCTCGCCGTCGATGCGGGTCTCGAGCAGCACCTCGAAGGGTGCGTTCGGCTGTTCGTCCGTTCCGCAGAACAGGTCGGTCGTCGACGCCCGGATGGGCACGCCGAAGCCGCCTTGGGGCGCGGTGGTCATGGTGACGACCTCGCCTTCGACGTAGGGGATGAAGTCCCCGGCGACGCCGTAGCCGATGGTCAGGGTGGGCTCGGCACAGGCCAACAGCGCGAGGATCATGGGTCCGTCCTGCTACTGCGCGAGGGTCACAGTGCGAACATCACGTATTTCATCACCTTGATGACGTCCTCATTGTCATTTGCCACAAGTCGGAAGGACGAGAAGACGACGCGTCCACCCCCTCCGTTGAAGCTGACGAGGAGAGGGCTGCCCGCCTGGTAGTTCACGACGCCCGCCTCTCGGTACTCGACGTCGGCGGTCAGGTGCACGCTGGTGGTCCCGCCGACCGCGACGATGGGCGGCCACACGGGCAGGTCGTAGGTGATGGGGACGTACTGGTCCTCGTCCTCCATGAACTGGGCGAGCGCGTAGTTGCTGATGGCGGCGTTGACCTGCTGGGTCGCGCCCAGCTGGGCGGCATCGGGCTTGGTGTCCGCACCCAGGAAGTCGATGCGGTCCGGCCAGACCTGGGTCACCACGTCGTAGGACCAGTCCGAAGCGTAGACGTGACCGCCGTTCTCGACGAACTCACGGATGTTCGTGTGCACCTGGGCCACGTCGACGCCGTCGCTCTCGGCCGTGTAGATGACGTCGGCCTCGAGGATGCCGCCGTTGAAGAAGATGAGGTCGTACTCCGCCATCTCCTCGGGGTTCAGCAGGAACGAGGAGAGCACGCCCTCGTCGAGCCCGTCGATGATGTCGTACGTGGTCACGCCCATGTGGTCGAGGACGCGGTCGAAGTCGTCGTAGTTGCCGCTGACGACGGCGATGTCGAGCGTGCTCGGGTCGAGGCAGGCCGGCTCGTCGAGCTTGACGACCTTGCCGCTGCGGACCTCGACCTGGTGCTCCTCGACGACCGAGGTGCCCTTCTGGATGCGGATGTCGTGGACCGAGCCGGTCGGGAGCTCGCGGAGCGCCCAGTACCCGCTCTCGTCCGTGGTCGTGGTCTTCACGTCGATGAGCCAGCCGTCGGCGTCGTACAGGTTCGCGTAGACGGTCGCGCCCTCGAGCCACGTGTACCCGGTGGGGTCACAGACCCGGCCCGAGACGTCGCCGACGCCCTCGATGACGGGCTCGACGTCGTTGGTGCGGTGGAGGGTGGACTCCGGGGCGCATGCGAGCGCGAAAAGAAGGGTCATCCCATCACTCCGTCAGGTCGAACTTGAAGTATTCGTCGGGGGCCGCTTCGGGGTAGACGGACTCGTTGTTCGAGTTGTCGACGGCCTTGAAGTAGTAGTGCATGCCGGCGCTGCCGAGCGACGTGGTCGCGATCTTGCCGCGGTACATGTCGTCGCCTGCATCGGGAGCCAGGATCATCCCGGTGCTCTCGAAGTCCGGGCTCGTCTGCCGGCGGAAGTACAGCTGGCCGATCAGCACGGCGCCGTCCTCGTCGAGGATCAAGGCCTCGATGATCACGTCGTCGTCGACCCACTGGGGGCTCTCGATTCCGTCGTGCGCGATGATCGGACCGTCGATGTCGGCGGTGATGCCGGTCTCATCGGTGGTCAGATCGATGTTCTGTTGGACGTCGTCCGGGGACGCGCAAGCCAACACTCCGAACCACATGCTCATCCGGTCTCCGGCGCCCAGGTAGAGGCCTGGGGGTGCGCGGGAGTATACCCGCGACTTCCCCTACGTCGCAGGCTCGGGAGCCGTGACACCGCGAGGTTCGGTCAGTCCGCCTCGACGGGTCCCGGGAGCGCCTTCGTGTCCTTGGCTTCGAGCTCCTTTTTCGGGAAGGCGAAGGACAGGGACTTCTTGTCCTCGGCGAGGGAGACCTTGACGCGCCCACCGTGCTGGAGCTTGCCGAAGAGGATCTCGTCGGCGAGCGGCTCCTTGATGCTCTGGTGGATGACGCGAGCCATCGGTCGCGCGCCCATCTTCGGGTCGTAGCCCTTGTCCCCGAGCCAGGCGCGAGCGGCCTCGTCCAGATCGAAGGTGACGTCGCGGTCGGCCAGCTGGCCCTCGAGCTCGATGATGAACTTGTCGACGACCCGCAGGATGGCCGCCTTGGGCAGCTTGTCGAACCAGACGACGCTGTCGAGGCGGTTCCGGAACTCGGGGGTGAAGCGCTTGTTGAGCGCCGAGCTGCCTCGGTCCTTCGCGCTGCCCTCGACGAACCCGACGTTGCCCTGGGCCATCTTGGCGGCGCCAGCGTTGGTCGTCATGATGAGCACGACGTTCCGGAAGTCGGCCTTCTTGCCCCGGCTGTCCGTCAGCGTGCCGTGGTCCATGATCTGGAGCAGCACGTTGTAGATGCTCGGGTGCGCCTTCTCGATCTCGTCGAGCAGCAGCACGCAGTGGGGGTTCTTCGTCACCGCGTCCGTAAGCTGACCGCCCTCGTCGTACCCGACGTACCCGGGAGGCGAGCCGATGAAGCGCGACACCGAGTGCTGCTCCATGTACTCGGACATGTCGAAGCGGATGAACTCGACGCCCATCGAGAACGACAGCTGCTTGGCGAGCTCGGTCTTTCCGACGCCGGTCGGTCCGGCGAACAGGAACGATCCGATGGGCTTCTCGTGCTGGCCCAGGCCTGCTCGACTGAGCTTCACGGCGCTGGCGACCACGTCGCAGGCTCCGTCCTGACCGAAGATCACGGACTTCAGGCGCTCGCCCAGGTTCTGCAGCTGCTGCTGCTCGCTGGCGCTCACGGACTTGGCCGGGATCTTGGCCATGCGGGCGATGGTGCCCTCGACGGTGGTGACGTCGACGATGGTCTCGCCGACCTTCAGCTGGATCTCGGCGCCGGCCTCGTCCATGACGTCCACCGCCTTGTCCGGCAGGAACCGGTCGCGGATGTGCTTGTCGGCGAGGCGGGCAGCGGCGTCGATGGCGTCGTCCGTGTACGTCACGGCGTGGTGCTTCTCGTACCCGGGCTTCAGGCCGCGCAGGATCTCGATGGTCTCGTCGATGGTCGGCTCGCTGACCTGGATGGGCTGGAACCGACGGGCCAGGGCCCGGTCGTTCTCGATGCTCTTGCGGTACTCCTTGTGGGTCGTCGACCCCAGGCAGCGCAGCAGGCCCTTGGCCAGCGCCGGCTTGAGCATGTTCGAGGCGTCCATCTGGCCGCCGCTCGTGGCGCCGGCCCCGATGACGGTGTGGATCTCGTCGATGAAGAGCAGCGCCTTGGCGTCCTTCTCGAGGATTCCGATGACGCTCTTGAAGCGCTCCTCGAAGTCGCCGCGGAAGCGGGTCCCGGCCAGGAGCGCGCCCATGTCGAGCGAGTAGACCTTGCAGCCCTTCAGCAGCTCGGGCACCTCGCCCGCGTTGATCTTCTGGGCCAGGCCCTCGACCAGTGCGGTCTTGCCGACGCCGGGCTCGCCGATGAACAGCGGGTTGTTCTTGCGACGCCGCGCCAGGATGTGGACGGTGCGGTCCAGCTCGACCTTGCGGCCGATGAGCGGGTCCAAGCGGCCCTCGGCGGCTTCCTGCACCAGCTCGGTGCACCACGCCTCCAGCGGGTTCTCCGGCGTCTCCTCGGCGTCTTCCTCGCCCTCGACGCCGCCGACGGACTCCTTCTTCTTCAGGGCTCCGCCGGCCTTGCTGATGCCGTGGCTGATGTAGTTGAGGATGTCGATGCGCTTCACGCCCTGCAGCTCGAGCAGGTAGACGGCGTGGCTCTCGGACTCGCGGAACATCGACGCGAGGATGTTCCCGGCGTCCATCTCCTTCTGGCCGCTGGACTGGACCTGGTAGGCGGCGCGCTGGAGCGTGCGCTGGAAGCCCAGGGTCTGCTCGGGGCCGTCCTCGCTGTCCTCGGGGAGGATCTCCATCGAGTCGTCGAAGAACTCTTCGAGGTCCGAGACCATGGCCTTGCGGTTCGCACCACAGGCCTTGAGGATCTCGTTCCCGCGGGTGTCGTGGAGCAATGCGAACAGCACGTGTTCCAGGGTCAGGAACTCGTGCTTGCGCTTCCGGGCCTCGTTTACGGCGAGGTTCAGGGTGATCTGGAGCTCACGTGAGAGCACTCAGGCCTCCTCGTAGGTGCACTGGAGTGGGTAGTCGTTCTGCTTTGCGAGCTCGACGACCTTGCGGGTCTTCGTCTCGGCGACTTCCTTCGTGTAGACACCGGCCACGCCGAGGCCAGCCTTGTGGATGGCGAGCATGATTCGCGTCGCCTCGGCCTCGTCCCGCCGGAAGATGCCCTGAAGGATCCACACCACGAACTCCATCGTCGTGTAGTGGTCGTTGTGCAGGAGCACCTTGTACATCTTGGGCTTCTTGACCTTGGGCCGTTCCTTGACCTGCGTGTTCCCCTTGCGCGCGGGGGCCTTGTCGCGGTCGCCGGCGGCGCGGATGACGTCACGGATTACCGGGTCCATGTTCTGGGAGCCTCCAAGGCATGAAGCGTAGCGACAAGGCTGTACGGATCGGGCAGATCCTCGACGGTCTCTATCCGGAACAGCCGGTTCCGCTCGACCACACCGATGCGTTCACGTTGTTGGTCGCCGTCTTGCTCTCGGCTCAGACCACCGACAAGAAGGTGAACGAGGTGACGCCGGCCCTGTTCGCCGACGGCCCGACCCCGGCGCGCATGGCAGCCCTGGACGTCGACGAGATCCTGCGGCATATCCGGCAGCTCGGCCTGGCACCCACCAAGGCGAAGAACGTGAAGCGGCTCTCCGAGCTGTTGATCGAGCGCCACGGGGGCCGGGTCCCCAAGGACATGGCTGCGCTCGAGGACCTGCCCGGAGTCGGTCACAAGACGGCGAGCGTGGTGGTCGCCCAGGCGTTCGGCGTCCCGGCGTTCCCGGTCGACACGCACATCCATCGGCTGGCGACGCGCTGGGGCCTGACCTCGGGCCGGAACGTCAAGACGACCGAGAAGGACCTGAAGGCCCTGTTCCCGCGCCAGCACTGGAACGCGCTCCACCTGCAGATCATCTTCTTCGGCCGGGAGCACTGCCCGGCGCTGTACCACGACCTCTCCGCGTGCCCGATCTGCGCGTGGGCTTCGACGAAGAAGCGCCAGGACGAAGAGCGTCGACTGAACGCGTCGCGCCGGAAGCGATAGGCTCCCCGCGACAGAGGCACGCCCGATGCGAAACGCGTTCATCTCCGGTGTCGGTGGCCATGTGCCGCCGCGCGTCGTCACCAACGACGATCTCGTCGCCGACTACGGGGTCGAGACGAGCGACGAGTGGATCCAGAAGCGGACCGGCATCCAGTCCCGACGCTTCGCCGAGGCCGGCGTCGGCAACGCCGACCTCGCGCTGCCAGCGGCCCAGAAGGCGATCGCGCAGGCGGGCATCAAGGCCGCCGATCTGGACATGATCGTCTACGCCACGCTGTCGCCGGATCACTGCTTCCCCGGCAGCGGCGTCCTGCTCGCCGAGAAGCTCGGGCTCTGCGAGGGCGCCGGAGCCAGCTTCACGCCCGCGATGGACATCCGGAACCAGTGCTCGGGCTTCGTCTACGGGCTCGGCACGGCCTCGAGCATGGTGAAGAGCGGGGCCTGCGAGCACGTCCTGGTCGTCGGGAGCGAGGTCCACAGCGCCGCGCTGGACCTGTCCGGGCGAGGGCGGACCGTCAGCTCGCTGTTCGGCGACGGGGCCGGAGCCGCCGTGGTGAGCGCCACGGACGAGGATCGAGGCATCCAGTACTGGAAGTGCGGGGCCGACGGCCGGTACGCGCATGTGCTCGCCCAGAAGATCTGGGACATCAGCAAGCGCCCGTTCATCCCCCAGGACGGTGACGGCAACGGAATCGTCGCGCCCGAGATGATGTTCGCGAACATGGACGGCCGGACGGTCTTCCGGCACGCCGTCGAGCGGATGTGCTTCGCCGTCATCAGCGCGTGCACGGCCAGCGGGATCACGGGCGACGACGTCGACCTGTACCTGTTCCACCAGGCCAACATGCGCATCAACCAGTACGTGGCGAAGCAGCTCGGTGTGCCCGAGCACAAGCTCATCCACAACATCGATCGCTATGGCAACACCACGGCGGCGACCATCCCGCTCCTGATGGCCGAGGCGGTCGAGACGGGTCGCCTGAAGCCGGGGATGACGGTCGCTTGTGTGGCATTCGGCAGCGGGTTTACCTGGGGCTCCGCCCTCGTCCGCTGGTGATGGGGTAGCCTGGGTGACATGCTGTTCCTTCTGGCGTCCGCGGCTCTCGCCCAGGACGCGCCGACCTGCCCTGCGCCGACCTCTCTGTCCCAGCTGAAGGACGCCACCGTCCGAGGCGAAGAGAGCTTCGCGAACCTGGACATCGACGGTCTGGGCCAGGCCGCCGGCGACGCCGAGACCGCGCTTCCCTGCCTGTCCGAGGCGATCACGCCCCGCGACGCGGCCGCGTACCACCGCCTGATGGGGATGCACGCGTTCGCCACCCAGGAGCGCGAGCGGGTGAAGTACGAATTCCACGCCGCTCGGAAGCTCGAGCCCGGGTACGAGGTGCCGCAGGCCGTGGCGCCGACCGGCCACCCGATGATCGCGGCCTACGAGGAAGCGGTCCTGGTCGACGAGGGCGCGCTCTCGCAGCCCGTCCCGCCCGAGGGTGGCTACGTCACCGTCGGCGGTGTCCGGGGTGCCGCGCGAGCGGAGCTCTCTCCGGCCATCCTGCAGGTGTTCGAGGAGGGCGACGCCCTGTCCGAGACCCTGTACCTGTCGCCGGGCGCCGAGCTGCCGATGTGGGGCCCGCTCCCCGAGCCCCTGCCGGAGCCCAAGCAGCTGCGCCGGCCGATGCTCGCCGCGACCGCGGCGACCGGCGTGGTGGCGCTCGGGCTGCAAGGCGTCGCCTGGTCTTCGAAGAACAAGTTCCTGGACACGGACACGGCAGACGCGGACCTCGAGGGCCTGTACGCGCGCAATCGCGCGACGTACTTCTCGTCGGTTGGCGTCGGGGCCGTCGCCGTCGGACTCGGAACGGTCACGCTGCTGGTCTGGTAGAGGAGGGGTGTGAGCGACGAGAGCCCGCCACTCGCAGATGGTCGCTACCGGCTCGTCGAGATCCTCGGCGAAGGCGGCATGGCCATCGTGTACCGCGCGTACGACGAGCGGCTGCAGGTGTATCGAGCGGTCAAGGTGCTCTCGCCCGAGCTCCAGCGACACACGCTGATCCAGGAGCGCTTCCTGAACGAGGCGCGCACGATGGCGCGGCTCCACCACCCGAACATCGTGGGCGTGCACGACGTCGGGAGCGACGGGAATCGCAGCTACATCGTGATGGAGATGGTCCAGGGCGGCTCGCTCATGGACTACGTCGCCGAGCACGGGACCATGCACCCGCGCCTGGCCTGCGACGCGACGCTGGCCATCCTGGGCGCCCTCGGGGTCGCCCACGACGCGGGGGTCATCCACCGCGACATCAAGCCGCAGAACGTGCTGCTCTCGGCCAAGGGCAAGGCCAAGGTCACCGACTTCGGCATCGCGCACGTGGCCGACGACAGCAGCGACCGAAGCCTGACGAAGACCGGCTCGGTCATGGGCACCTGGGGCTTCATGGCGCCCGAGCAGCGCGTCTCGGCTCGGAAGGTCGACGGCCGCTCGGACATCTACGCTGTGGGCGCCACGCTCTACACGCTGCTGACGACCGAGATGCCGGTCGATCTGTTCGCCGCCGAGATGGACGAGAGCGTCCTGGCTGGCATCGAGCCCTTGCTGGCCGCCATCATCAAGAACGCGACGCGCTACCGCCCCTCGGATCGGTACGCCGACGTCGAGGCGATGGAGGAGGCCCTTCGCGACGTCCGGCGCGAGCTGCCCGAGGTCACGGCCGAGGTGCCGAAGCTCGGGCACGGTGCCCGGGAGCTGCGCTCGACGCCGCCGCCGGTGCAGACCAAGGAGGCCACGTCGATGACGATGGTGCCTCCGGGCGAGTTCGTCGCCGAGCACACCAAGGCCGTCGCCGCCGCCGCGAGCGAGGGCCTGGGTGGCCTCACCGACCCCCGCGCGACCGCAGCAGCCGAGCACACGATGGCCGTGTTCGGGGACGAGGAGCCGGTCGAGGCTCCGCCTCCCCAGGTCCTGCAGCCCAGCCCACCCCCGTCGGACACGCCGTCGAGCGGGACGCTCCACGACGGCATCGAGTCGCTGCCGTCCCAGGACGACGACTGGCGGACCGTCCAGGACGTCGACTGGGACGACGAGCCCGAAGAGAAGGACAGGAAGCCGCTGATCTTCGGCGCCGTCGCGCTGCTCGCCCTGCTGGGCGGTGGCGGGTGGTTCGCCTCGCAGCAGGAGGAGGAGCCCATCGGCGAGACGCCTGTGGCCGAGGAGGTCATCGGGGATCCGGTCGAGGAGCCGAAGGTCGAGGAGCCGAAGGTCGAGGAGCCGAAGGTCGAGGAGCCGAAGGTCGAGGAGCCGGTGGAAGAGCCGGTCGAGGACCCGACCGTCGAGGATCCGGTCGAGGAGCTGGTCCCGGACCTGCCCGCGCCCGTCCGTGACCCGGTCCGCACCCCCGTCGAAGAGCCGGTCGAGGAGGTCGTCGAGCTCGTCGAAGAGCCGATCGAAGAGGTCGTCGAGGAGTTGGTCGTGGAAGAGCCTGCCGCGCCGCTGCCCGGCCGCGTCGTGGTGACGGGCGACGCGCTCAAGGTCATCCTGGTCGACAGCGCCGGCAAGTCCTGGCCGACCACAGGCTCGATCCCGGCTGGCACCTACCAGGTGAAGGCCGCCTTCGCCGATGGCATCCCCCACGTCGCGCTGAACGGGCTCGTCGTGGCGGAGGGCGCCAGCGTGACGCTCAAGTGCTACGGCGCCTTCGGGACGTGCAAGGCCGAGTGAGGGACCGTTCCTGGGTGGGGCCGGCGCTCGAGGCGCTCGCCTGCATCGTCTGTGGGTTGCTGGTCTTCGGCTGGATCCTGCGGGAGCCGCTCGGTGCCGCGGACGTGGTGCTCGGCTTCCTGGGCGAGCGCCAGGACGTCGACGGCTCGATGTACCAGGACTGGGCGATGGGCTTCGGCCTGGTCAACGACGTGCCGTTCAAGACCGTGCCGACCTGTGCGCTCCATGGTGGCCAGGCCGTGAACCTGCCGGCTACCGGAGCGTCGTTCTGGTGGGCGCCGCTCTATCTCTGGATGGGGGCCGGAGACGCCTGGGACCTGTCCCTGCTGTTGATGCTGACCACCAATGTGCTCCTGGGCTGGCTCGGTCTCCGAGCGGCCGGGCTCCGCGGGGGCGTGGCGGTGGCCGGCGCGCTGCTCGGGGGCGTGAGCGCCTGTGCACTGCAGGACGCCGAGCTGGGCCGCACGACCTCGGCCGGTGTGGGGGCCGTCCTCCTGTTCGGGGGGGCGCTCTACGGAGCTCTGGAGAGCAAGCCGCGCTGGAAGGGGCTCGGGCTGTTCGGGTTCGCGCTCTTCGCCGTCGCGCTGAGCCCGCCGCTCTTCCCGCTCGCTGGGCTCCTCGGCGTCGGTGTGCTCGCCTCGGTGGGGCTGCGGACCCGACGCCTGCGGCCCGTGCTCGAGGGCGTGGCGCTGCTGGCGCTGTCCATCGTCGTCCTGCACCTCGTCGCCTCGGGCGGGCCCGGCTCGCAGATGGTCGAGGACACCTCCCGCATGATGGGCCCCATGCGGGATGAGGCGCTGCCCATCTCTGCGCTGTGGGCCTGGGACCAGCCCGCGCGGCGCGTCGCTCACGGGTGGGTGTCCGGCGTGCTGGTCGGCGCTGGCGTCGTGGGCGCGCTGCTGCGGCCGCGGATGTTGCCCGTCCTGTTCGTCGGGTTGTTCGCCTACTTCCTGGCGCTCGGGCCCGAGCCGTCGCTCTGGGCGGTCGGTGACCCGCTGTTCGAGAGTCCGGTCCGCGCGGCCTACGAGCTGGCACCCTCCGTCGCGTTCCGGATGCGGCCCTACCGGTGGGTCGTCGTCTTGCAGGCGGCGTGCACGCTGTGCGCGGTCGCCGGGATCACACGGCTACCCCGGCCCGAGCTGGTGGCGCCGGCGATCGGCGCCGTGGTCGTGGGCCATCTGCTCGTGGCCGGGCCGGTCCAGCTCGACACGATGGCGTGGCTCGAAGGCCGGGCCGAGACGTCGCTCGCGAAGGACGCCGTGGTGCTCACGCTCCCGCACGTGTCCAAGCCCGTCTACCAGACCTGGCTGAACCGGTGGGAGGCCGACAGCGTCGATGGGTACGAGTACGCGCGCTGCGACCGGTCGCGCGGCCTGAAGCCCTGGCTCGAGCCGGACTCGGGCTACAAGCACCTCGCGGGCCTCGAGGGCATCGACGCGGTGATGATCCTGCCGGACTACTTCATCGAGCAGGGGCGGACCGACGAGCTCGCCGAGATCGAGGCGCTGCTGGGTGCACCCGAACAGGAGTGGCCCTGGGCTCGGCTCTACGTCCTCGACCAGCCCGGAGGCTAGGCGGGGACCGGGGCCTTCTTGTCCCGGAACAGCACGGTCCACGTGCCGGCCACCGCCACCACGTCGTCCTGCTTCAGGATCTCGGACTTGAAGACGACCACGCCCTTGCCGCCCTTGCTCGAGGCCTTGGTCTCCTCGACGGTCAGCGCGAGGCGGATGGTGTCGCCGAAGAAGATGGGCGCCTTGTAGTTGAAGGTCTGGCCCATCAACGCCAGCGTCGTGCCCTCGAAGATGCCCAGGGTCTGGCCCTGGCCGGTGGAGATCGAGGCCGCGAGCATTCCGTGCGCGATGCGCTTTCCGAATGGCGTCTTCTCGGCGAACGTCTGGTCGACGTGTAGCGGGTTGAAGTCGCCGGACAGGCCGGCGAAGTTCACGACGTCGGCCTCGGTGACGGTGCGGCCGAAGCTGACGAAGGTCTGGCCGACCTCGAAGTCGGAGAAGTAGGTTCCGCGGGGCATGGGGGTCTCCTTGAAAGGGGGGATCGAGCGCCGGGGTCAGGCGCGCTGCGCGAGCTCCATCAGGAGCCCCACGCCGAAGCCGGTGCCGCGGTTCTGGCTGTCCCAGGCGGGACCGGCCAGATCGACGTGCAGCCAGCGGGGCATCGAGCCGTCCGCGCGCTTGGCGAGGTGGGTCTCGACGAACAGGGCGGCGCAGCTCGACTGGGCGTTGCCGCGGTCCTTCACCGAGTTCTTCATGTCGGCGACGTGCGACTTGAACTCCTTGCGGAGCAGCTCGGGGGCGTAGATGAACGGGTAGACGGGGTTGCCCGCCGCCGATCCGGCCTGGACCGACAGCGCCTCGAGGTCCGCGTCGTTGCTGTAGACGCCCGCGTGGACCTTGCCCGTGGTGACGAGCGCCGCGCCGGTCAGCGTGGCCAGGTCGACGATGATGTCGGGGTCGGAGTCCTGACCGATGAAGGACACGCCGTCGGCGAGCGCCAGGCGGCCCTCGGCGTCGGTGTTGTTGACCTCGACGGTCTTGCCCGAGTGCATGGTCAGGATGTCGTCGGGGCGCGTAGCGTCCGGGCCGACCGAGTTCTCGGCGAGGCAGAGGACGGCGATGAGGTGGCCGCCCAGGCCCGCGTGGCAGGCCGCTTCGAAGCCGCCGAGCACCGCCGCGGCGCCGCCCATGTCGCCCTTCATGCCGGGCATGTGGTCCTTGCCCTTCAGCGAGAGACCGCCGGTGTCGTAGACGATGCCCTTGCCGACCCAGGCCATCTTCGTGCCCTCGCCGACGCGCTCCAGCACGACCAGCGCGGGGGGATGCGTGGCCGCCTTGCCGACGCCCCAGATGCCGCCGAGCCCAGCGGACGTGCAGTCGTCGATGACCCGGATGGTGGCGCCGGTCCGCCCGGCCGCGGCGTGGGCCTCGGAGACGAAGGCGGTGGTGCTCAGCTCGCTGGCCGGCATGTCGACCAGGCGGGCGCAGAGTCGGGCGCCGTCCATGCCAGGCTGGATGCGGGGGTCCTCGACCAGCGAACCGCCACACAGGGCCGCGACCGAGACGGTCTGGGCGCGCTCGCGCGACGTCTTGCGGTCGTACTCGGGGAAGGACCGGGCGACGGCGAGCGCCAGCGGGAACGCCTCGTCGGGCGAGGGGACGGCCAGCAGGATGGCGGCGTCCTTGCTCGACCGGGCCGTCTTCACCAGCGAGGCCACGGCCCAGCTGCGCGAGGGCGGGCTGTGCCGGCTCGCGTTCTTCGGCAGGACGGCCACGACGATCTTCGTCCGGCCCACCCACGTCGTGGTCGAGGCACCCCAGTCGCCGCCTTCGCCCAGGCGCTCGAGGATGGCTTCCCAGGCGGCGTCATCGACCGGAACCCGGCTTCGAACCGACTCCTCGGCGAGGACCGCTTTCTGGCCCAGGACGACGAAGGTGCCGACGTCGGTGGGGAGCTCGTTCGAGACGTACTGGAGTGCAGTGGTGATGGGCATCCGGCGGGCTAACGACGCCGGGCGCGCGTGACCAGACAAGGCCTTGTAGACAGCGACCCCGATCGCAGCTAAGCAATGTCCCGCAAAGTTCCAGCGTACAGCGCTCTCAAACGCCCAACGGAGTCTCCGAATGCGCACCGTCCTGTCCCTCGCCACTCTCGGCTTCCTCGTCTCTTGCGCCCCGAAGGCCGAGGTCGATGAGCTCAACGCTCGCGTCGAGGCGCTCGAGAAGCGCGTCGAGTCGGTCGAGTCCCGTCCTGCCACCGCGACCACCGCCGGCCCCTCGGCCGAAGACGAGGCCGCCGCGCAGAAGCTCTACGCCGAGATCTCTGATGCCCTCGCCGCGGGCGACGTCGACACCGCCAAGGCGAAGGTCGACCTCACGCTCAAGCAGTACGGCAAGACGAAGACCGCCCAGCGCGTCATCCGCGTCAAGCAGGAGCTCGACGTCTTCGGCAAGGAGGTCGGCAACCCCGAGATCGAGAAGTGGTTCGTGGGCAGCGAGGCCGACATGGACCTCCAGTCCGGCACCACCCTCGTCGTCTTCTGGGAGGTCTGGTGCCCCCACTGCAAGCGCGAGGTGCCGGAGCTCCAGGCCACCTACGACAAGTACAACCAGAAGGGCCTCGACGTCGTCGGTCTCACCAAGATCACGAAGTCCGCGACCGAGGAGAGCGTCACCGCGTTCATCGCCGACAACGGCGTGAGCTACCCGGTCGCCAAGGAGACCGGAACGGCCTCGCGTGAGTTCGCCGTGAGCGGCATCCCGGCCGCCGCCGTCGTGAAGGACGGAAAGGTCGTCTGGCGCGGACATCCGGGTCGTCTGAGTGACGAGATGATCGAGGGCTGGCTCGGCTCCTGATTCGTTGGTTACGCGGAGCCTCCCGACAACTGCAAACCAGTTGAACCAGAGGCTCCGCCGTGACCCCGACCGACCGCATCACCGAACTCCTCGGCGACGAAGCCGACCACCTGCTCGGCTTCGACTCCCCGAAGATCTCTCGTGAGCGTCTGACGCTGACCGGTCCCGAGACGGTGACCGACAACTTCGGCGGCTCCGACCGGAACATCCGCACGCTTCGTGCGCTCGAGCAGCTCTACGGCCACGGTCGTCTGGGCGGCACCGGCTACGTGAGCATCCTGCCCGTCGACCAGGGCATCGAGCACAGCGGCGGCGCCAGCTTCGCGCCCAACCCGGACTACTTCGACCCGAAGAACATCGTCGAGCTGGCGATGGAGGGTGGCTGCAACGCCGTCGCCACGACCTACGGGGTCCTGGCCACGGTCGCTCGCCGGTACGCCCACAAGATCCCGCTCCTGCTCAAGCTCAACCACAACGAGCTCCTGAGCGTGCCGCAGACCTTCGAGCAGATCATGTTCGCGCAGGTCGAGCAGGCCTACGACATGGGCTGCGTCGCGGTGGGCGCGACCATCTACTACGGCTCGCCGGACAGCGGCCGTCAGATCCAGGAGGTCACCCAGGCCTTCGCCATCGCCCACGAGCTGGGCATGGCGACCGTGCTGTGGGCCTACCTCCGCAACGGTGCCTTCAAGGTCGACGGGAAGGACTACCACGCGTCCGCGGACCTCACGGGCCAGGCGAACCACCTGGCGGCGACCATCGGCGCCGACATCGTCAAGCAGAAGCAGGCGACGAACAACGGCGGCTACGCGGCGCTCAACATGGGCGACAGCAGCTACGGCAAGTTCGACAAGCGCATCTACACCGAGCTCTCGAGCGACCACCCCATCGACCTGGTCCGGTACCAGGTGGCCAACTGCTACATGGGCCGCATCGGCCTCATCAACAGCGGCGGCGCGAGTGGTGGATCGGGCGATCTCGCCCAGGCCGTGCGAACGGCCGTGATCAACAAGCGTGCAGGCGGTATCGGGCTCATCAGCGGCCGAAAGGCGTTCCAGAAGCCCCGCAACGAGGGAATCGAGCTGCTTCAGTCCATCCAGGACGTCTACCTGGACGAGGCGATCACGGTGGCGTGAAACAACCTCGGGTTCGTCTGGGGTAGGATTCCGCGTCAAACGAACCCCGAGGAAAGACTTCCATGCTGCTGCTCTCCATCCTGTTGGGCTGCCCCGAGCCGCCCGCGAACACAACGAACGGTCCTGGCGGTGCCCCTCCCGGCGGCGAGGCTGGCGCGCCCGGCCCCGGTGCGGGCGGTGCCACCGGTGGAAACGCCGCGGGCCCTCCCGGCGAGGGCGGTGGTCCTCCCGGCGGCGGTCCGGACATGAACTTCGAGCCGCTCATGGAGCAGGCCGCCATCGTGGACGGCCAGACCTACTCCGGCGTGCTCGTCTGTGAAGACGGCGAGGGCCCCTGGCGCATCGGCCTCCTTCCGCCGCCTCCCAGCCCGGACGAGGCCATGGAAGAGGCCGAGCCGGACGAGGACGGTGGCATCCAGATCATCACCGCCATCGACGTCGCCGAAGCCGGCGCCTGGACGATGGTCGGTCCCGCGGACATCTCCGCCATCCCGGTCGCCTACGTCGCCGATGAAGACGGTGAGCCCGATGGCCCGCTGTTCTTCCCGTCGCTGGTCGAAGAGGCCCAGGGCGAGCCCGGCGACACGCCGGAGCCGCAGGACATGACCGACCTGACGCTGGACTGTGAGTCCGTCGTCGGCGGCACGGGTGGCGAAGCCGCGCCGCTGGGCGAGGGTGAAGGCGCCACGCCCGGCGAGGGCGAGGGCGATGGCGATGGCGCTGCTGGCGGTGGTCCGCTCGGCGGCGGTCCCGAGGGCGGTCCTCCCCCCGGCGGTGAGGTCGGTGGTCCGCCTCCCGGTGGCGAAGGCGCGCCGCTCGGCGGTCCCCCCGCCGATGGTCCTCCGCCTGACGGCCCGCCGGCTGACGGTCCGCCTCCCGAGGGCGCTGGCGAGCCGCCGCCCGAGTAGGCGGCAGCGCTTCGCGCTACGCCTTCTGCTTCAGAGCCTCGGGGTCCGCCTCGGGGCTCTTCTGCTCTGCGGCTCCATCTTCGGGGCCCTCGCCGTCGCCCAGGACCTCGGTGTGCATCCACTTCTTCAGCAGCGGGCTGATGGCCAGGATGATGAAGGCGCTGATGACGGCCGCGATGGCGATCTTGCCGAACACGTCGCCGTAGATGCCCACGGTCTCCTGGGGCGCGGGGATGAGGCTCTCGCCGTCTCCACCGTGCTCGACGCCCGTCAGCTGGGCGATGAGGCCCGCCAGGTAGCTCGAGAAGGCCGTCGCCAGGAACCAGGCACCCATGACCGTCGAGACGATGCGCTTGGGCGAGAGCTTGGTGACCATCGACAGGCCGACCGGCGACAGACAGAGCTCACCCGTCGTGTGCAGCAGGTACCCCAGCAGCAGGAACGCCATCGTGGTCATGCCGCGGTCGTCTGCGTTCGACGCGCCGTAGTACAGCACCGCGAACCCGAGCCCGAGCTGCAGCAGCCCCAGCCCGAACTTCACGGGGATGTTGGGCTCCATCTTCCGAGCCCCCAGGAAGCCCCACAGCCAGCTGAAGCCGAGGCCGAACAGCAGGATGAAGATGGGGTTGGCCGCCTGGAACTTCGAGGCGCGGATCTCCGTGCCGCCCAGGCCCATGCCGACCATGTCGGCCGTGACCTTCACCTCGCGGGTCGCGGTTCCGCCGCCCTCGGTCCGGGCCGCGTCGAGCTCGGACAGCGTGTAGAGCGACTCGCCCTCCATCTTCCGGCCCAGCCACTCCTGGTTCAGGTCCATCGTGACGGTCGTTCCGACCATCTCGGGGGTGACGGTCTCGACCTCGACGACACGGTCGACGTTGCGGTCCGTGAAGTTGGAGACGCTGGAGCCGGCCTGCTCGAAGAAGGCCCAGAACAGCATCGAGAAGAACATCAGGATGAAGACGACGAACAGCCGCTCGCGAGCGACCTTCTTGCTGCGGAACGCTTCGACGAGCAGGAACCCGAGCGCGACGACGCCGAAGACCGAGAGCACGATGCCCGCGAGCTCGCTCTGGCCGACCAGCAGCGCGATGAGCGGGACCACGAGGACGAGCGCGCCGTAGATGCCGAACTCGTACTTCTTGTTCGTCTTGGCGGGGGCCTCGCCCGCCCAGTCCGGCAGGCCGCCCTTGTTCAGGGCCATGACGGCCGCGGTGGCCGAGGCCAGCAGCGCCAGACCGACGAAGACGTTGATCGAGAGCGAGATGGGATCGCGCTCGATGATGAACATGCCGCCGGCGGTGACCAGCGCGGCCAGTCCGATGAGCATCTGGGCGAGCCGGGAGGGGGCCCAGAAGACCGCCAGACCGACGAGCATGCCGACCGTCGCCAGGCCGAAGCCGTAGTGCCAGCCGTAGGTCTCACCGATGTACCCGCACAGGAGCGGGCTCATCGCGGCGCCGAGGTTGATGCCCATGTAGAAGAGCGTGAAGCCGGCGTCCTTCTTGCCCGACCCGTCCGGGTACAGGCTGCCGACCATCGTGGAGATGTTCGGCTTGAAGAAGCCGTTTCCGACGATGAGGAGGGCCAGCGCCATGAAGAACGTGGACTCGTTCTCGAGCGTCATCAGCAGGTGGCCGGACGCCATGAGCGCGCCACCGATGATGACGGCCTTTCGCGCGCCGAGCAGCTTGTCGGCCAGGATTCCGCCGATGAACGGCGTCGCGTAGACCAGGGCGGTGTACGCGCCGTAGACGGCGTAGGCCTCGTTGTCCGAGTAGCTCAGGAACCCCTTGATCATGTAGAAGATCAACAGGGCGCGCATGCCGTAGTAGGAGAAGCGCTCCCACATCTCGGCGAAGAACAGGGTGAAGAGCCCGGTCGGGTGACCGAAGAGCTCCTTCTGCGCGGCCAGACGGTCTGTCGTCATGTGCGGCATCTCCAGGGAAGTCCGGCAACCTACCAGGGTCGGCCGGGTTAGCCCACCCGCCATGACGTGGACCCCTCAGAGCTGGCACGACCACCCGATCCAGCAGCAGCCGACGTACGCCGATCCTTCCCGTGCGGAGGCGGTTCTCCGCCGTGTCGCGGGGCTCCCTCCGCTGGTCCACGCCGGCGAGGTCGAGCGGCTGAAGGAACAGCTGGCCGAAGCGGGGGCCGGGAGCCGCTTCCTGTTGCAGGGCGGCGACTGCGCCGAGCGCTTCATCGACCTGTCGCGCGAGGCCATCGAGGCCAAGCTCAAGATCCTGCTGCAGATGAGCGTCGTGCTGACCTGGGGGGCCCAGACGCCGGTCGTCCGCGTCGGCCGCGTGGCCGGCCAGTTCGCCAAGCCCCGCTCCAAGCCCACCGAGGTCATCGACGGCCGCGAGGTCATGACCTACCGGGGTGACCACATCAACGGGCGCGACCTGGACCAGCGGGCGGCAGAGCCGGCGCGGCTCGAGCAGGCCTACTTCCACAGCGCGACGACGCTGAACTACATCCGAGCGCTGCTGGACGGTGGGTTCGCGGACCTGCACGCCCCCCACACGTGGGACCTGGGCTTCGCCGGCGAGGAGCGACGCGGCGAGTACCAGGAGATGCTGGACCGCATCGTCGAGGCCCTGCGCTTCATGGACGCCGTCGGGGCGCGCTCGGACAACCTGCGGAGCGTGGAGTTCTTCACCTCGCACGAGGGACTCCTGCTGGCGTACGAAGAGGCGCTCACCCGACGGGTGGGGGACCGTTGGTACAACCTCGGGGCGCACATGCTGTGGATCGGGGACCGCACCCGGCAGCTCGATGGCGCCCACGTCGAGTACTTCCGAGGCATCGCGAACCCCATCGGCATCAAGGTCGGTCCGACGATGGCGCCCGACGAGCTCATCCAGCTCCTCGAGGTCCTGAACCCGACCGACGAGGCCGGTCGCATCACGCTGATCGGGCGCTTCGGGGCGCCTCGCATCGGCGAGTTCCTGCCGAGCCTCATCGAAGCGGTGCAGGGCAGCGGGCGGACGGTGACGTGGTCGAGCGACCCGATGCACGGGAACACCCAGACCCAGGCTGGCCTGAAGACCCGGGACTTCGACGACGTGCTCTCCGAGCTGCGGCAGGCGTTCGATCTCCACCGCGCTGCAGGCAGCCGACTGGCCGGAGTGCACTTCGAGCTGACGGGCGAGGACGTCACCGAGTGTGTCGGCGGGCCTCAGGAGCTCGCGGCCGAGGACCTGTCTCGGGCGTACGAGACGTTCTGCGACCCGCGCCTGAACTACGCCCAGAGCCTGGACGTGGCGTTCCTCATCGGCCGGCGACTGGCCCGGGAACGCAGCGCGTGACCGACCTGGGCGCGGCGCTGTGGGTGTCGGTCCAGGCGGCTGGGCTCGGCACGGCCGTTGCGGCGCCCATCGCCATCCCGCTGGGCTTCGCGCTGGCTCGGCTCGAGTTCCGCGGCAAGGCCCTGGTCGAGGCGCTCGTCGCGCTCCCGCTCGTGCTTCCACCCATCGTGACCGGGTACGGCCTGCTCGTGCTGTTCGGGCGAGGTGGAGTGTTCCCGACGTCGGTGGCCTTCACCACCACGGCCTGCGCCATCGCGGCGGGGGTGATGGGGCTCCCGCTCTTCGTTCGGACCCTGCGCGTGGCGTTCGAGGCGGTCGAGCCCGGCCTCGAACAGGCCGCGATGACGCTGGGTTGCACGCCGGCACAGGCGTTCTGGCGCGTGACACTGCCGCTGGCGTTCCCCGGGGTCGTGGCGGGGGCGCTGCTCTGTTTCGCTCGCGCTCTGGGCGAGTTCGGCGCGACCGTGACGTTCGCCGGGAACATCCAAGGGGAGACGCGCACCCTGACGCTGGCCATCTGGAGCGCGCTTCAGTCGCCCGGCGGCGAGCGCGACGCCGCGATGCTGGTCGGCCTGTCGGCGGTCCTCGCCATCGGCGCCGTGACCGTCGGTGAGCTGCTGGTGCGTCGGGCCCGCAGCCGGCTCGCCGCATGATCGAGGCCGACCTGACCCTGCGTCTGGGCGAGCGCACGCTCCCGCTCCGCTTCCAGTCCTCGGCGCGGCGCCTGGGGGTGTTCGGCCCCAACGGCGTCGGAAAGTCCTCGCTCCTGGCTTGCCTGGCGGGCACGCGGCGCACCCCCGGTCGGCTGGCCGTGGATGGGCGCGAGCTCAACACCCCCTGGCTCCCGTCCTGGCGGCGTGGGCTCGGTGTCGTGTTTCAGGACGCGCGCGTGTTCCCCCACCTGTCCGTCCGCGAGAACGTGGCCTTCGGCGGTACGCCGTCGGACGAGCTGCTCGACGTGCTGGACCTCGTCCCGCTGCTCGACCGGCGACCTGCTGGGCTGTCGGGAGGCGAGCTTCGCCGCGTCGCGCTCGGAAGGGCGCTGGCGAGCGGCTCGTCGCGTCTGCTCCTGGACGAGCCGTTCGCGGGGGTCGACGGGGCTCGGGCTCGCCGGATCGCGCAGTACCTGCTCGCACAGGACGTGCCTCTGGTGCTCGTGACGCACTCGACCTCGCTCATCCAGCGGCTGACGGACGAGGTCGTGCTGCTGGGCATGGATGGCGTCGAGGGCGTCGGGCTGCTCGAGGACCTGGGCGTCGAGGACGTCGAGACCTGTTTGCGGGTGACCGTGCTCGAGGACGGCCCGACCTGCCGGGTCGACGCCGGCGGCGTGGAGCTCGCGGTCGCCGGCCCCGCGTCCGGTGGCGCGGTCCTCATTCGGCCTGCCGACGTGCTCGTCGCGGCGGGTGAGGTGGGGCCGATGTCGGCGCGGAACGTGCTGGCTGGCCGGGTGACCCGGCTGCATGATGTCGGCCGCGTACATGTTCACATCGACGTCGGCGTGCCTATCGTTGCCGAGCTGACGCGCGGTGCGGTCGTGGAACTGGGGCTCGTCGTGGGCTCGACCGTCTCCGCGATCATCAAGGCCACCGCCATACGCTGGGCCTGACATGCGGTACATGACGAAGACCATCGAGGACGTCGTGAACGCCCTCGGGCTGCAGCTCGAGCCGTGGATGGCGCCCGCGTTCGCGATCTGCATCGCTCTGATGGTGCTGCCGTTCTGGAAGCGGAACTTCGGGACGAAGTCCATGCGGAAGCGCGTCCAGGCGGCGTCGGTCGTCCACGGCGAGGAGCGCGCGCGGCTGTCGGCCGAGGCCTTCGCGCTGGTCGATGGGAACCCGTTCGGCCTGATGGTCCTGGTCGAGGAGGCCCA
Source organism: Pseudomonadota bacterium (assembly GCA_024228935.1). Lineage (GTDB taxonomy): Bacteria > Myxococcota_A > UBA796 > UBA796 > CAJQPC01 > JAAESX01. Next base: position 198,334 of record JAAESX010000210.1, read on the forward strand.
CAACCGCGGCATGCGCCCGCTCGCCGAGCGGGCACTCGCGGCGCTGGACGCCTCGGGCAAGCGGCGGAGCGAGGCCAAGGCGCTGCGGCTCAAGCTCGGGCTCCAGCGCCTCACCACCGCCGAGGCCGAGGCGGTCGCCATCGAGAACTTCCTCGACGCAGGCCTCGACGAGCGAGCCCGCGAGCGCCTCGACGCCGCCGAGCGGGCCTTCCGGGGCCACGAGGCCCTGGACGGTCTGCGCGAACGGCTGAATCAGTAGGCCGCCCCCGCGACGACGAAGCCGATGCCCGCCACGCCCTGGCCGCTCGGGGCGTCCTGGTTCGGGGCGCCCAGCAACAGGTCGGGCAGCCCGTCGCCATCGTGGTCGTCGCCGCCGTACATCGCCGTGCCGAGCGCAGCGGTCTGTCCGCCGTTGATCTCCGCATCCGCCGAAGTGGTGCTCGTGGTCCCGGACGACGGCCCGTAGAAGAGCCAGGCGGTGCCTGCCCCGGCCGAGCCCGCGTTCGGTGCGCCCACGACCAGTTCCTCCGTCCCGTCGGAGTCCATGTCGCCCATCGTCGTCAGCGCCGCACCGAACTCGGTGCCGCCGCTGGCTGCGGACAACGTCGCGTAGGCCGACGTCGTGGCGAGCGCGCCGGTCACCGGCCCCAGGAACACCGCCACGGTACCGGCGCCCGAGCAGCCCACGGCCAGGTCACCCAGGCCGTCTCCATCGAAGTCGCCGCCCGCCAGGGCCGTTCCGCAGTCGTCGCTCGTCGTCTGCCCGTCGCCGGTGCCATCCACCGTGCCGAGCCCTGCGCCGGGAACCGTCGCGGTCTGCGGGCCGAGCATCACGTAGAAGCGCCCCACGCCGCTGTTCGATCCCGGGGCGCCGGCCGCGACGTCGTCGAGGCCGTCTCCGTCGGTGTCGCCGAGGCTCGCGAGCGAGGCACCGGCGTAGTCCCGCGAGGTGTCGCCCGTGTAGTAGGCCGAGCTGTTCATGTCGGTGACGGAGGTGAGCGGACCGTGGATGAGCACGATCGCGCCGTGCTTGCTGCCTTGGCGCTCGCAACCGACCAGCAGGTCTGGCGTGCCGTCGGCGTCCATGTCCCCGGCGCCCGTCATCGTCGTCCCGCAGTCGGCTGCGGCGACGCCGTCGATCCGACCTGAGCTGAGGATCTCACTCGCCGTCACGGGGCCCAGGTACAGGAAGACCGCGCCGGTGTTGGAGCCGTACTCGTCCGCTCCGATCACCACATCGTCCTGGCCGTCGCCGTTGAAGTCCTCTCCGCCGTAGACGCTCATTCCGGCCTGGTCGTTCTTCGCCGTGCCGGTCAGGGTGACGTCGGCCGAGGTGGCCTCCAGCCCGCTCGAGAGGCCGTAGGCGATGTAGACCATGCCCTCCTTGGCGTTCGTGCTCTCGGCATAGGGCGCGCCGAAGATGATGTCGTCGACGCCGTCGCCGTCCTGGTCGCCGGCGCTGGAGATGGACGTACCGAGCTCGTCGCCTGCGTCGTCGCCGTACAGGAAGACAGCGATGTCGTCCGACGGGATCACGCCCTGGAGCGTGCACGCGGCGAGCGCGTCGCTCTCGGTTCCGTCGCAGTCGTTGACCACGCCGTCGTAGCAGGTCTCGGAAGCGCCGGGGTAGGTGGTCGCGTCGTCGTCGTCGCAGTCGGTGTCGTCGCTGACGTACCCGCTGCCGGCTGCGCACTCGACGGTCGTCGAGCTGCTGTCGCCGTACCCGTCGCCATCGCTGTCGGTGTAGTAGGTGTCGCCCGTCGTCGTGCCGCTGGTGGTGTCGTCGCAGTCGCCGCCGACGTCCGAGGTGCCGCTGGGCTGGGTGCAGGCGTCCGTCGTCGAGCTGTCGTCGCCGTAGCCATCGCCGTCGCTGTCCGTGTACCAGGTCTCCGCGTCCACCGCGCCGGCCTCGGTGTCGCCGTCGCAGTCGTGGTCGGTGGTGTCGCAGTACTCGAGCTCGTCCGGGTTCACATCGTCCGCGCTGTCGTCGCAGTCGCTGTCGTCGGCGACGTAGCCGGACGGCGCGTCGCACTGGGTGGTGGCCGAGGCGGTCTCGTCGCCGAAGCCGTCCGAGTCGGAGTCCGGGTACCAGTCGCTGGCGTCCGAGGCGTCGTCCTCGTCCACGGTGCCGTCGCAGTCGTTGTCGGCGTCGTCGCAGACCTCGGTGTCGGCCGGACTGATGTCGGCGTCGGTGTCGTCGCAGTCGGTGTCGTCCGAGACGTAGCCGCTGCCGGCGGAGCACTGGGTGTTGGTGGAGCTGGCGTCGCCGTAGCCGTCGCCGTCGGTGTCGGCGTAGTACGTGTCGCCCGTCGTCGTGCCGCTCGTCGTGTCGTCGCAGTCGCCGCCGACGTCCGAGGTGCCGCTGGGCTGGGTGCAGGCCTCGGTCGTCGAGCTGTCGTCGCCGTAGCCGTCGCCGTCGCTGTCCGTGTACCAGGTCTCCGTGTCCACCGCGCCGGACTCGGTGTCGCCGTCGCAGTCGTGGTCGGTGCTGTCGCAGTACTCGAGCTCGTCGGGGTTCACGTCGTCTGCGCCGTCGTCGCAGTCGGTGTTGTCGGCGACGTGGCCCGAGGGCGCTTCGCACTGGGTCGTCGCCGAGGCGCTGTCGTCGCCGAAGCCGTCCGAGTCGGAGTCCGGGTACCAGTCGCTGGCGTCCGCGGCGTCGTCTTCGTCGACGGTGCCGTCGCAGTCGTTGTCGGCGTCGTCGCAGTACTCGGTGGCGCCCGGGTAGATGCTGCCGTCGGTGTCATCGCAGTCGGTGTCGTCGCTGACGTACCCGGACGGGGCGCTGGCGTCGCAGTTGTCCAGGCTGGTGTCGGCGTCGCCGTACGCGTCGCTGTCGCTGTCGGCGTACCAGGTCGTGGGCGTCCCGGTGAAGCCCTCGTCGGTGTCGCCGTCGCAGTCGTTGTCGTTGCCGTCGCAGATCTCGGCCTCGCCGGGGTTCAGATCGGCGTCGGTGTCGTCGCAGTCGGTGTCGTCGCTGACGTACCCGCTGGGCTGGCTGCACGCGTCCTGGGTCGAGCTGGCGTCGCCGTAGGTGTCCCCGTCGTCGTCGGCGTACCAGGTGGTCGCGTCGGTGGCGTCCTCGTCGACGTCGCCGTCGCAGTCGTTGTCGGCGGAGTCACAGGTCTCGTCGGCGCCCGGGTAGCTGTCGCTGTCGGTGTCGTCGCAGTCGGTGTCGTCGCTGACGTACCCGCTGGGCTGGCTGCAGGCGTCCTGCGTCGAGGTCGCGTCGCCGTAGCTGTCCGTGTCGGTGTCCGCGTACCAGGTGTCCGCGTCGATCGCCGAGTCCTCGTCGACGTCGCCGTCACAGTCGTTGTCGACGGTGTCGCAGAGCTCGTCCTCGCCGGGGCTGATCTCGCCGTCGGTGTCGTCGCAGTCGGTGTCGTCGCTGACGTACCCGGTGGGCTGGCCGCAGGACTCCGTCGTGGTCGAGGCGTCGCCGTAGCCGTCGCTGTCGGTGTCGGCGTACCAGGTGTCGCCGTCGGTGGCGCCCTCGTCGATGTCGCCGTCGCAGTCCTCGTCCACGTCATCGCAGGACTCGGTCCCGGCGGGCGAGATGTCGGCGTCGGTGTCGTCACAGTCCGTGTCGTCGGCGACGTAGCCCGCAGGCTGGGTGCAGGACGCGACGCCCGTCGAGGGGTCGCCATAGGTGTCGGAGTCATCGTCGGCGAACCAGACCGTCGGCTCGACGCCCTCGTCGATGTCGCCGTCACAGTCGTCGTCGTCGAGGTTGCACTCCTCGGTCGCGCCCGGGTGCACGTCGCCGTCGCTGTCGTTGCAGTCGGAGTCGTCGCTGACGTACCCGCTGGGAGCGGTGCAGGCCTCGGCGGTCGACCAGTCGGCGCCGTAGCCGTCCTCGTCGGCGTCCTCGTAGAAGATCTCGCCGCCGATGGCGCCGTCCTCGTCGATCTCACCGTCGCAGTTGTTGTCGATCTCGTCGCAGACCTCGAACTGGTTCGGGTTGACCGTCCCGTCGGCGTCGTCGCAGTCCTCGTTGTTGTCGGTCGTGCCGGACGGGCCCTCGCAGGCCTGGGTGCCGGCGTCCGCCTCGTCGCCGAAGCCGTCGTTGTCCGCGTCCGCGTACCACAGGTCCCCAGCGTCCTCGTCGACCTCGTCGTCGCAGTCGTTGTCCACACCGTCGCAGACCTCCTCGGCCCCCGGCGTGCGGTTGCTGTCCAGGTCGTCGCAGTCCTCGTCCGCCGGCGAGCCGTCGCCGTCCAGGTCCTCGACGCCCGACTCTTCGAGCCCGCTGTCGTCGGTGACGTCCGGCTTGTCCGTCGAGTAGTCGAGGTCCGGATCCTTTGTACAGGCGAAGAGCAGCAGAGCGAGCATGGAACCCTCGGAAGAGGGGACTCTACCCTGAGATCAGGCCCCTTCCATCCACGCGATGCAGGCGTCGATCGCGCCGGGCTGCAGGTCGAACGCGGGGGCACCGTGCGCGGGCAGCACATGGCGGACCTCGACGCCCGACAGGGTGCGCATCGAACCGATCTGTCGCGGCCAGGAGTCCCAGCAGGCGTCGCGGAAGGCGATCAGGTGTTGTCGCGCGCGAGACCAGGCCAGGTGGTCACCCGTGAACAACACGTCGCCCGCCCGCAGGCAGTGGCTCCCGGCGGTGTGTCCCGGCGTGAAGCGGACCTCCAGGTCGTCGGCCAGCTGCAGGTCTCCGTCGACGAGCAGCTCGATGGACTCGCCGCGGTGGTCGGCCCAGATCGACAGCGGGTAGGTCCAGCCGACCAGCGCGGGTGGCGGTCGGATCCAGCCGAGCTCCAGCAGCGACTCGTCCATCCAGAGCTGGGCGGCGGCGGTCGGCACGAGCGAGGGCGCGTCCAGCATGCGAGCGAACGGCTCGTGCACGCGCAGCTCGTCCGCCAGCTTCCTCTCCCGGATGGCGCCGAGCGGGATGGCCAGGATCAGCTCGTCGTAGTCCGGCCCATCGCGCAGCACGAGCTCGTCGACGGGCTCGGGCTTGTTCCAGCGTCGCTCGAAGTCGCCGGAGAACTTCCCGCCGAGCTGGTCCCAGAACGGCTCCTCGGGCCAGACCACCAGCCCGCGGTGGACGAACGTCGGTCGGTAGTCCTGCGCGTCGGCCTGGACCGCGATGCGGACGGAGTCCACGCGCCCCTCCGAGCACGTCAGCTCGCGCACGTCGTGGAACATCTCGAAGCGCACACCCCGCTGCTTCAGGACCTCGTACAGCGGGCTGATGAAGGTCTCGCCGGCGCCCGCGGCCAGGTGGTAGAGCACCGAGCCCTTGTACGTGGTCATCGTGCGCAGCACGACGCGGGCGCCCGTCCCCGCGGCCATGTCGGGCTGCTTCGGGTCGCCCTGCCGGTACTGGGACGTCGAGTCGTAGATCATCCGAAGGCCGGACCAGTGGTCGACGACCGCCGGATGCCCGCCGTGCTTCTTCAGGAGCTGGCGAAGCTCCATGTGGTTCCACCGGTCGAAGTCCCAGTCGTGGGCGACGCCCTCGTCCGGGTCGACCATCGCGGTCAGTAGCGCCAGGATGAGGTCGAGCAGGGCGATGACGGGGTGCTCGTCGACGTTCCGGCTGGTCAGGGCGCGCGCTCGCCGGTCCAGGGCCTTGTCGAGCAGCCTGAGCAGGCCACGCCAGGCGCCCAGGTCGGCGGGCCGGTCGCCCAGGTCCCGGCCTCGCTCCTGGAGTCGCGACATCGCGCGCAGGGCTCCGGCGCTCGGGGTCCAGGTCCGGTCGCCGAGGGGGCGGTCGATGAGCGCCTCGATGGCTCGTCGACACAGGGACAGCAGCTGGGTCACCGCGCCCCAGGGCGTCATGCGGACCTGGCCGCGGCCCGGCTCGTCCTCGTTCACCGGCCAGGTCACGTCGTGGGGGTGGGCCTTGCCGTCGGCGCTGCGAAAGCCGATCGGCGTGTAGCTGTGCGGCAGGAACGCTCTGTCGAAGTCCGTGAGGGGGCAGCCCGGGGGTGGATCCCAGGCGGCGTAGACCTCGCGCATCATCGAGAACGCGTTCTCGTAGAAGCCGAACCACACGTGCAGGCCGTGCTCTTCGTTGCGGTGCCCCCTCCGCCGTGTTCGACAGAAACCACGCCGCGGTGAGGCCTGCGGGGCCTCCTCCCAGGATATGTACTCGTCGGCGGATGGGCATGGAACGTACGAAGGTAGCGGTGCTCGGCGGTGGCCTCGGAGCTATCGCTGCGGCGTTCTACCTCACGGACACCTCCGAGAAGCGTGCCCGGTTCCAGGTCACCGTGTTCACGGACGAGCATCGGCTGGGCGGCAAGACCGGCAGCGGACGCAACCTGGACCATGGCGGGCGTATCGAGGAGCACGGGCTCCACATCCTGCTGGGCTTCTACGATGAGATGTTCGGGCTCCTGCGGGCGGTCTGGGCCGACTGGCGGCCGCCGGCGGACGGTCCCTTCCAGTCGCTCGACGACGCGCTGGAGCCCCAGCGGCGCATCACGTTCCCCGAGCGGGTGCCGCGGCGTCCGGGCTGGGACTTCTGGCACGTCGACTTCCCGCACGTCGCGGGGCGGCCGGGGGGATCCGCCCCAGGAACACCCCTGGATCGACCGGCTGGTGCACTGGATCGATGGGCTGCTGGACGGCGAGGTCTCCGCGCAGCGAGGCCGCCTGCTCGATCGGCTGGACGCGGTGCTCACCCGGCTGTCGGCGCGAGGACACGCCGCCGATGGACCGCGACGGGCGGTTCGGATGGCGCGGCTCGGTCTCATCGTGGCCCGCGGCTACGTGCACGACGTCCAGCCGCATGGCCCGGACGCCTTCGAGCGCATCGACCACCTGGAGTTCCGCGACTGGCTGAGGCTGCACGGGGCGGACGACGAGCTGACCTGGTGGGCGCCGGTGTGGGCGTTCTACACGCTCGGCTTCGCGTTCCGTGAGGGCTTCAACCACGACCCCGAGGCCGGCTCGATCGCGGCCGGGGTGGCCCTCCGCATCCTGCTGAAGTTCGGCTTCGCCTACCGGGACGCTCCGGCGTTCCGCATGAAGGCGGGGATGGGCGACATCGTCTTCACCCCGCTGTACGACGTGCTGCGGAAGCGCGGCGTGCGGTTCAAGTTCCACCGCCGGGTCACCGGGTTCGAGCTGGGCGACGACGGCATCGAGCGTATCGACCTGCAGGTCCTGAAGGTCGGTCGGCACGAGCCCGTCATCTGCCACAAGGGCGTTCGCGCCTGGCCGAGCGAGGCCGTGGGCGAGCTGCGCGAGCCGAAGCGCCCACGCCGCCGCCTGCGTCGGGGCCAGGACTTCGACGTCGTCCTGTCCGGCACCCCGGCGCCGTGTGTGCCGCAGGTGTACGCGGCCCTGGCGGATCTGCCGGGCTGGTCGGATGTCCTCGAGATGCCCACGGTGGCCACGCGGGCCGTGCAGATCTGGATGCGACCCACGCTCGAGCAGCTGGGCTGGGAAGGTGGGTCGAGCATCTTCAGCGGGTACGAGCCGCCGATCGACTCGTGGGCCGACATGTCGACGCTGCTGCCGCGCGAGGACGTCCAGGCGGGCTCGCTCCACTACTTCGTCTCGTGTTTGCCCGAGGTTCTGGAGGAGACGCCGTTCGACTGGTGGATGGCCGAAGACGGTCCGCTGCTGTTTCCGAACTACGAGAAGCACGACGAGGTCATGCGCTACGAGCGCACCAACACCGTCGGGTCCGAGCGCTACGTGCAGTCGCCTCCGGGCACGACGAGCGTTCGGCTGCGGCAGGGCGAGACCGGGGTGGCGAACCTGTTCGTGGCGGGGGACTGGACGCGGACGACGCTGTCGGCGGGGAGCGCGGACGCCGCGGTGGAGAGCGGCCGGCTCGCGGCCGAGGCGCTCATCGAGCAGCAGTCGCGGTAGCTTCCGGCGCATGGACGCCTCGACCCGCTTCGCCGACGAGCAGCGCGCGCTCCTGGTCGAGCGCAGCCGCTGGCTCCTGGCGTTCGGCGTGCTGTTCTTCCCCGCGAACATCCCGCTCGACCACATCGTGGCGCCTGACATCGCGTCCCGGGTGCTGGTGGTCCGGCTCGGCCTCGTCGTCGCGTTCGCGTTGTTCCTCGGCGCCACCTACACGTCGGTCGGGCGCCACTTCATCCGGGCGGTGTCGGTCGCCTTCGCCCTGCTGGCCTCGCTGGGCTTCGCCGTCTGTACGTTCCTGCACACGGGCTTCGACAGCACGTACGTCGTCGGGATCATGCTCGTCATGCTGGGGAGCTGCTTCTCCCTGCCCTGGCGGCTCGGGCCCGCGGCGGTGTTCTGCGCCGTGTCGACCGTCGGGTACCTGGGCCTCAACCTCGTCGGCCACGGGTGGAGCGACACCGGGCTCGCCTGGGTGGCGTTCCTGCTGGGAAGCGGCTCGGTCGCGAGCCTGGCCACGCACCTCAACGCCCGAGGTCGCCAGTGGCAGTTCGACCAGCGCGAGGAGCTCGCCCAGGCCAAAGCCGAGCTCGAGGCCCTCGGCGAGGCTCGAACGCGCTTCTTCGCCAACGTCAGCCACGAGCTGCGGACCCCGCTGATGCTCATCCTCGGCCCGCTGGAGGACCTGCTCGAGGACCAGCCCGGGGACGCCGTCTTCGCGTCGATGTGGAGCAACGGCGTGCGGCTCCAGCGGCAGGTCGAGATGCTGCTGGACCTGGCCTGCCTCGAGGTCGGGCGGCTGGAGTCCCGTCCGGCGCGGGCGGACCTGGGCGACGTGCTCGAGGGCCTGGTCGAGGCGGCGCGTCCTCATGCGGAGCGCTCGGGCATCGACCTGGTGGTCATCGGGCTCGACGAGCTGCCGGCCAGCCTGCTCGACCCCGAGCAGATCGAAACTGTCGCTGGCAACCTGCTGTCCAACGCGCTGAAGTTCACGCCCGAGGGCGGCCGTGTGGTCGTCGAGGCGAGCGCGTCCGGCGAGATGATGTGGTTCGAGGTCCGGGACACGGGGGTCGGCATCGCGCCCGACGAGATCGAGCGCATCTTCGACCGCTTCCATCGGGCCCGAGGCGCCACGGCTCCGGGCACGGGGCTGGGTCTGGCGCTGACATGCGAGCTGGTCGAGCTGAACGGCGGACGAATCACCGCGCGCAGCGTCGAAGGCGAGGGGTCCGCGTTCCGGGTCGTCCTCCCCTACCGGCCGGTCACCATGGATGTGGTCCACGCCAGGGAGCAGACGGTCGAGGTCGAGGTGAGCGCGGGCTCGACGCGGCTCGAGGCGCTGCTGTCGGACGCTGGTGGTCGAACCGTGAAGGAGGAGCACGGCACCGCGCCCGCGGACGCACCCCACATCCTGCTGGTCGAGGACAACGCCGACCTGCGCGCGTTCGTCGTCGGGCAGCTCTCGCGCACGTACCGGGGTGAGCACCGCCTCGGATGGCGTCGAGGGGCTGCACCGAATCCGTGAGCTGGCGCCGGAGCTGGTGCTCTCGGACGTGATGATGCCGCGCATGGACGGCTTCGAACTGTGCCGTCGCGTGCGGGCGACCGAAGGGCTCGCCGCCTTGCCGTTCATCCTCCTCACCGCCCGGGGGGAGCTCGAGGATCTGGTCGGCGGTCTGCACCTGGGCGCCGCCGACTACGTCACCAAGCCCTTCCACCTGTCCGAGCTGCGGGCGCGCATCGAGTCGCTGCTGCAGCTGCGGCGAGCCGAGCGCCAGGCCATCGAGCGCGAGGCGCGGCTGGCGGCAATCGAGGCGGTCGCCGAGGAGGGCGAGGGCGGGGTGCTCGACGCGATCCGCTCGCTCGCTCGTCTGCGGGTGGGGCAGCCGGAGTCTCGGCGCGAGGTGACGCCGCTGTCTGCCTGGCTCGACGAGGTCCTCGAGCCGCTGCACGTGGAGCTCTGGGAGCGAGGCGTGCAGGTGCACCTTCGCGACGACTCGGGTGGCGCCGCCATCGCCCGGATCGACCGCCGCGAGCTGGAGTCCGTGCTCCGCGCGCTCGTCCGGAACGCCGGCGAGGCCGTGGCCGCAGCGGGCACCCAGGACGGGATCCGCCACGTGTTCCTGACCCTGGACGCCGCGACGGACGTACGCATCCGGGTTGCGGACGACGGACCCGGCACGCCGCTCGAGCTGGCCCGTCGGCTGTTCACTCCGCAGCGGGACCGATCCGAGCTCGTTCGGCTCAGGGACGCGATCCAGGCCCAGGGCGGAAGGCTGGGGCTCGAGGTCCAGGCCCCCGAGGGTGGGGCCGCGTTCACAATCCGACTTCCAGCCTCGGCGCCGGAGGGATAGTCTCGCTCCGCCCCCTCGGATGGACGGATCCCGACATGCTGCTGCTTCTCCTCTCGCTCGCCTGCACCGGTAAGGAAGAGCCGGTCGTCGACAACGACCGCGACGGCTTCTTCGACGACGTCGACTGTGACGACGACGACGCCAGCACCTACCCGGGCGCGCCCGAGGTCTGTGACGAGGTCGACAACGACTGCAACGACGTGGTCGACGACGGCGGCGTGACCACGACCTGGTTCGCGGACACGGACGGCGACCTCGAAGGCGACGCGGGCAACACCACCGAGGCCTGCACGACGCCGGTCGGGTACGTCGGCAACGACCGCGACTGCGACGACACCGACGCCGCCATCAACACCGACGGCGCCGAGATCTGCGACGACATCGACAACGACTGCGACGGCCTGGTCGACGACGAGGACGACTCGCTGGACACGTCCGAGGCGCCCGTCTGGTACGCGGACCAGGACGGCGATGGGTACGGCTACGCGCTCGACTTCACCCAGGCCTGCGTCCAGCCCGAGGACTTCGTCGACAACGACGAGGACTGCAACGACGCCGTCGACACGATCAACCCGGAAGCCGAGGAGATCTGTGACAACCTGGACAACGACTGCGACGAGCTGGTCGATGGGGACGACGACAGCATCTCCGAGGAGTCGGTCACGTCGTACTACGAGGACCTGGACGGGGACGAGTACGGCAGCGACGTGATCATCAACGCGTGCGAGTTCGGCGCGGGCATGTCCGAGACGACGGGCGACTGCGACGACACCGACGAGGACGTGAACCCGGGCCAGGTCGAGTCCTGCAACTCGAACGAGGACCGCAACTGCGACGGCGACAACTCGCTGGATGCGGCGGGCGTGTGGTTCTACGCGGACGGCGACGGCAGCTGGACGGACCTGACCGACGACCTGTCGAGCTACACGCTGACCGACGCCGGCACCGTGTACGTCTGCGACGGCGAGTTCGAGGCGCACCTGACCATCGAGGCGGATGTCGACATCATCGGGAACGGTGAGGAGACGTCGATCCTGTCGGGTGGCGGTGCGGGGACCATCATCAAGGTCGCGACCGACAGCCTGACGGTCGATGTGAGCGGAGTGACCTTCTCGGACGGGTACGCCGATGCGACGAGCAAGACGTTCACGGCCTACTCGACGGGCGGCGCCATCTCGTGCGAGGCGTCTTCGACTCTCAACATCCAGGACGCGGCGTTCTCTGGGAACGTGTCCGAGTCGGGCTCGTACGGCGGTCTCGGCGGTGCCATCGGCGCGCAGGACTGCGATGTCAACCTGACCAGCGTGGGGATCGAGCTGGGAGTGGCGACTTTCGGCGGCGCGGTCTTCAACATCGACGGCGTCGTCTCGATGGACACCGTCGTCGCCAACGACAACTCGGCGACGTCCGGTGGCGTCTACTACGGCTACGGCTACGTCGGCGCGCCCGACATCGACATCGTGGACAGCGACTTCGACGGGAATTCCGCGGTGGCGTGGGGCGGGGTGATGATGCTGGACGTGACGGCGACGGCGACGGCGACCACCTCGACGTTCACGAACAACAGCGCGGACAGCGACGGTGGCGGCTACCTGGGCGGCGTGGTCATCCTGTACGCCTCGGACTCGACGTTCGACTGCGACACGTGTGACTTCGGGACGAGCGCGGGCGGCGACGCCAACTCCCCGGACGACGTGCACGACTACGGCCTGAGCGAGTCGTACTCCGAGTACGGCGCGGCGGCCTCGTTCGGCTGCACCTTCTCGGGAGGCTGCGAGTAGTCGGATGGCCCGTGTCGCACTGATCGGCGCGGGCGCCGTCGGACAGGTCTACGGCCGTCACCTGCAGCTCGCGGGCGACTCCGTCACGTTCTACGTGCGCGAGAAGTACCGCTCCGAGGTCGAGGCCGGGATGCTCATGCATCCGGTCAACGGTGACCAGACGCCCGTGACGCTGCGGGCCGATGGCGTCGTGACCACGGCCGAGGAGCTCGCCGGGTTCGACGAGGTCTGGCTCTGCGTGAGCTCGACGGCGCTGCAGGGGCAGTGGTTTGGGGCGCTGTTGGAAGCGGCCCGAGGCGCTCGCGTCGTGACGCTCCAGCCGGGGCTCGAGGACCGCGAGTTGCTGCTGCAGCACGTCGACGAGGACAAGCTGGCGACCGGGCTCATCGGCTTCATGTCGTGGCAGGCACCGCTTCCGGGCGAGAAGGTCGAGCCGGGGATGCGGTACTGGTTTCCGTGGTTGATGCCGTCGAAGTTCGGCGGGCCGGGGTCCGAGGACATCGTGCGTCGACTGCGGGCGGGCGGATGCCCGGCGAGCGTCGTGCGGTCGGTGCGGACCGAGATGGCGCTGGGATCGGCGACGCTGTTGCCCATCACCGCGCACCTGGAGACGGTGGGCTGGAAGTGGGACCGTCTGGGCTCGCGGGGGGCTTCGCTGGCGGAGACGATCTCCCAGGCGCGGGCTGTGTCCGCGGCCTACCACGGGGTCGGCGCGGGGCTCTCGCCGCCGGGGTTCGTGTTCGGGCCGGCGGCGTGGCTGGTGCCGATGGTCGTTCCGGTGGACATCGAGGCGTTCTTCGAGTGGCACTTCACGAAGGTGGGAGACCAGACGCGGGCTTCCTTGGCGACGTGGATTGCCAATGGGGAGAGCCGGGGGCTCGAGGTGGGGGCGATGCGGAGGGTGCTGGGGGAGTTGGGCTAGGTGTCGTGAGCCGGGCTTGCAGGCTGCCGCCCTCTTCATTCACGAGCCGAAGGCGAGCCGGCGACGCGCAACCCCGAGGCTGACGGTCAGCCGGCGAATTCTGCGCGCTCCGTTGACCCCTCGATCTGAGAGATGCCCTGGCCGCGATCGGTCTTACCGCTCGTGCTGTGGGCCGGCCGACTCCGTCGGCTGTCGGCCCGGTCCATTTCTCGATTTCTCGATTTCTC
>JAAESX010000211.1 GCA_024228935.1 Pseudomonadota bacterium
CGGAGGTAGGGACGACCGGCGTTCTTCACGAGGAAACGTCCAAGGGCCCGCCCCGCCTCCTTGTGCGTCGAGGCGCCCAGTGCATAGGCAGCCTGCTGTTGCACGTGGGCATCTTCGTCGTTAAGCAGGGCAACCGCTCGCTGACCGAGTGCCGGATGGTCGTTGAAGAGGTGGTTGCCCACGCGCAGCGCATTGCGCCGCACGCCGGGGTGTGAATCGTCGAGACCGATCTTCAGCGCATCCGCGGAAAGCGTGCCAAGATCTGCGAGCGCGCTCAAGGCCTGGGCCCGGGCGGCTGGATGCCTGCTCCGCAGCACGGTGATGAGGCCCGGAATTGCCTTCTTCTGCTCGTCCTTCTCGAGCCAGGTCAACATCATGTGGGCGGTGTCACGCTGCCAGCCGTTCGAGGAGCCTAGCGCGGCACCGAGCTCAGCCGGGTTGAGCGAGGCAAGGTTGACCCTCTTGTGGAGCTTCGCCCCGCTCGGAAAGGTCTTGTAGATCCGACCGCGGTCGTGACCGGCTCGCAGGCGGCCGTCGGCAATCATTTCCTGCTCGAGCTTGTCGTCGATCCACTCGGGGTGCTCGATAACAAGCCGGTACATATCGGCCACATACATCGCGCCGTCCGGTCCGGTGCGAATGGCGGTGGGACGGAACCAGGAATCGGAACTGCGGAGAAACTCGCTCCGTGTCTCGTCGC
>JAAESX010000212.1 GCA_024228935.1 Pseudomonadota bacterium
CGCTCTTCGAGACCGCGCGCAGGATGAGCTCCAGCTGCAGGTCGTTGAGGAACGCCCACTGGAACGAGAGTCCGCCGGAGGCCTGGAAGTTGTCCGAGCCAAGCTGGGAGTCGTACAGGTCCTCGACCCGGCCGCGGTAGCTACCGTCGGGGCCGTCGTCGAAGTACGCGCCGACGTCGCTGGTGCGACCGATGACGTCGCCGAACTCGGAGGAGCCGTCGCCGAAGTCGTTGAACTCGACGCCGTTCGGGCCGGGGCCCGGGAGGCCGAGGCCACGGAAGTCGACGCCGATGTCCTCGAGGAAGCTGTCCTCGACGCGCATGAAGCGCGCCTGGATGTCGACCAGGATGCCCGTGGACTCGCGGAGGTCGTCCAGCAGCTCCTTGATCTTGCCCTGGACCTCGGGGGTCTGGCTGACCACGAGGGTGCCCTTCTCCGTGACGCGGATCGAGTTGGCCGGATCGTCGCCCCAGCTGTCGGGGGCGATGTTGTTCATGATCAGCTCCTCGAGCTCGCTGGTGCCGATCACGTTGGCCTCACGCTCCGGGAGATCCTCGTCCGGGATGGGGAGGCCGTCGGAGGGGGAGATGTTGATGTCGGGCCCGGGGTAGTCCGGGATCGGCGTCACGAGGTCGGCCACGGAGTAGGTCGCGCTGACCTGACCGCCGGTCATCTCGCCGTCGGTGACGAACAGGACCACGCCGTCCTCGATCTTCCAGCTCATGCC